>JAQIBX010000012.1 GCA_027858895.1 Desulfuromusa sp. | reverse complement strand
CAACCGCAAGTGACTGGATTCTTGCTCTCGCAATGCTTGGCGTACAACCTCATCTGAAACCCCTTTGTCCCGTACCAGGATCTCCCCAAGTTGACGCCACTTCAACGGTCGCATTAATTTAGTCCTCTACTGCCGCTTCTGATTTCAACAAATTCCCCTCTGGATCCTCTAAGCCAAAAAACTTATCGGAACCGCCTTCTTTCTGGAACAGATCAAGACTGGCCCGATTTTCCTGGGTAATTCGTTTCAGATCTTCACTATCGCGAATCACCCGAGGGGTAATAAAAATCAGCAGGCTGGTTTTATTCTCAACATCTTTCGTCCGCCTGAACAAATGTCCAAGAATCGGGATATCTCCAAGAAGTGGAACCTTGGTCACCGATGCGGTTATATCTGTTTGAAACAGGCCACCCAGCACGACTGTTTCACCGTCACGCGCCACAATTGAGTTGCGCAGCAGGGTCTTTTTAAATGTGGGGCCGACCTCATTAACAGACCCAGTCGAGGTTGATTCAGCAGCAACAGAACTGATTTCCTGGAAAATCTTCAGCCGGACAAGATTTCCTTCGGTAACCTGTGGGGTAAACCGTAGAGTAAGAGCTGCATCCTGACGCTCGACCGAGTTGATTGGATTGCCCGCATTATCCGTCGATTTCGAGGTAATAATAGGGACATTTTTACCAACGACAATCTCTGCCTCTTCGTTGTCAGAAGTCAGCAAGCGCGGCGCAGAAAGAACATTGACATTTGAATCGGTCTGAGAAAGACCGATGAGAGCCGAGAGGGCTGGAACCGTGACTGTTTCTCCGTTAATTATCGTCGTAATAGGATTGAACAATCCGCCGAGAAGAATACCGTCAACGGCTTGAGAAAGAACATTAGGAACCCCATCGGTAGGGGTAAAAGTTGCCAAGCCGCCTGTCCCTGCGTTGCTGGAACCAAACACCAAGCTGTCACTACCAGTGTCAATCGCACCCTGTAAAGACGCTCCAAGATCCATCAAAGCATCCATTGACAATTCCAGGATCAGCGCTTCTACAAAAACCTGCTTGCGCTTGATATCCAGTTGCTCAATAAGCCCCTGAACTCCTGCATAATCCTCTGCCGTAGCATTGACAATCAGTGCATTGGTTGGTTTATCTGCAGTCACTGCAACGTCCCCAAAAATTTCACCGGTCGGGATCTCCTGTTTTGCAGGTTGACCTTTTTTTGCTCCGGAAATAATCCTGTTCAACGTTTCAGCCAATCCCTCAGCATCAGCATGTTCCAGATAATAGACATGCACCCCGGCACGCCTCTGATCAGCTTCTTCATCCAACTGAGCAATCAGTTCTTTGGCGCGCAAGATAAATTTTTCATCGCCAAGCACCATCAACTTATTGGTGCGGTCATAGGGGAAGACCTGCCCACGGGTTTTTTTGCGGACAGTTGTCCCCGGTCTTGCACCACGAACCGTAGCAGCAGCCCCACCTTCAAAAATCTGCATAACCATTGTGGCAGTTTCCTCGGCTTCAGAAAACCGCAGCGAAACGATCTCCATCCTTTCACTATCCCAAGATCTATCCAGGGAAGTCAGAATCTGAGATAAACGCTTAATATTGGCTGCACTGTCAGTAATAACAACTGTATTCGTCGGTTCATGGGCAACCACATGGCTGGTTTTAGGCATAAGTGGGCGCAAGATAGTATCAACAACCACCTTAGCATCCAGGTTTTTCAGTTCAATGATGCGGGTAATAAATTGTTCTCCAAGATTATTTCCGTTACTGATTGGCAGGTTTACTTCTTTTGCAGTACGAATCGAAATAATCTTGTTCACCTTCCCTGAAGGAACAATGGTAAAACCCTTCACGTTCAAAACGGTACTGAACAAGCGATAGGCTTCATCCACAGTAACCGGTTTAGGTGAGACAATACTGACCTTGCCGCGTACAGCTTCGTCATAAACAAAATTTTTACCGGTCAATTCGCTGATTGTCCCAACCATATCGACCAACTCGACATTTTGAAAATCAAGCGTGACTTCAAGCTCTCCTGCCGCTTTCTCTTTCTCTGCTGCCAGTGGTTGAGAAACCAACCCAATCAGAAGAAAACATAGCAGCAATAAAACATTTATGCCGTGTCGAATAACCACGATCAACTCCTATTCAAAGCTGTACTCAAAAGTTTCCGGTTGCCCATTACGCATCAATCCGAGAGAGATATTGTTCGCCTCACGAACCTGCTGGAAAATTTGCAATGCTTTTTCGGGGCTGTTCAGCTTCACTTGATTAATCTCAACAATCAAATCCCCAACCCGTAAGCCAATCAGCTCTAACAATGAACCTTTTTTCATTTCCACAAGCTTAAATCCGATTGTTTGACCATTTTCAACCTGTGGAATCATTCGAGCCGTCTGCAATAAAGAATTCAGATTGGCTCGAGCATTATCCGCTACAGCTTTCGAAATCTGCCAGCGACTTTCATCAACCGCGACAATTCCCTGCTTGGTAGCGGCAGGATTCCGCTGTCTGACAAGCTGAGCTCTAGCCCCTTTACTCTGTTTCAACGGCAATTCACGTCGAACCCCATGATCCATGAGTACCACCATTTTACGCCCGATTTCACTCACAGCCACCCCGGGAGCCAGTTTTTCATCCAATTGAAAGATGCCAACCTTTGGTCCCACCTTGATCAACGCCAGAGAATCCTCTCCAGCGACAACCGTACCAATCAACTGCAAATCCCCCGTTATCCCGGGAGCCGCCACAACAGTCTCTGCTGAAGTTGCTGTTGGAGAAAGATCCAGCCTCTCGACAACATCACCTGAGGCTGCAGAATTAAACAAATTTCTGCTCAGAATAATCTGCAAATCCTCTTCCTGTAACTGGCGCACTGCAACCTGCCTGGGCCCTGGATCAGCAAACAGCATTGTCTCGCCAGCCAGCGACAGGTCGATCAGCCGCCCCGCCAACATTCCGGATACTATTCCGCCAACAATGGACAAAATCAGCAGCAGATAGTTCAGTAATCTTTGCAGATCAATTTGCACAGCAACCAAGCCAATAGCGTTAGTAAAAATCAAAGGCACACCAATCAAATCATTTCAGTAGACCTGTAATTATACACAATTTAACAAAAAATTATTACATTTTTTTTATCTTTTGCTGTATGGGTCAAGTTCCTGTTTGAATCCACGGTCGTTTACGACTATAATCGCGGTGAAATAAATAATTTCCTGCAAAACATGACCTAAGCTTTTTTATAAATCAATTTCGACCAAAGGAGAAAAAAATGAAAGCAGTCCTGATGGATGAATTTGGCGCCCCTGAAGTAATGAAAATTGGAGAGATCGACAAACCACAACCAAAAACCAGTGAAGTCCTGATCAAAGTCGTTGCCAGCAGCATCAACCGTCCCGATTTGGTTCAGCGAGTCGGAAACTACCCTCCACCTGCCGGGGACTCAGAAATTCTTGGTCTCGAAGTCGCAGGCACTGTTGCTGAAATCGGTAGCGATGTCAGCAATTGGAAAGTTGGTGATCGGGTTATGGCATTGGTCGGCGGTGGTGGTTATGCTGAGTATGCGGTTGCTTTTGCA
>JAQIBX010000151.1 GCA_027858895.1 Desulfuromusa sp. | reverse complement strand
GCGTCAACGTCTCTGGGGTCAATCATTTTTACGACCTTGGGTATTTTTTTGCTGCGGAGTTTTCTGTTAATCTAAGTAACTAATTTATCAATTCGGAGGGATATAATGATTTTACCTGTAATCTTATCTGGTGGCGCTGGAACTCGACTGTGGCCACTTTCTCGTGAACTTTATCCCAAACAACTCCTGCCCCTTGCCAGTGATAAAACCATGCTGCAAGAGACGGTTGAGCGCCTTGAAGGGATTCCTGAGCTTGAAAATCCACTGATTGTCTGCAATGAGGCCCATCGTTTTATGGTGGCAGAGCAGGTGAGACAACTCAATAAAGAACCCCAGGCAATTATTCTCGAACCATGCGGGCGTAATACGGCTCCAGCGGTTGCCATTGCAGCACTTTACGCACTAAAACTGGAAACTGATCCCGTTCTACTGGTCTTGCCGGCAGACCATCTGATTCAAGATGTACCAGCGTTTCATCAGACGGTACAATTAGGCGTTGAACAGGCTGAACAAGGGGCTCTCGTCACTTTTGGTATTGTCCCGACCCAGCCAGAAACCGGTTATGGTTATATCCGGGCTGAACAGACTTCGACCGCTTCAGTTTACCCGGTTGCAGAGTTTGTTGAAAAACCCAACCTGGAAACAGCAAAAAGCTATCTTGAACGTGGTGACTATTACTGGAATAGCGGCATGTTTATGTTTCGCGCCAGTCGCTATCTGGAAGAACTAGAACGTTATCAGCCGGAAATGCTAACAGCATGTCAGAACGCTTTTACCAGCATGGCAGGTGATCTTGATTTTCAGCGTTTGGACGAAGCAACCTTTGCTGCCTGTCCTGCCGATTCGATTGATTATGCAGTGATGGAAAAAACCGAGCGGGCGGTGGTGATTCCTCTCTCCGCCGGGTGGAATGATATCGGTGCCTGGTCAGCCCTCTGGGATGTTCATCCCCGTAATACTGAAGGCAATGTGCTGATCGGCGATGTCTTAACGGAAGCCGCGGATGACTGTTATCTCCATGCTAGTCACCGTCTGATTGCAGCGGTTGGAGTCAAGGATCTGGTTGTCGTAGAAACCGCCGATGCTGTGCTGGTTGCCAGTCGCGATCAAGTTCAAAACGTTAAAGGTATCGTTGAGCAATTAAAACAACAGAAGCGCAATGAAGCGCTTTTACATCGCCGCGTCAATCGTCCCTGGGGGGCTTACGAGGGGGTTGATTCTGGGGAGCGCTTTCAGGTAAAGCGGATTACCGTTAACACGGGTGCCAGTCTGTCGTTGCAGAAACACCTCCATCGAGCCGAACACTGGATTGTCGTTAAGGGGACCGCCACTGTCACCTGTGGCAAAAAGGTGATGACCCTGTCTGAAAACCAGTCGACCTATATTCCTCTTGGTGAGATTCATCGGTTGGAAAATTCAGGTAAGATTCCACTGGAAATCATTGAAGTGCAATCGGGCAGTTATCTGGGCGAGGACGATATCGTTCGCTTGGAAGATAACTATGGCCGTGAACCACAACCGAAGGATCATTGATGAACATCGATTGTTTTAAAGCTTACGATATTCGAGGCCGTTTACCCGATCAACTTAATGAAGAGATTGCCTGGCGCATCGGTCGCGCTTACGCACAATTTCTCCAGCCCAAACGGGTTGTGATTGGTCATGATATCCGCACCTCTAGTCAATCCTTAAGTGATTCTCTGGCCAAAGGTCTGACTGAGGGGGGTTGTGATGTCTTAGATATCGGTCTCTGTGGTACCGAAGAGATTTACCATGCCACCTTCAGCCAGAAGCTTGATGGCGGAATCATGGTCACAGCCAGCCACAATCCCATCGATTATAATGGGATGAAATTGGTGCGGGAACAAGCCAAACCGATCAGCGGTGATACCGGGTTAGAGACAATTCGAGAACTGGCTGAAAAAGGAGATTTTTCACCAGTGGCAAAGGTGGGAAAAATCACATCAGTCTCTTTCAAGGATGAATACATCGACCATCTCCTCTCGTATCTCGACCATTCTAGCTTGAAACCGCTCAAGGTTGTCATGAATGCCGGTAATGGCTGTGCTGGACCGATTATTGATTTACTGGAAGCACACTTGCCACTGGAGATCATAACCATCTGTCATCAGCCCGATGGAACGTTTCCCAATGGTATTCCCAATCCACTCTTACCCGAAAATCGCTCTTTGACCAGAGATGCGGTCTTGGCACATCAAGCCGATCTGGGAATTGCCTGGGATGGTGACTTTGATCGTTGCTTCCTCTTTGATGAGCAGGGTGAATTTATCGAAGGCTATTATATTGTTGGCCTTCTCGCAGCCGCTTTGTTGGCGAACAACCCTGGAAAAAAAATTATCCATGACCCGCGTTTGACCTGGAATACCATCGATATTGTCGAGCAGGCTGGTGGCATCCCGATTCAGAGCAAGACCGGACATGCCTTCATCAAAGAACGGATGCGCGCTGAAAATGCCCTCTATGGCGGAGAAATGAGCGCTCACCACTATTTCCGTGATTTTGCTTATTGTGATAGCGGCATGATCCCGTGGTT
>JAQIBX010000114.1 GCA_027858895.1 Desulfuromusa sp. | reverse complement strand
CAGGGAGCTATCAGCGACAATTGAGCTATAATAATCTTTGTTGCAGCATGAGTCGTAAAGGTGAATGCCTGGACAATGCAGTTGCTGAGAGTTTTTTCGGGACTTTGAAAAACGAGCTTTCCTATCACGAAGATTACAAGACAAGAGTACAGGCCAGACAAAGCATTTTTGAAAATATTGAGGTTTTTTATAATCGGCCACGGAGGCATGCATTTTTGAACTATATGACACCTGTTGAATACTAAGAAAAATATACCAGCAATTAAATCGTCCGTTTTATTGGGGGAACCTCAGGCTTAACCCCGTCCCCATTATTCGTTATCGTCTCTGCCGGCAGCATTTGTATCTACTTTATGAGCACTTGATAAAAATGAGGCGTCGGACTACCGTCAAATAAAGGTTTAACACGCTCACCTGCTTTGTCATGCTCAGGACTGCCATGCATTGCCATGAAATCATCTTGATTATCAAATTCAACAATAGCCGCGTAGTTGCCAGCCTCCAAAGGGTTTAAAAGTCTCCTCCTGATAAAACCCTTATGTTTCGAAAACTTTTCGTTTGACCAGGCAAACCACTCCCTAAACTCAATATCTTTGCCTTCTTTTATGGGTGGAAAGGAAATCAAAGCCACAAACATAGCATCACCTTTATTTAGATTCTTACTCGTTTGATCTGAGAGTTTGTCTCTTAGATTTGCAATATAATGAAACTGCGACGCCCAAATAACCACCAAGAATCTTATCCACGTAGTGGGTTAGTTTTTCAGTTATATGTGTGCTCATTATTACTACATGGCCGAACGTCGCGTGCACCTGGCTTGTTAGGCAATCATCCCTGCCTATTCGCCAACACCGTGCTTTGGTCCAGCCTGTATCGTTTTGTACAGGCCATGGACATAGATAACATACTTGACATACGCATCCGCCCATTCTCGCCCGGCCGTTAAGTTCTTATCTTTGTTGCTTCGTGCCTTTCGTGCCTCATCAAAAACCATTGTCAGCTTCTTCTCAAGTTCGGTCTGAAGCAGGTTCGAGACAGGCTGAAGGTCACCGGTGTCCAAAGCACGTTCTGCAGTCGCAATATCAGCAGGCAATGGTTGGGCAGGCTTCAATCCAGTGTAGGGAAGCCCCTCCGCTTGGCGGTGAAGTCTGACGGCAGTATCCATGAAATGCCGCTCTGCCAAGGCCTTTGCCTTGCCGCCCATCTGATAAACAGGCAGGCATTGGACGAACGCTGAGTGCAATTCATCATTCTGGTCTTCTCCGACCCAAATAGCGACTGGAACGAACTTGCCGGTTTCCAAAGCCTTGCGGGCATCCACAGCAACCGGGCCGCTCTCTGTGTCGCAGTGAGCCCATGCAATGCCACTCCAGCCTCCAAACAACGCGATGGCCACGGCCACCAACACGGTCCTGACATTTGATCTTTTCATACTATCTACCCTCCGTCACGCCGCCAACTTGTTGAAAAGTGCCGAGCATCGGGGCGGCGACTTTTTCCGGATGCCCAACGACCCTGATAACCTGCCGGCCCCGAATTTGAACCGCGTCAGCGCCGCAGACGTTAACCAGGTCAGGTTAATTAGATGGTTCGGCCAAGCCTATAATTTTATGGGCGGCCCTGTTCTTGCTCCTGTTTAGCCAGAAAATAATCGGCTTTTTTGATCTTTACATCATCAGTTCCCCACTGCCTCAATTTCTCTGCTTTTTGGTAAAATGGAATATGCTTTGAGCAATGCATATAAGCCTCTTCCACTTCGACGAGTACCCAGCGCTCCGGTTTCCGTCCTTTTTTATTCATATCATCAATTATTTTTTGGGAAATATTTTCTCGTTGTAATAATTCATTATTTTCGATAATCGAAGCTTTACCATTTACGTGAAGCCCCACTGTATCTTTGATGAAATCAGTGAACATCATACCGATGTGTGGGTTTTCAATAATATTGCCAAGGCTTGCTGTTACGCCATTACCTCTATATTCTGGATAGACGAGGCTCTTTTCGTCGAGAACATGGACGAAGCCAGCATCTCCAGCTCTCAGAGAACAGTCGCAATCTCCTTTTGCGTCGGAAGTGGCAATAAATAGGATCTCTTGGTTAACGATAAATTCAACCATTCGTGGATTCAGATGGTTAAGCACCTGATTATCGTAAAACGACTGAGCTCTTTTTTCGGTACCGAATTTCTCTTGAAGAGTATGCTCACCTTCTGATCCTGGATTGGTCATTGTTTCACCTTTTGGTTAGGCCGAATGAGAGAGTTTTGAAAAAAACATGTTACGTTTTCGGTATTATGAAATGTTTCTTTGATCTAAGTCAAGGAAAGGTTAACAATTTAAGAAAAACTGCGAGTTGAACTTCTTCATAAGTATAGCACTCACTCCGTCTAACTCCTAGGCCATATCTTTTGGTATTATGGAAGTAATAGCTGTTCACTCAATCCCATAATTAGCCAGGAGGTACGCCATGAAAATTTCTCAAGCCGTCGAGTTCCACCTGCAGTATCACCGAGCCAATTCAAAAAAAAATACGGTCAAAACCTGTAAATTTGTCCTCTCCCGTTTCTTAATTCAGTTCGGGAAAAGGGCTCTTGCTAGTATTTCCCATGAAAAAGTGTTGGGTTTTCTGTTGGCTTTAACGAAAAACAATAAGCAGGCAACCAAGAGAAATCGTTACTCCGTACTTTCATCGTTCTATAAATTCAGCATCAATACGGGTCTGCCAGCACTGACCAACCCTTTGAGATAATCAGCAAAGTGATTTTGCGGCACAGCGACTTATCGACAACGCAAAGATACCTCGGCAAGGTGAATGATTCAGAAGCAATCAGGTGGATCGAGACACTATATGGGTAATCCAAGAAAAAAAGGATGGGGGAAGCGGAATCTATCGCCTCCATCCTGTCTCAACTCGAGTGGCCATGTGTAGCGGCACAGTAGGCACCCTAACGAGAGGAAACTCGATGTCGACATAAAGATGTAATGAGTGAGGGCTTTTGGTCGTCATCAACCTTGAGCAGAAACAATATAAAGCAAGCCTATTGACCTAGGTCATGTTTAGCAGGCATTTAAAGGAGTAGTGTGATGTAAGGATAATTTCGCGGGGTTGGAGTGTCGCTCCTAAACCCGCATACTATACTTACAGGAGGTGGTCATGTCAGGATGTGGATGTAACACTGTTAATGGAGTAGGAGCAGGAGGAGGCCCTTTTTCCAAGGGCAAAGAGCTGGTTGAATTTGTCTATAATGCCCATGATGGAGCGGTCAGGGATCAACCGATTTCTGCCGGTCCCCTTGAGGTGATATGTCAAGGCTGTGATACTTCATTTGCCTTGGTAACCTATGTGGGTATCTGCCCCCATTGTGGTGGTGTACATGCCGTTGCCCCTATGAATCCCACTGTTGACAATGTCCAGTTTGCTGGAAAGAGTTTCGTTCTGCCATAGAGGCCGGCAATATTGATACATGAAGTAACCTTCATGAGGGGTAGTTTGAGATAGCCATATATTAAACATGGCAATATTAACGACCAAGGCATAAGCGCACAGAACCCGCCAGCATTGCCCCGAATCGTCAAGAGCAACGGTTCGATGTGGCAGCGCCGTCCTATAGAGAGAGTGGTCATTCATTCTGATCAAGGTTCTCAATATGGCAGTGACGACTGGATTCGTTTTTGTCGAGATCACGGATTTCAGACAAGCATGAGCCGCAGAGGGAACTGCTTTGACAATGCTGTTGCAAAATCATTCTTTAGCAGCTTGAAAAAAGAACGGGTCCGCCGAAAAACATACAAAACGAGGAGTGAGGCCTGTTCAGATATTTTAGATTATATCGAAGTTTTCTATAATCGAAAACGGCGTCACAGGTATCTTGGACAACAAAGTCAGCTTGAGTTTGAAAGAGCTTGAAATGGAAGCTGATAATTGTCTACGAAACTGAGGGAAGTCCACTTCCGCCGCCCATGGCTTGAAAAAATGCGGCACTATCGATAAGGCGCTGGCCCTGCGCTTCGAGCAGAGCTATTCGTATCTGTTGTGCCTGCTGCTGTGCGGTGAGCAGGTTGACATAGCTTACGGCGCCAAGGGCATATTGACGCTGGATGGATTCCAACGACCCCTGCACCGCTGCATCGGCGGCAGCAAGGGCCATCAATCTTTGAGCATCGTTGTCCAGGGCGCGCAGCACATCAGCCACATTGCGCAAAGATTCGAGCACGATGTTTTGGTAGCTGGCCGCCGCCGCATCGAATGCGGCCAGGGCCGCCCGTTTTTGTGCTGGCAGACCAGGGTTAAACAGGGGTTGCGTCAGTTGTCCAACCAAGCTCCAAATAGCCGAATCGCTGCCAAACAGTGCACCGGTCGTTAAGGCCTGCGAACCAAGATTGGCGCTGAGGGTGAGTTGTGGGTAGAGCTGGGCGATTGCCACACCGTACTCGGCATTGGCCGCATGCAACAGGGACTCGGCTGCCTGGATGTCGGGTCGGGTGCGGACCAGCACGGAGGGTACGGTAAGAGGCAGATCAGCTGGCAGAGTGAACTCGTGGAGGGAGAAGAATGGCACGCCTCCGATCCCTGGGGCCCGACCGGCGAGAACGGCCAGCAGGTGTTCATTCTGCTGGAGCTGATTACGCAAGACCGGGATACTGGCACGCGTCTGTTCCACCTGGGCTTGCAAGGCCAGGACATCATCCGGGGCGGCCTGGCCAAGGCGCACACGCTCTCCGGTCAGTTCCAGCTGTTCTTCCTGGGAGTGAAGAATAGTCTCCGTGGCCTGGATTTGAGCCGCAACCCTGGCCTGAGTGATTGCCGTGGTAGCGATATGCGCTGTTAAAGTCAGCCGGGCTCCTTCAAGTTGATAGTTCTGATAATCGACCTGGGCAGCCAGGGATTCCAGGGTACGGCGGGTCCCTCCAACCAGATCGAAGGTGTACTGGACGCCAATGCTGGTGTTGTAAAGGCTGAACTCCTCGGCATCACCACTCAAACCTGAAGTGCTGGGATTGGAGCGCTGGCGCTGGCCGCTGACGTTGGCACCAACCTGTGGATACAGGCTTGAGCCAGCCTCGGCGGCATACAGCTCATCAGCCTGACGGAGCCTCGCCTGAGCTCCAACCAATGTGGGGTTGGCCTGTAAGGCTTCCTCAATCAAACCATTCAGCTTTGCTGAGCCGAGTTCATGCCACCATTGGTGGTTGATCAGACCGTCCGCATTGAGACGTTGTGATTCGCCGAGTGATGTGGGAGTCGGGGTGTAAGACGCCACATCGGGAGGTGCTGGCCGTTTAAAATCAGGCCCAACCGTGCATCCCGCCAACAAACCGACAAGGATAAGGGCAGTGAAGATGTGACCACTGATCGTTTTAGCGTTTTTCATAAAAATGCTCCTGGAACGGTTTCCGGAAATCCTGATGACAGGCAAGGCAGCTCTGTTGCAACATTGCAAAAGCGGAAACCACAAGCGGCCCATCCTGGTGCTCAGCAGCTTGCCTCAGTTTTTGACCTGCTTGGTAGGTTTTATTGTCGTAGTTCTTATATTTGCCGGCATCACCACCAACAAAGCGAAGGATGCGCATCTTCTCGGTAAGCGGTGGTTGAGGGTGGTCGGCAATCAACAGTGCATTTTTTGCCACCAGCTGCCAATTCTCACGGGAAATATTATCGGTAATGTGCTGCATATACCTGCCCTGATCCTGCATAATCTTCTGCAGGGCAAGTGGTTCAGCTTGAGTGTCATTGTTGGCCCAAGTCATGGCACCTGGCCACAAGAGAAGGGCATGAATCACCCCGGCTGCAAAGATTTTGATAGTTCGCTTAGGTCTCATTGGCAGTCTTTTGTCTCACTTGTCTTAATTTCACTAAAATTCACGCCCTTCACCTGCTTCCTCGTAGGTCACACCATCGCGGATATGGTAGATGCGCTTGAAGGTCGGAAGAATTTTTTCATCATGGGTGACGATAATGATAGCCGTCTGGTACTGGCGAGCCATATCGTTTAAAATCCGAATCACTGCCAGTGCACGCTCGCTGTCGAGGGGTGCTGTGGGTTCATCAGCGAGAATCACCGGCGGCCGGTTGATCAAGCCTCGGGCAATGGCTACCCGCTGCTGTTCGCCACCGGAGAGCTGCGACGGCATGGCCTTGGCACGCGGCTCGACATCGAGTGCTTTAAACAGATCTACTGCTCGCTTGCGGGCCTCAGCGTTAGGTATTCCGGCCAGCATGGGGAGCAGGGCGACGTTGTCGGTAACATCGAGAAACGGGATGAGGTAAGGAGCCTGAAACATAAAGCCGATTTTGTCGCGGCGCAGGGCACGCAAATCTTTGACTTTCCACCCGTTGTCATAAATCACCTTACCACCAAGGGTCATGCGCCCTCCGGTGGGCTCAATCACCGCCCCCAGAGCTTTGAGCAACGTACTTTTGCCTGAGCCTGAAGGGCCGATCAGGCCGACCACTTCACCTGGGGCCACCTGCATATCGACGTTCTTTAAGGCATCAACGGCGGTCTCTCCGCTGCCATAACGTTTTTTTAATCCTTCTATATGAATACCTTTACCAATCATATCAGCCTCCTATGGCCACGGCCGGATCGACCTTGAGGGCGGCACGAATAGCGATAATGGACGACAATATACAGATCACCACCACGGCTCCAAAGCCTATTACGGAGTCAAGAGGCTCCAGAAGTACATACTTAGGGAAGATTGGCTCCATTAACAAGGTTGCCGTAATCTTGCCCACCACAAAGCCAATCACCCCCAAGGCAATGGATTGTTGCATGATCAGGGCGACAATGGTGCGATTTTTGGTGCCGATTAATTTAAGCACGGCAATCTCGCGAATTTTACCCAGGGTCAAGGTATAGATGATGAAGGCAACGATGGCCGAGCTGACAACTGAAAGAATGACTAGAAACATGAAGATTTGTTTTGCTGCTGTGGCGATCAGTTTACCAACGAGGATTTCCTCCATCTGGCTGCGGGTGTAGACCGTCAACCGCTTCCAGCGACGGATCGATTGCGCCACCTCCTCCGCGTCATGCCCCGCTTCAACCTGTACCAGAACAGCGTTGACGTAAGCGTTGGTGCTTTGTGAGGCGATGATAGCTTCGAGCAGCCCAGGGACTTGCGGCCGATTGAAGTTCGGGTTGGCGGTGGTGCGGCGGCGCTGCTGCAAAATGGCGTCGTTGTCTTTGAGAAACTGGGCTTCCTGGGCATCCTTGAGCGGGATAAAGACCATCGGGTCACCGCCGGAAGAGACCATGCGCCGTGTCAGGCCGACCACGGTATAGTGGTTGCGGCGGATCTGCAGACGATCACCGAGTTTGAAGCCGGTGGCGATATCGGCGACCGCTTCGTAATGGCTACGGGTGATCTGCCTTCCGGCGACGAGATATGGCGGCCAGCCGGGAGTGCCGGGCTCGCCGGCCGTAACGCCGGTGACCATCGACCGCACGTCGCGCTCGCCCTGGCGCACCTGCATGGTGAGATAGGTGACATTGGCCGTTTGCGCTACCCCCGGCATGGCGCGGATACCGCGCCATGCATCATCGTAGATACTCGATGGTTCAGCATAAGGGCCGAGAGTGTTCTGTTGCACCACCCAGAGATCGGCACCACTGTTATCGAGCAGGGCCTTACCGTCATCGACCATACCGCGGTAGATGCCCGCCATCGACAAGGTCACTCCGATCAGCAGTCCAAGCCCCACACCGGTAAAAACAAACTTGCCCCAGGCGTGCATGATGTCGCGTCCAGCCAGGCTGATCATCGCGGCACTCCAGGGATTTGATCGACAACATCGATTTCATTATGAGGGGTCAGGCCCTTGGCGCTGTAGACAACCACCAGGTCACCGATTTCGAGCCCTTTGCGGACCTGAACTTGGCCTTCCAGATCGGCGTCACCCAAAGTGATCGGTGTGAAACTCAGATCTCCATCCGTGATCTGCCAAACGCCTAACTGACCATCGATGCGCTGAATGGCTGCATTGGGGATGACCGGTGCAGCCGCAAGTGTCGGCAGGACAACGGTCACCTCGGCCAGTTCACCGATCGCCGGCAGAGGTTCGGGAATTTTGTCGAACGTAACTTTGGCGAGCATTTCCTCGGTCACAGCGTCAGCCAAAGGTTCAACCCGCAAGACACGCCCGGAAAGCTCAGCAGCTTGTGTGCGCAATACGATTTGAGCTGTCAGCCTGGCGCTCAGTCCCCGGGCATGAATCTGATCGAAGCGCACATTGACCCATAGGCTCTGCGGGTCGATCAGTTCCACGACCGCTTGGCCAGCGACAAGTGTGGTCCCTGGCTCGGCATTGCGCAGAACAACCAGGCCATCAACCGGGGCAATAAGGGAGAGGTTCTTTCTCTGGGCGATCAATGCTTCGCGCTCGGCATGGATGCGAACAGCTTCTTCCAGCACCGCGTTGAGACCGGCCTCGGCGACCTGCAACTCATTGTTTTTACCGGCTAGGATCTCTTCGCTGGTCGAGCGTACTGCCAGTAATTCTGCATAACGTCGGGCCTGCGTTTGCGCATAAAGATGACGCGCCCGGGCCTCACTGATTTGCGCCTCGGCACGCTTCAGCGCGGCCTCCTGAGCCCGGATGCGCTGATCGAGATCGACAGGGTCCATCTTGCCGAGAACTTGTCCAGCCTTGACCTGATCCCCTACCTGCACAGCGAGTTGCTTGACCCTCCCGGCGAAAGTGGGACCAATCTTATAACTGTAGCGCGCTTCGACCGTACCGATGCCAAACAGTGCCGGTGCAATTGAACGGTTTTCCACTCTGGTCACCGTCACTGGAACAGGCGCGAGTGGACCCGAGCGTAAAGCGACATAGATAAATAATGCCAGCAGGGGCAAAAGCACCACCAGTATTGCCAGGGTACGTTTCTGGATTGGAAAGCTTTTCATGGCGTACTCTTGATACCACGACGGAAGATGGCAAAGACCCTCGGCGCATGCTGGCGAATGGAACCCAGGTCGCCGGCCAATAGCGATTGCATTACCAACCCCTGGATGGTCCCGATGAAGAGGATGGCAGACGCTTCAGTATCAAGGAGGACGTCCAGTTCGCCCTGCGCCTTGCCTTGCTCGATCAGACGTTGCAGCCGCTCACCATAGCCGCGGATGAGAGCCTGCACCATACGCTTGGGTCCGGTCGCCTCAGCCCGTTGTAATTCGCCAAACAATATACGGGGAACACCCGGGTGCTCGACGACAAACTCTACATTGGCCATGAACATGGCCTCAAGCGCGGCGAGCGGAGACGTTGCTGTTTGCATCGCCTTATCCACCCGAGTCAGTAATCGTGCGGCGACCCACTCCATCACCGCCTGCAGGATCGCGGCTTTGTTAGGAAAGTGTCGAAACAGGGCGCCCTGGGTCAGGCCCATGCGCTTGGCAATAGCGGCCGTGGTGATATCGTTCGGGTTCTGCTCTGCGGCTAATTCGACCACCGCTTCGACCGTCACCGCACGGCGTTCCGCCGCCGGAAGATTTTTTCTTCGGATGTTCATAAAGCCTCCATTTAGATAGTAATTGGTTACTATCTTTTCACTGTCTATCAATTTTGTCAATAGGGTCTCTGGTGTATTTTTTAGTACTGCTGGAAGAGACCCATCAATCAGTCACACTTGAAATAACTGGCATTCAACATGTTTTGTTTTCAGTGTCAGGAAATGGCGGCACTATTGCCGGAGTTTGTGGAAAGAAGGATGATACAGCGGGGTTGCAGGACTTGCTGGTCTACAATCTGAAAAAGCTGGCCATGGAACTCTAAAGTCAAAAAATAGGAAGCCTCGAAACTGTAATAGAACTCGGCTTACTAAGATATCGAACCCATTTAACGGGGAAGTAAACAATTATCAATGCTTCAAAGTAATATACTCGGTACAATTTTCAAAACTTAGACGTTATGGCAGGGTTAAATCGACTGAATGGGCAGATACCCCAACGGAAAATCTCCAGCGGTTTTTTTCACATGTAAGCGATTCAGGCAGGTTGATATGGGCCGTTTTTCAGGTCGAAAGTAGTGACTGGACATTTGGAACAGTCATAAACAGTAGGTCAAAGCGTCTAACTACCAGGAATCAATGGCATTCAGTCCGGATTTTGCGCAAATGTCATGTCATAATGTGCGGAGCCTACGGATTGATTGGTTTCCAGTCACTTAGCGAAGCGGAATATCGGCAACATGCTTTACAAAAATTTACATAGAAAGGTGGAATCTTAATCCCAGACCCGGCCAAAATCCGGTATCATTATCTTTAATGATACCTAAACTGAGATTTTGAACCATGGCCTGGTCTACTACTGACCGCTTCTTGGCCGAAGTTAAAGCATGTCGCACTTACCCTGCCCTATGAGGAGGTAGCTATGAATGTTACGACCATCTTCAAACTGTTCTTGGGGCTGATTATTATTCCTTCTTTTGCTTTCTTCTTTACGTTTAATCCACAGCCTGCTCAAGCTCAAGACAGTGGCAATCAGGATCAAGCTGAAAGATACAGCGAAGAGGAACTCGCCCAGATGTTGGCTCCCATCGCCCTTTATCCCGATGCGCTCCTGTCTCAGATTCTGATGGCATCAACCTACCCGATTGAGGTGATCGAGGCTGATCGCTGGCTCAGAGAAAATCGGGAATTAACTGGGGATA
Source organism: Desulfuromusa sp. (assembly GCA_027858895.1). Classification (GTDB taxonomy): domain Bacteria; phylum Desulfobacterota; class Desulfuromonadia; order Desulfuromonadales; family Geopsychrobacteraceae; genus Desulfuromusa. The sequence continues at coordinate 15,871 of JAQIBX010000114.1, read as the reverse complement.
CCCTTGACGGTGAACTGTTAAACAAGGGTTGGGATCCCAGTGTTAAAGCCATCTGCCATTTCCCCTCAAGCTTGGCGCTGATGAGTGAGCGGATCGCTGAGACCACCAACCTCGGCAACGCCTTTCTTGCCCAGGAAACAGAGGTTATGGGCATGATCCAAAAGCTTCGTTCTGGAGCATACGAGCAGGGAAACCTCAAAACCACCGCCGAGCAGAAGGTGATTGTCGAAAAAGAGACAATCATCATCGAACCGGCAAACCCGAGAGCTGTCTACCTTCCCTATTATGACCCCTATTATGTTTATGGCCCATGGTGGTGGTCACCAGGCTATGCACCTTATTACTGGGGGCCGGTAGGGGCAAATATCGGCGTTGGAATTTCATTCTGGCCCGGCGTTTATTTTGGAATTTCCTTTAGCAGTTGGAGCTATTTCGATTGGAATCGCCGTTATGTCTATATTGATTTACACAAGCGACCGAGATTTGTCAGGCATGACCGCTGGATAACGACCTCTGGTCGTTGGTTGCACGCCTCCAGTCACCGGAGGGGTGTCGCTTACCGTGATATGAGCACGGCAAGAAAATACGGACAATCTCCCCAACGATCGATAATTTTTCGGCATGATGTGCGGAGTTTTCCCGAGCCTCATCGGCTTGAGCAGAAGCAACCGGGAAAAGTTCAAACAAGAACCAACCGCTATCGCCAGGAACAGCAGCGAGTTGGACGCAACATTAAAGACCAGGGGAAGATTACTTATAAAGCACAGGAACGTCAGAATGTTAACATGGAAAAGCAAACTAAGCAGCGGAAGAAAATGAACCCGGTTCGTCCTGAAAATATCCGACAGGAACGAATACAGATTGCGCCAGTGCCACAGAAACAGAAACGGCTTGAGCAGCCGGAACGTCTGAAGCATAAAAAACAACAAACCAGTTCTGAGGGCATTTCTAATCAGTTGCAAGATGACAACCAGGAGCGTCAATCAAGTGAGCGCGGTCGTGACGATCGAAGAAGCTTAAAAGGTGTGAACAATGATGACCGAAACGGCACCTTTCGTAGGTGACAAAAGTCGAAGAATTAAGCGATGACGATATTTATACCGAAAATACCCCAGCTTCAGCGACATGAACGGTCATGTCTTGAATATCGCGCAATCCAACACATTTTAACGGCCATTCGCAAATTTAGACCTTTTGAAACAGAAAAGCCGCCGGAAATGCTCCGACGGCTTTTTTGACATGTAACATATTTTTGCGGCGATTAGTTCACGGCTTCCTTTAGCTTCTGGCCAGCTTTAAACTTTGCTGCTTTTGAAGCTGGAATAGCAATTGCTTCACCTGTTTGAGGATTCTTGCCAATTCTAGCGGCGCGGGCTGCCACACTGAAAGTACCAAATCCTATTAGGGCGACTTTTTCGCCAGCCTTAAGCGCGTCAGAAATGGACTCTAGTGTCGCGGCTAAAGCCTTAGTGGCGGCTGCCTTACTCAATCCTGCTTTATTTGCTATTGCGTTGATCAGTTCTGGTTTTGTCATTTTGCCCTCCGTTAAGTTGGATTATAAAAATAATGGATTCATCAAGGCTTTTTTGTGAAGTGAGTTTACTAAGAAATCAGATATGAATCAATCCTACTATTGCCGATCCAAGCGTTTGTTCTCAAGGGCAGAACTTTGGGAGTAAATACTATTCTATAAAAACTGCAAAGAAACACACTCTGCAAGATTATCAAAACTTAGTAGTTGTGGCAATTGACGGTCACCCCCAGCAACACCCTCCGATACGTGTAGCAAATGTCATGTCAAAATAGATTTGCATATATCCTTGGGATTTTTGACCGACTTTAAGAGCTACTGCCCAAGCAGATATATTCAATAATATGTTCCGAATTTTCATGCGGGGTCGATTGCAATCGGGCAGGTCATTTTCAGGAGTGAATTCAGCAGACTTTTTTGTCACATATATTGGTCTTGCGGCATAACTTTAATACAGAAAATGCTTAATTTTCTCCCCCTTCTCGCCAATCTCCATCATCGCATCAATACCAATCTGCAGGTGGCTGTCGGCCCATTGCTGGGTCACATGCTGATCAGATTCCTCAGTTTTTACCCCTTCGGGAGTCAGTGGCACATCCGAGACCAATAACAGTGCCCCACGAGCGATGACGTTGTAGTGACCGACGATAAAGATCGTTGCAGTCTCCATATCGATACCGATGCTGGTCATCTTTTTAAGTTTTTCCAGAAAATCCTGATCGTGTTCCCAGATGCGACGATTGGTCGTATAAACCACACCAGTGCGATAGTCGTGACCATGTTCGAGAATCTTTTCGGACACAAATTTGTGCAGTTTAAATGATGGTAGAGCCGGGACCTCGGCTGGAAAATAATCGTTGCTGGTTCCCTCACCACGGATGGCGGCATTCGGCAAAATAAAGTGGCCGATCTCGGTCGATTTTTTCAACCCGCCACATTTGCCGAGAAACAGCACCCCTTTCGGTTGGATTGCACTGAGCAGATCCATGATGGTAGCGGCGTTCGCCGAACCGATGCCGAAGTTGATGATGGTTAGACCGCTGCTGTTGGTTGCCGACTGCATCGGCTTATTTTCCCCCTGAATATCACAGGAGAACATCTCCGCAAACTTCTCTATATAGTGTCGGAAATTGGTCAGCAGAATGTAGTCGCCAAAGTTATCAAGCGGCATTCCGGTGTAGCGCGGCAACCAGTTTTTGGTGATCTGAAGACGGTCAACCATGGCAACTCTCTTTTTCGATAAAGAGGATAGTGAGAATCATGAGGATTTCAAGCCGATCGACTGGTCACATTTTCAGCCGGCAGAAACAAAACCCGCCCGACTATTTCTTTTCAGCCTTTTTGATCTTTTTCTCGGCTTTTTTTTCTTTCATACTTTTTGCTGGTGCTTTTTTATCCGACTTTTTAGTATCCATGCCCTTACCCATAATTTTTCTCCTTTTCTTCCGCGATTAAGATGCCGATCCAATGTAAAATATACCTCATTTTAGCACGCATGGGTTGTTCTGAATTTTTTATTTGGCAGGCGAGCGAAGACCTGTTTTTTAGCAACAGGCGACAAAATTCGCCGTTTGTGACGTCTGGTCGAAAACGACTTTTACCTTTTTGTTTCTCAGCTGCTGAAGAACCTGTTCAACCTTATCTTCCAGCGCACAACCGGCGTCAGCCCAATCTGCGCCATCTCTGGTCACAAATTCCTGGATCATCCGCCTCAACGTATCCGCATTGATCTGTTCGTACGGGATTTCTATCCCGGCTTCGTGATGGTCATGGGACATATATCACCTCAACAATTGACATACTTTATTCGCTTCTGCCAAGCAGGTTGCCAGGCGACACAATTAACCACCGCTTATCGACAGGCCGCAACTTTTTGATCTCAACTTCACGGCGGCTGGCGCTACTGCGATCATGATTATCCTCCAAATAAACTAGTCTGCGCGGCAAGCGACCGCGAAAATACTTGGCCCCCGTCCCAGCGGCATGTTGAGCAAAGCGCCGCTTAATGTCTGTCGTAATGCCGGTATAAAGAGAATCGTCTGAGCAGAGAATGATGTAAACCTGCCAGTTCATAGCTGTGTCCTGTTTCCTATCAATTTCAATTTAACTCACGTGCAAGGTAGCATGCAGAAAGGGACGCTGACCACCGACAGTTTTGCACCATATCCACTTGCATATACAATCCGTGGCAACGTACACTCCTGCTGTGCCGCAGCAGAAAACAGAACCAATAGCCGAAAAAAGCGTTCCCCACCACAGACCAAACAAGGCATGATAGAGCCATGTTGCACCATCCCTTCATAACCTTCAGTAAATCAAACCAGCGACTGATCCTCTTGCTTATCGCCAGCCACATGCTGTGGAGCTGCGCTATCTTGGTGCTCTGGTCAACCGGAGGATGGATCAAGGCAGCTTCACCCTGGTGGTCCGCCGGGTTCATCGCCCTGCAACTTTATGCTGCCGCCCAACTTATGTTGCCTGCCCTGCTGCTGCACGCAGAAAAACGCTCACGCAGCTTTTATCTTTTCTGGGGAATGGCCTTGCTGCTAAGTATCTGGCTGATCAACCAATTGCCCCCTGTCGGTGGCTGGCAGCAGCTCCTGGCTGTGATTAAATCAGGACTTCTGCTGTTGGTCGCAACCCTCATCGGAGCAGCTTTGGCCAGATACGTCTACCGCTTGTGGGAAATCATCCCGATCTGCATTGCTATGACGCTAGCTGACCTTGCCAGCTGGGCCTTTGGTCCAACCGCCAGCTTTACCCAACAGATCAAACAGTATTACCTGGCACCCGAGGGCCCTCCGCCGCTCATCGACATGGTGTTGATAAAACTGGTGCTTCCCGGTTCTGCCGGATTAGCACCGGTCTTCGGGCTTTCTGACTGGATTATGGTGGTTTTCTTCGCGCTTGTTGCCGGTCGCTTCGAGGTTAATGATAACCTGATCGGGACTGCTGGCGAGGCACTGGCTCGAAACGGACGGATCGGGCGTTACCTGCCGGTCTCAGTGGTCGCGCTATTCGCCGCAACCCAACTGGCGCAGCTAACAGGACTCTTTATCCCGGCATTACCGCTGATTGCTCTGCTCATGCTCCTCTGGTACGCAGCCCGCTACCTGTGGCTACGTCGGCGCACCTGAGAAGCAAAAACCATACGCAAAGAGCCAGCAACAGCACAAGAATCTAGCTTCCTCACTAAAAAAACAAGGATGATTTCTGACCATGACTGAACAACAAAGCAATGACCCCCTGCACGGTGTGACTCTAGAAAATATTGTGAATTGTCTGGTGGATTATTATGGCTGGGACGAGTTGGGACAGCGGATCGACATCCGTTGCTTCAACAGCGACCCATCAGTGAAGTCCAGCCTCAAATTCCTGCGCAGAACGCCTTGGGCAAGGAAGCAAGTCGAAAACCTCTATCTCACGTTGAAAAAGAGTCAGTGCAACGAGGCTGAATAGGTCACAGTAGATATTATTTTCACATTGATTCCGGTCAGTTGGCTGAGGCGCTTGACAGGGCCCTGAAAGCCGACTAAATTGCGCTCCATCGACATGGAATGACGCGTTAAAGCTAAGATACAAACCATTTCTTTTCAAGGGTTTACAAATGATTGAACCTTTCAAAATGGGCTATACCGCCGTCGGTGGGCTCGGGATCTTTATCCTCGGCATGAAGTACCTCTCCGACAGTCTGCAGGTGCTTTCGGGTGGTCTGATTCGCAAAGCGATCTCGTCATTGACCTCCAACCGCTTCCTGGCGGTTCTGGTTGGTTTGTTTGTAACCACCTTTGTTCAGTCATCATCGATAACCACGGTCATGGTTGTCGGGCTGACCAACGCCGGTCTGATGCAACTGACCCAGGCCATCGGCGTCATCCTCGGTGCCAATATCGGCACCACTATTACTGGCTGGATACTGGCGGTCAAGGTCGGCAAATATGGCCTGCTGCTGATCGCCATCGGCGTCTTTCCGATGCTCTTTTCCAAAAATGAACGCATCTCGGCGAGTAGCAAGATTTTATTCGCCCTGGGCCTGATCTTCTTTGGCCTTGAGATCATGAGCGGCGCCTTCAAACCACTTCGCAGCGACGAAGGGTTCATGAATCTGATGCTCTCCCTCGATGCCCAATCACTACTGAGTATTCTCGGTTGCGTTGCCATCGGCTGCATGATGACTATGATTATCCAAAGCAGCTCGGCGATGCTCGGCATCACCATTGCCCTTGCAACAACCGGCGCCATCCCGCTGTACACCGCTGTCGCCCTCGTCATGGGTGAAAATATTGGCACCACGATTACCGCCCAGTTTGCTGCAATCGGCGGGACCATTTCCTCTCGGCGCGCAGCGCTGGCTCACAGCGTGTTCAATCTGCTGGGGGTTTTCATCATTATTTCCTTCTTCATACCCTATGTTGGTATGGTCGAAAAATTCGTCCCAGGGCTTTCCAGCTTTGCCAATGCCGAAGGGAATCACCCCTATATTGCCGCCCACATTGCCATGGCGCATACCGTCTTCAATGTCACCGCGACCCTGGTGATGCTACCTTTTCTCAACCAACTGGCTCAGCTTGTCATCAAAATGATTCCAGAAAAACAAGGAGCCCAAAAAGGTTCATTTAAATATATCGGCAATCCCGGAACCATACCTGTGGCAATGGGCAATACAATGATCTTTGAGGAACTCAAACGGATGCAGAAACTTGTTCACAAGACGCTGCGCCATTCCGGCAGTTATCTGCAACGTAACCTTAAGGGCCGTGACCGTTTCTACCGCAAGGTGATGTCTCTCGAAGATGAAACAGATATCATTCAACATGAAATCACAACCTTTACCGTCACCCTGATGCAATCCGGTAACGCCAGCAACAAGCAGTCGGACCGAGCCTATGGCTTTATCCGGGCTGCTGATGAGCTGGAGTCGATTGCCGACTATGCAGCATCTCTCTGTTCTTATATGAAACGGCTCGATAGATATGAGCTTGACTACAGTCAAGAAGGCTGGGACGACCTGATCGGGTTCCATCACGAGGTTTTTTCTTTTTTCATCCAAGTCGGCAAAGCCTTCAACAGCGAAGATGCCAGCGGCACCCGCAAGATCTACGACGAAGCCAGCCGGCTTAACGACCTGGCGGATTCAATTCGCACAGCGCATCTCGCCCGGATGAAAGATGGATCCTGCGGCGCCCTGCCCTCCTTGACCTTCAGTGATATGGCCGTTGCTCTGCGACGGATAAAGAATCACACCGTCAACCTGCACGAGGCGCTCTTTGCCAAGATCTCGTGACGAGCAGTCTAAATTGATCCTCCTGACCGATGGGAGTGTGAATGCTCAGTCAAAAATTGGCTATGGCGCTTACCTCGCAGTGTCTGAACTTGGACTCTCGTTGGATGAATTAAGGACACGAGTCAAAGTGAAGCGCTTTGAGCAGACATCTTCCACAAAACTGGAATTACAGACGTTATTATGGGCGCTTAGCGAGATTAAGACATCAGGATGTAAGTTGACGGTGTATACGGATTCGCAAAACATTATCGGATTACCGGGAAGACGTGAGCAGTTGGAACAAAATGATTATCGTTCAAATAAAAATAAGCTCCTCGACAATTATGAACTGTACCAGCAGTTTTATCGACTGATCGATCTGCTGGATTGTGAATTGGTTAAAGTGCGTGGACATCAGGCATCGAAGCAAAAAAATGAGATTGATCAGCTTTTTACCCTGGTCGATAGAGCTTCAAGAAAGGCACTGAGAGAAGAGCCTCGCTGATTATGTATTTTAAAAACCTGCCCCCTCTGCCACCATATATACGTTCAAAAATAAGCTGTTCCAGCATCCGCTGTATGGTCTGGGGAACCGTTTTTTTCCTGGTCTTGCCGGTCTTTTTGATCTCTTGCTCGGCTCCAAGGAAGAAAGCCGTTGACCTGGGTGACTGGAACCGGGAAAAAATTGAACACCTACTGGATGACGCCGAACAGATTCCGGACCCGGGAAAAAGAGTCACATTCATCTCTGCAGCTTTTCTCGAAACGCCCTACTTAGCCAACTCCCTGATCGGTACCGCTGAGACAGCCGAGATGTTTGTGCTCCGGCTTGATGGCGTTGATTGCTTTACCCTGCTCGACTACGTAGAGGCGCTCCGCAGAACCTCCAATTTTGATGGATTCCAAGAGACCCTGCGCCGCATCCGTTACCGCGAAGGGCGAGTCAATTTTTTAAACCGGAATCATTTTTTCTCTGCATGGGGGAATGGTGACTTCACCCAATTGCACAATGTGACCGATCTGGTCGGCGGGACAGTTATTCGCCGGGTCGAGAAACAATTGAACCAAAAGGCAGATGGCACGCTGTATCTGCCGGGGTATCCGGTTAAGAAACGCGAGGTTGTCTTTATTCCGCCCGAAGCGGTCGACGAATCGGTACTTGCCCGATTACGAAGTGGTGACTATGTTGGCATTTACAGTTTTGAATCAGGACTGGATGTATCCCATAGCGGCATTGTTGTTAAACAAGCAGGTAAGGTCTTCCTCCGACACGCCTCTTCAAGGTTGTCCCTGAAAAAGGTGGTGGACGAAGAGTTGCTCCCATACCTCGCTGGGGAAAAAGGGCTGATCATTTACCGGCCGATCAATATGAACTGAAAGTTCTATTCTTGAAAGTGAACTAAATAAACAGCCTACTTTCTCCGTTTCTCTGCTCCAACCAGCAACTGCTAATCGATTAAAGCCCTGGGAGACTATCCGAGAATAAGGACACTCAATGGCGCTGACAGCCACTATTTTTAAAATCAATCTGCAGGTTTCTGACATGGGTCGCAACTATTTCGCCGAACATCCGCTGACCTTGGCGCGTCACCCCTCGGAGACCGACGAGCGGATGATGGTCCGGTTGCTCGCTTTTGCCCTGCACGCTAATGAGCATCTGAGTTTCACCAAAGGATTGTGTATCGACGAAGAACCTGATCTCTGGCAGAAGAATTTAACCAACGAAATAGAGCTCTGGATTGACGTTGGCTTGCCGGATGAACGTCGGATACGCAAGGCCTGTAGTCGCGCTGCACAGGTATTCCTGTATATCTACGGCGGTCGTGGTGCTGATTTATGGTGGCAGCGAAACGCCGACAAGCTGCAACGATTTGCCAACCTGACTGTCATCGAACTTCCTGCCGCTGCAAGCAAAGAGTTGACCAGCTTCGTGCAACGCAGCATGCAGTTGCAGTGCACGGTGCAGGAGGGTGAGATCTGGCTGAGCGGAGGGGAACTGTCCTGCAGTATCACCCCACTGGTGCGTAAAGAAACCGTATCCGCTTGATTATATCATCTACAGCAACGTACAATCCCGTTGTCAGGGCGAACACCACCACGTTCCACGATCAAAGCCAGCAACCACTTAAAGAGAAAACACCCTATGTCTTTTGCATCTCTCGGACTATCCGAGGCGATTCTTCGTACTATCAGCGAAATCGGCTATTCCACTCCAACCCCTATTCAGGTTAAAGCGATCCCCGCTATCCTCGCTGGCAGGGATGTTATGGCTGCGGCGCAGACCGGCACCGGGAAGACTGCCAGCTTTGCCCTGCCACTGCTACAGCGACTTGCCAACGGCAAAAAAGTGCAGGCAAACCACATCCGCGCGCTGATCCTGACACCGACCCGCGAATTAGCAGTGCAGATTGAGAAGAACGTTGCCATCTATGGTCAACACCTTACGCTGAAATCGGGCGTTGTTTACGGTGGGGTAAAGATCAATCCACAGATGATGAAACTGCGCGGCGGGATTGATGTGCTGGTGGCAACGCCGGGGCGGTTATTGGATCTGTTCAGCCAGAATGCCGTGAAGTTTTCGCAAATAGAGATACTGGTGCTGGATGAGGCCGACCGGATGCTGGATATGGGTTTTAGCGACGAAATCGGCAAAATTCTCTTATTGTTGCCGAAAAAACGCCAGAACCTGCTCTTTTCAGCAACCTTTTCCGACGCAATACGCGGGCTCACAGATAGCCTGCTCGATCGTCCCCTGCAGATTGAGGTCAGCCCGAGGAACTCGACACCAAAGAGTGTCAAACAATGGGTCTATGAGGTTGACAAGAGTAAAAAACCGGCCCTTCTCAGCCATCTGATACGCAGCAAAGACTGGTCACAAGTACTGGTATTCACCCGCACTAAAAACGGCGCAGACCAATTAGTTCGGCATCTGAAGAGTGAAAATATTTCGGCGGTGGCCATCCACGGTGATAAAAGTCAGGGGCTACGAACCCGGGCTCTTGCCGACTTCAGGGCAAATAAAACCCGTATATTGGTCGCCACTGACATCGCCGCACGCGGCCTCGACATTACCGAACTGCCTCACGTAATTAATTTTGACCTGCCCAAAGTTCCTGAAGACTACCTGCACCGCATCGGTCGTACCGGTCGTGCCAGTTTCCAAGGAGAGGGTCTTTCTCTGGTCAGTGCCGACGAGGTCAAGTTACTCGCCGCCATCGAATCCCTGATCCACCAGACCCTGGTGCGTGAGGTTGAGACCGGTTTTATCCCGAGCCATAAAGTCCCGTTAACTCGCCAAACGAAGGAACGCCCGAAGAAACCTAAAAAGCCAAAAAAGGTGCAAGCACAGGGAGAAGAGCGTAAAACTGCTGACACACAAAAAAACACGGTTATTAAAACACGCAGAGGTGGTAAGTCACCAGATGCGGATCAGCAGAAAAAGGCGGCGAGGGGCAGAGGAAAGCAAACACGTTGACTGACTTCCCCGGCAAACCAACCACAAAACAGCACAATGCATAACTCTATCATCCTTGAAATGAGTCACCATGGCGAACCAAACAACATCGAAGTCTACCCCGATCTACATGACACCCGCATGTGCGTTGAGATTAAGGGCTGAGCTCAAAGAAACCCTGTACAAATTGCGCCCAGAGATGGTTAAAACTGCGGCCTGGGCGGCAAGCAACGGCGACCGAAGTGAGAATGCCGATTACCACTATGCCAAAAGAAAGCTCAGGCAGTATGATGGGCGGATCCGTTTTCTAACCCAACGACTGGAAGATGCGACTATTGTTGATCCGGCCGGTCAACAGAAAATTGCCAACGGAAAAGTCCTTTTTGGCTGTACTGTCACGGTTGAAAACGAAGCGGGCGAAGAAAAGGTTTTCAGTATTGTTGGCGCAGACGAATTAGATCCCTCGCGTGGTTACGTAAGCTGGATATCCCCGATTGGCCGAGCCCTGCTGGGTTCAGCAGAGGGGGATATGGTCTCATTTAAAACCCCCGGCGGACAGTCAGAACTTGAGATTATCAAGGTTGAATATAAATCTCTTGAATAAACAACAGGCAATCCATTGAATCATCCGCGCACAAACACCCGACCGATCCAAAAGCGTCAGCCAAAAGGACTGCCCATCCTGCATGAGGACAAAGACATCCTCGTAGTGGACAAACCACCGGGGCTGTTGACCATCGGCACGGAGCGGGACAAATTGCGAACGGCCCATTATCTGCTCAATGATTATGTCCGCAAAGGAAATCCTAAATCGCGGAACAGGGTCTATGTCGTCCATCGTCTGGATCAAGATACCTCCGGGATACTGCTATTTGCCAAAAGCGAACAGGCCAAGAAATTTCTTCAGGAACATTGGAAGCTCACCGACAAACACTATCTTGCTATTGTTCAAGGTCAACTGACGCCCAAGCAGGGGACGATCTCCTCTTATCTGACCGAGAATGCAGCCCACCGAGTCTACTCAACCCATGATCTTGCTATGGGAAAAATTTCCCATACGGCCTACAAAGTAGTAAAAGAAACCAAAGGCTTAAGCCTCGTGGAGGTTCATCTCATGACCGGTCGAAAGCACCAGATCCGCGTGCATTTAGCAGAAAATGGACATCCTATCCTGGGGGACAGGAAATACGGAAACGGGGCCACTGCTGCAAAGCGGCTCGCTCTCCACGCCCGATCGATTTCTTTTACTCACCCCTTCAGTGGGGAAAAAATGACCTTTGACACCGGGATACCGGAGGATTTTTCCAGGCAACTCGGTCACATCTAATCAACCTTCATTCTTGAACTGTAGCGCACAATCTTTTATCCTCATGTAGAAAACACAGACTAACTCTGTGAGAAATTTGGAGAACAGAATATGGAACTCGACCTGGACATATTAAGAAACATGATCAGCAAAAGAATCGACAAAATTGAACAAAGCGTTGCCGGAACTGGCTACCTGCCAAAAACAGTCATCGGTGTCGGCACTTTTTTGCTCGATAACGAAGGGGATATCGATTTACTGACGGTAAACCAACGGGTCACCTTTGAAAGATTTCTTAAGCCGCTACTTGAATCGTCCTCCTGACCCGCAAATACGACGGGCTGTCAGAGAATAAGGACCCCTAGATGGAAGACCTGCAAATTTCAAATAGCATAATGATCCCAAAGCAGGAAATTGAAATGACTGCCATCCGCTCCCAAGGGGCCGGTGGACAGAATGTCAATAAGGTGTCTACCGGCATTCATCTCCGCTTTGATATTTTCAATTCTTCCCTTCCGGACAACATAAAACAACGCTTACAGCAATCTTCAGATCATCACATCAATAATGATGGCGTTATTATCATCAAGTCACAACAAACCCGCAGTCAGGAACAGAATCGACTCAATGCACTAGAAATGCTGCAGGCTATAATTCAATCTGCGCTGGTCACAAAAAAATCGCGTAAAAAAACCCGGCCGAGTAAAACCGCCATCAAAAAACGGACCGACCAGAAGAAAATAAGGGGAAAGGTGAAGGAGTTAAGGCAGAAAGTTACCGATTAATATGCCTTCATTGCATTTGTTTCCCATACCAAATATTTCGTGTAAAGTATCCACCGCTGGCCAAACGCTGGGATTGTTGCTGGACGCTGGACATCATGAACTTTACACTTTTTACGCTTACTGTGATGGTGCCACGCATGACCCAAACCATTGTTGGCGTAAAAGAGAGCAGTTCAAACTTTGAAAATAATGACATTATTCGGGATTGCGATTGCCCTGGGAGTGGATGCCTTTGCTGTAGCTCTAGCCTCAGGGGCCATGCTGGATCCTCTGCTGGAACGTCGCTGGTTTCGACTGAGTTTTCACTTTGGTCTATTTCAGGGCTTGATGTCGATTTTGGGGTGGCTGGCTGGGCTTAGCCTGTATCAATGGATCGACGCCTACAATCATTGGATCGCCTTCGGCCTTCTCTTCTTTGTCGGCGGAAGAATGGTCTTGGAAGCGCTACGGGGGGATGAGGAAAAGGAGAGCATTCGAGATGTGACCCGAGGTGGAACCATGGTCATGCTTTCGATTGCCACCAGCATCGACGCTCTGGCAGTCGGTTTTTCTCTGGCATTGCTGGGGATCAGCATCTGGATCCCCGCCCTGGTGATCGGGGTAATTGCTGCGGTGATGACTGCCGCTGGCATGCTGTTGGGGCGAAAAATCGGTGCCCTCTGGGGGCCGCGGGTTGAGATTGCAGGCGGGCTTGTTCTTTGCGCTATCGGGATCAAGATATTGGTTGATAACCTACTCTAACCTTAATCCGAACAGGTCATTTAAAACAAATAGGGCAACCAATCGGCTGCCCTTAAAATACCAGCGGGGACAGAATTTAATCTGTCCCCCCAGCAAACTACGACTTCTGCAAAGTTCAGCAAGCCAACAACGGATTTAAACTCACTTCAGCTTTGTCAAAGAAATTTTGCCATCTGGTCAGCAATGGAAAACAGGCCAAACAACCCACCAGTATGGAGGAAAACAATCCGCGAACCAAAGCCTTCGGGGTTTTTCTCAAGTTCTGAGATCATCGCATAGTAAGCCTTGCCAGTATAAACCGGATCAAGAACAACACCCTCAAGGCGCGCAAGATCCCTGATAGCTTCCAGCTCTTGTGGTTGAGATAACGCATAGCCCTTGCCAACGTAGCCATCCAGAATTTCTATATCTGCGGTGGTTACAGGGGGCTGCTCAAGGTATTTAACCTGAAAGTCATTCATAATGTTGCCGATGACTTTCTGAAAATACTCTCTATCATCGCAAACATTCACACCAACGATGCGCAAGCCAGCAGCATGTAATTTATTTCCCATAATCAGCCCGGCAGATGTCCCACCCGATCCGATGGCAGAAATAACCGTTGTCGGCACCGACGCCCCCCCTAATGATGCCACATCACCAACCAGTTCTTCCACTGCAGCGACATAACCCCACGAGCCAAGCGCAGTCGAACCACCTTCAGGGATGATATAAGGGCAAGCACCCGCAGCTACAAGTTTCTCTGCCTGCCAGGCAAAATATTGATCCCGTTGTTGATATTGCTCCGGCGTAATCCAGATAATTGTTGCATCGGCCAGATAATCAAGAAGAATATTGGCTTCGGGGGCTGGTGGTTGATCTGGATTGGGAGTACGCAGCAACAAGACCGACTTAAGGCCAAGGCGTTTTGCTGCAAAAGCGGTCGCACGGCAATGGTTTGACTGCGCCCCACCGCAGGTAATCACAGTGTCTGCTCCCAGTTTCAAGGCATGCTGGAGGATAAATTCCAGCTTTCTAACTTTGTTCCCCGATAGCTCCGTGCCAGTGTAATCATCCCGTTTAAAATAGATTTCAACACCAAACTTACTGCTCAGTCGCTCCATTTTTTCCAGTGGTGTTGGTGTCTGGGCAAGTTTGATCCGTTCCGGGTATTGAAATGATATGGGCTGTGACATTGTTTAACCTTTCATTTTATGGTGATATATTCTTTCAAATCCGAATCGAGTATATTTTGGAGTTCAGTAAAATTGTCCTCTGCTGTTTCGGTAAATAGAAAGCCAAAAACAGGATATTGCTGAAAATCAATTTTCCTCAATTCTAACGGCTTACTAAATGTTGAAAGCAACTTATCATAATCAAATGATATGATTTTATCGATCGCGATACCAGTTGAATTATCCAGCACCACGATACTGTATAGCACTCCTTCTTTCCCCTGCAGTAACTGAGACCAGTCGGGCTTTTTTTGCTGGTAATAATACAGGTAAGGGTTAAATCCATAGGCTAAAAAAGAAATATCTGCCGTAGTGCACCACCCCCCAAAGCGCATCGGATTAACCTCTATGGGCAAGACGGTGCCATCGCTATCTTTTCTAAGCTCGATATGAACCGGGAAGTTATTCACTTCAGCCAGACGACCAATCCTTTCGGCGAATTCTGTAAATTCAGTCAGGTTTTTTTCAATGATATCTTTGGATGAAACATAAACCCGGTCACTGACATCGGAGCCTGAAGAAAAAACATGCTTCAGAATACCTAAAACCACCGCTTCACCAACGGAATTGTAATAGACATCAACAGCAAACTCTTCTCCGTTGATGCACTGCTCAATAATAAAAGAACTTGTATCCAGAACCGAGTCGGGATAAAGACCCTTAACTTGATCTATTTCTGCAGTAATTGACGCAATTACACCATTCCACTCCTTATAATTTGTAACTTTGTAAACACCCATACTCATAAAACCAATGCTCGGCTTAATGATAAATGGCAGTGGCAATTCATCAAACTGAATATCTTTCAATTCATTGATGTTGACACCCCTGAAGTAAAAGTCTGGGAAAATTGGTTTTGTCAGTTGCCGGAATTTTAATTTATTTTTAAATAATTCAATCTTCTCCGGCAGATCACAAAAAGAGAGATTTTCTGATATCCAACCGATTGCATTTTCAGAGGTTGTATAAATGGGGATATTTTTCCCCTCCCGCACCATTTCAATCGCACAGGATTCACTGATTAGTTGCGTCCTGTCATAAAGATCCATCTGTTTGGCCGATGCTGTTTCCACGACCGGAATATTATTGTCCCTGACCGTCCTTTTGAAAAAGTCTGAAACATACGGCTTATCGACAAAAAACATGCGTTATTCCTTTGATTACGATCAGAGCTAAGAGGAGGGTAAAGGCCCCTCATGGCGTTGCCATAAATAGTAGATCAGCGGAATAACAATCAAAGTCAGCATGGTCGAGGCGAAAGTACCAAAGATCAAAGTGATTGCAAGCCCGCCAAACACAGGATCACTGACCATGACCGCTGAACCAAACATAATCGCCAAGGCGGTGAGTAAAATCGGGCGGAAACGCACTGCACCGGCCTCCAGTACAGAGTCCATCAGAGCATAACCCTGGCGGCGATAATCAAGAATAAAGTCGATAAGCAACAGCGAATTCCGTACAACAACGCCCGCCAAGGCAATAAAACCAATCATCGAGGTTGCATTGAATGGCATGTTAAACAGCCAATGCCCGGGGAAAATTCCGACTAGTGTCAAGGGGATTGCACCCATGACAAT
>JAQIBX010000082.1 GCA_027858895.1 Desulfuromusa sp. | reverse complement strand
AGCGAAGTGCGTCTGACCTATGCGGTGCTGCCCAAAGCCAAGCTTTACGTCGGTTATCAGAACATTCGCCTCGATATTGAGTCTCGGAATGACAGTCGGACCATTGATAATTCCGTGCGTATTGGCTTTGTCGGGTCTTTTTGAGGTTGCCACTTAGGTTGTAATGATTAATGTTGAACTCGGGGGATTTTGCAGGCGACAATTAAAGACAAATCCCCCTTTATTAAAGGGGGGACCTGGTCTTGCGGAAAATTGGTACTAATCAGATAAAGTCATCAGGAGATAATCATGAATGTATTTGATTTCGCAATGAAAATGGAACTTGATGGAAAATCTTTTTATGAAAAACTGGCTATCGAAACTGAATCAGAAGGGCTGCGGAAGATTTTTAACGAATTGGCTGAAGATGAGCAAAAACACTATGAAATTTTTCAGATGCTCAAAGAGAAACAAACTATAGACTCAATGCCAGAGAGTACGGCACTGGAAGGAGCGAAGGATATTTTTGCGGAAATGCAGGCGGATCAGACTGCCCAGCGTTTATTAAAGAAAAATCTGGATGCTTATCAGTATGCAATGAAAACAGAAAAAGAAAGCGCAAGACTCTATCGGGAAGCTGCTGAAAAAGAAGAAGACCCTGCGATTAAAGCTTTACTCCTTAAAATTGCCATGGAGGAGCAGAAGCACCTGAATATTCTTGAAAATATTTTTGATTTTGTAAATGCGCCGACACAGTCACTGGTGTGGGGAGAATTCAGCAATCTGGAAGAATACTGACCGGTGTTTTTTACGGTAAAATTGGGGGGTCTTGATCCCTGAAAAGTACAAAGCCCCGACTATCGTTCAAATAGTCGGGGCTTTGTCTGTGAACTCAGAGGATTCGGGGGGCAGTTTCCTTAATTGTATTTCTAACTCAACTTTCGCACCGCCATAAACGGTGCAACGACATGATATTACTTTAAATTTTAAAATATACAGGCCGGAAGTAGCATCGGCCGGCGGAATAGGCTCGGTATTTGTGCCATAAATTCTTCCAGCGCCTCTGCGACCGGCGCTGCGATTTTGTCGCCGAACCCCTTGATCAGTTGCTGCAAAGAGGCCAGCAACAGGGTGACGGCTTCAACAAAACTAACTTGCCGCAGTTCATCGCACCCGGCATGAAACAACGTGCCCAGCGTTCGCGGGTCTTTTTCCGAACGCCTGGCTAATTCCAGCATGATGTAGCGGGCAAAGACAATCGTTGTATGGGCAACCAGCGCATCGTAACCGCGACTCTGAAATTCTTTGGCCAATCGCAAATAGCTCTTTGAGATTTTAAAAAACACTTCGATGTCCCAGCGCCGCTTGTACAGCTTGACGATCTCTTCATCGGCGAGGTCGACATCGGTTGATAACAGCGCCAACCAGTTCTTGGAGCCGCGAGCACGAACAAACACGATCTTGGCCATAACGGTTTCGTTCTGGGAATTCGTTCCCAGTTCAACCTGGACCGATGGCAGAATCTTCGCGCGTCCGCAGCGCTTGCGGACACTCTTGTAGAGTTCTTTGAGAGTGAGGTCGAACCCTTTATAGCCGTATTTGGTCTTCGCCGCCTTAAGCATACAAATGACCTGCTGCTTTTGTTCGAGTAGCCCAATGATTGTCGAAGGGAAAGCGAACCAGCTGTCAAAGAGCAGATAATCGGCACGGATGCCGCTATCGCGGGCTTGCTTCACCAAATCCCTGAGCACCTCAGGGGCCTTGCGAATACTTTCGGCCCGCCGCTTGAATCCGTTGGTCCGCTTATCGACCTCAACCATTGGCGACAGGCGGTTTTTCTGGTTGGCGGAACTCAGCAAGCTGAACGAGACCGGCAGATAGCTTGAGCCGTCAGACCAGCCCAGGGTCAACAAGCGGAATCCGCGGTAGAAACGATTGTCGTTATGGTCATGGACACGCGCCAGAAGCTCGACATTTTTACTCCGATTGCGGTTGTAGAGCGAGTCATCAACAATGAACACCTTGGGCGTATCAATTGACGTCAAAGGAAGAATTTTTTTGTTGAGGACTGCGACGCAGAGCCGATGCAGAAACTTGCGCCAGTTGACATTGACCGAATTGAGGAAGCGGTAAACGGTATCCTTGCCGACCTCACTGCCGGAGGCGTCGGCCTGGAGATAGCGGAAGAGATTCTTGCCGGTGAAAACCAGGCTGAAGATCATCCGCATAACCACAACCGGAGCGATGCCGCACTGTTTGACCATGTTGCTTTGCTTCAGTAATAGTGCGATGCGCTGATTATCAAAGAACGAAGTAATTTGGTTCTGACATGAAACAGTTTCTGCTACAATCTGGTCCAAAGCATCATCTCCTTGTTAGTATCAGGTTGTTTGGCGATAACCTATTTTACTACAGTTGATGATGCTTTTGTTTAATTATTTCAGCATGTTAACGATTTATTCCGTCTGCGAAAGTTGAGTTTCTAATTATTCCCTACTTCCCTTTCACCGAAATCATCACCCGAAAATCTCCCGTTCGCTCCAACGCTTCAAGCTTTTCCACCAGCTCTTTTGGCTGTGGTGCCATGCCCCGGGTTGTCAGATTGAGCCAGGCGCCGTCCCTATTTTTTATTCAACAGGTTGTTGTATGAAAAATATAACTTGTACAAAGTGCCGACAACAGCGGTCTGGACGAAGGTGCATGCCTTATAGTGAAGAACATCGGAAAGCCGTGAACCGCAAGCACGGTTTGATAAGGGAGGGCTGGGTCAGACGGTTGTAAAAGGTATCCTCGTCTAACGAAAGTGACGGGAACGAATACGTAATCTAAACACGTTTGAACCTGCCTTCTACTCTACCTAATAAGTCAAACCATGAAACCGCAGCGGAGGATATCCAGAATGTCCAATGAAAAAAAGGCTGATATTGTAATAGTCGGTGGCGGCGCAGTTGGCTTATTTACCGCATACTACCTGACTAAATCCGGCGCCCAGGTAATATTGGTAGATCAACAGCGAGAGCAGCTTTCCTGTTCGCATGGTAATGCCGGACTGGTGGTCCCGTCGGCCTATGTTCCTTTGGCTGCTCCGGGGATGATCACCAAAGGACTTAAGTGGATGCTGAGTTCAACAAGCCCTTTTGCAATACGGCCCCAGCTCAAGCTATCCTTTTATTCCTGGCTCTGGCAATTTATGCAAAACTCATCAGAAGAGCATGTAACACGGTCATTACCTTTGCTATATCAATTGAATCAACGCGGATCAGAATTGTTTGACTCCTTTTATGCTGAAGAAAAATTAGCCTGTGATTATCAAAAGCTAGGCCATCTTGTGCTTTGTAAATCAGATAAACGCTTTAAGGATGAACTTGAGACGGCAGCGTTGGGCAAACCACTGGGAGTGGAGGCCATCGAATGGTCAAAAGATCAATTGGCGGCCGAAGAACCCAATATAGAAATTGATACTCTAAGAACCGTTTTTTATCCTGGCGACAGCCATATGAATCCCCATAAACTAATAGAAAACCTTAAACTATTATTGTTGGATATGGGGGTAGTACGGGTTGAAGGAGAGGTGTGCTCGGTTCAGAACCGGAACAAAAAGGTTCTCACCGTTTTGCAAAATGGTGAGGAATTTCACTCTAATGATGTTGTTATTAGCGCTGGGGTCTGGTCGGACAAATTATGCCAAAAACTTGGGATTAAGCTACCGCTTTTGCCTGGAAAGGGATACACCCTGACCATGGATAACCCTTCCCAGCAAGCAAGACGACCGATATTTTTTGCTGAAGCCAAGGTGGTGGCGACCCCGATGGGTGACTCCCTGCGTTTTGGCGGAACTTTGGAATTGGGAGAGATGAGATTACATATTAATCAGGCCAGGGTTAAGGGAATTATTGAATCGATTCCGAAATATTTACCCACTTTTAATATGTCCCAGTTTAAAGGTATTACTCCATGGTGCGGTTTGCGCCCATGCTCACCGGATGGCTTGCCATATATAGGTCAGTGTCCACCTTTTAAGAATATATATATTGCTACCGGCCATGCGATGTTGGGGTTGAGTACGGGCCCGGTTACCGGGAAAATAATCAGTGATATGATCGCAGGACAGCAACCCGAAATTGATCTAACGGCTTTGGCTGTGGATCGATTTTAGAATAAAGGGATACCTCCCGGCCTTACCGAGTTACCCTCAAAGTTCGAAAGACACGGGGTCAGGCTTGCAAGGTTGCAAGTTTGGCGAATGTAGGGGAAGTATCCCTAGTTGTTTCAGTCAACACATTCCCCCAGAAATAATTTTAAGGCTGCTTTGTTCCATTGATGTTAGGAATGGTGAGAAATTTGCTGATCAACTGGTTAATCTGGGGAGCATGGGTCATCAGTGTTGTATGCCCTCCATCCTGGATAATTTCCAGCTGGCCCTGTGGTAGTAGTGCGGCCATATCATGCGCATGTGTCAGTTTGATCAGGTCGTGCTCACCAATGATCACCATGATAGGGGTGGTTATTCCGCGTAAATCGTCAGCCTCTAACTTTGGACCGTTCTGCCACAAGTGTTTGATTTTGTCTTCCAGTTCAAGAAATTGTTCTCCCGCACCGGTCCACCAGCGTTTCAACCAGTAGCTCAAACCAGAACTGCGAATATTGTTGTCTTCTTGTGCCTCAGGTTTGATCCCTGAAGGGTCAAAATTACCGCTGATAGCAACAACTTTACCGACCCGTTGAGGCCAGTAACGGGCGAGGAACAAAGCTGTATTGGCGCCATCGCTCCAACCGATGACATCGGTCTGCTGGATATCCAGTTGATCCAGAATATGAACCGCATCGGCGGCCAACAAACGATAGCTCAGAGCATTGTCACCCAGACCGCTATCACCGTGGCCGCGGGAATCTATCAATATGACTTTCCGCCCTGATTCGACCAACCAGGAGACCTGAGAGAACCAGCTCAGCCGATGGCTTAATCCCCCATGCAGGAGGAGTACCGGGGACCCATTACCATAATAGCGATAGTGAATGTCCGTACCTTCGACCCTGATGCTGCCCTTCTGAGCAATTCCTGACGCTGTTGTTCGCCACCAGAGGTAATAAACAAAATTCTTGGGAATTGGCATTAACTGCCCACCACCTATCAATATTGCCGTAGCGAGAAAAACCGTAAAAATGATGAAAAATATTTTCATAGAGAGTCGCTACTGATACGAACACGACTTCCGCTCAAAGTTCGAGAGATTCTCAAAATCGGTAGCCGGATAATTTATGTTTGTCTGTTTGTTCTTAAAGCAAAGGCGCCAGCATGCGGGCCACCCCTTCGCTGAGGTCACGCCAGACTCCTACGTTAGGCACTCCACCTCTGCACTTGTTGCTCAGGCTGTTTATCCAATTTTTGATCTCCTGCACTTCGCTGGGGCTATAAACAAGCAGCCCGGTTTCATAATTAAGAAAAAGGCTGCGCATATCAAGATTGGCTGACCCGATCAATGCCAGTTCGTCATCAGCCAGTAAGGCTTTAGCGTGAAGCATTCCTGGCTGATAATGCAGAATTTTTCCACCTGCCTCTTGCAAGTCGCGCAGATAGGTGCCGCGTGCTATATCGGCCAGCCAATGATTGGATTTTTGCGGAATCACCACTCGAACATCAACGCCTCGGTGAGCCGCCAGCTGCAGTGCCTGGGACAGGGTTTCATCGGGGATGAAGTACGGAGTGACAATCCACAAACGTTTTTTGGCCTGAAAAATAGCTGCAAGGATTGCTGCATAGAGAGGATCGTCACTGACATCGGGACCAGAAGGAACAACTTGTAACAGACCTTTGCCGGGCAGATTGTCTACTATGGTGACTTCTTTATGTTCCAGGGAAAGAGATTCGCCTGTCGCGAACAGCCAGTCGGAGCGAAAAATGGTCTGGTAATGTTGAACCGCAGGCCCTTCAAGGATAAAAGATAAATCTTTCCAGCGTTCAGAACTGGGTGTCGGGCCGATGTATTCGGTGGCGATGTTGGTGCCCCCGGCCCAGACCCGACAAGCATCGGCAATAACTGCCTTACGATGATTGCGCAAGTTTGTGCGACCACGGAAAGGACGATGCAACACCGGCATGAAAAAAGCGACTTTCGCCCCCGCTTCCTGCAATGGTGCCAGCGCTACTTTTCCAGTGTGTAAAGAACCGACACCATCCAGCAAGACGTAGACTTTAACTCCTGCATTTGCCCGCTGCACGAGACGGTCGATTATGTCGCGCCCGACTGAATCGGAATGGAGAATGAAAGTACTGACCCAGAGGCTTTGATGAGACTCTTCAATCAGTCCGACCAGAGTATTGTAGCCCTCTTCACCGCTGTGGCAGAGGGTCAAGCGATTGCCTGTGCTTGCTCCGGGAATAGCATAGGAGCGTAACAGGGTGTTCATCTCCTGGATACGATCAGGTAGCGGTTGCACCTGCTCAGACAGTTTTAGTTCTTCCTTACTAGCCGCCAAACGGTGTAATTTTCGTCCACCCAATACCAGATAAAGCGGGATTCCGACATAGGGGATCAAAACCATGGTCAGTAGCCAGGCCAGCGTCCCAGCGGGTGACCGCCGCTGGCGGACCATCTGCGCGATAACCGGTAGCGCCAACGAAAAACCACAAAGCAGCAGAAGATGAGAAAGAAACCAGGTTATCAACATGACCATTTTCCAATGATAGAAGTCCAGCTCTGGTTCATTTTCCGAGGACCCCCTTGATCCCACCGGAAATCAGTGTCGTGGTATTGGTCAGAATGCGTGGCAGCGCAAACCCCCCAGGGCAAGCCAGGTAGCGGGGTTCCCAAACTGGATCAAATTTTTCCTTGTAATGGCGCAAACCCTCAAAATTGTAAAAATGCTCTCCCTGGCGAAAGACAAAAGCGCCAATCCGGTTCCAGAGTGGTGCAAAGGGACGATTTTCCAGACCGGACAATGGTGCCATACCAAGGCTGAAAAACTGATAACCCTGCTCCTGTCCCCACAACATCAGATTAATGAAAAGATACTCCATGATCCCGTCTGGAGCCTGCTGGTTGTAACGCATCAGGTCGAGTGACAACTCGTGTTTTTCAGCACCGATCCACAAATTGGCAAAGGCGACAATTTCATTCTGCGCCCTGACGACGGCTACTGGAAAATTGAGCAGATAGTCAGCATTGAAAAACCCGAGAGAGAAACCTTTTTCCCGACTATTTTTTTCTTTCAACCACGAGTCGGAAATGCGATGTAAATCCGGGAGCAGAGCAGGAATATCTGCCGCAGGGATCACTTCAAAAGAGCAGCCCTCTCGGCCAAGACGGCGATGGGTATAGCGCAGGCCGCTGCGTTTTGAACCCGCCAGAGTGAAATCACTTAATGGCACCCTGGCATCCTCTCCGAGTTTGAACAGAGTCAATCCCATATCGAGGTACACGTGGAGCATGCTGGGGCCGACCTCATAAAAAACCGGCTGTCCACCATGTTGTTCGACCAGTTCACGAAATTGCCAGGCCAGATCGCGGGCGACATCAGGGGGTCCGACCGGATCACCCATGCTAATCCAGGACCGCCCTTCGATGCTGTACATGACAAAACCACGAGACTCTTGGTCAAAAAAAAGGGTCTTGTCACCGAGCAGGGCCAGGTTGGCTTCGGTTGTCGGTGTTGTGGCAATAATCGCCCGGGCTTTATCAAGCTCTGCGCGATCGGTCAGCTGGGGAATGCTTGCTGCAGGTCTCAACAACTTGGCGAACGAGAAGAGTAATAACAAGACCCCGACCCCGACTGCCGCACGCAGGAAACGGGGAGCATCCGCCTTCAGGGCAAAGTGCCACCAGAGATCAGCGGAATAGCCCACGTGTTTGAAGGCGAAAGCCCCCAGCCAGGTCGAGCAGACAAAAACCAGTAGAATGGCAACCATCCAACCCAGACTGAACGATTCGGCAAAGAGCGAGGATTTGCGGTAGAAATGTCGCCGACAAGGAATCAGGGCTACCAGCATTAACGCCAGAAGCGTGGCCTCTTCATAATCCACCCCCTTGAGGAGTGAAAAAAGACTGCCGACGGCAAGAAAGACAAGAGTCAATAGGTAGGCCGCATCAAGCCGTCGTTGTAGCCCGCGGGCCAGCAACAAGAGAACGGCGCCGGCCAAACTGCCAAGAAAATGTGAAACCTCTACAACTGGCAGCGGAATAAACTCGCGCAGCCAGTGTAGCCTCTCAGGGACCGCCGGAGCTGCGCCGGAAAACAACAGAACCGCGCCAGCAATCAGCGTTGACAGGGCCAGAAATTGCGGAACGATAACAGACCCCCATTGGCCAACCAGCTGAACCATTCGACCGACCACGGCTTTACGATTCAGCGCTTCAGTCACCGCCAATAGTGAGGTTGCAGCAACCAGTGGCAACAGGTAATAGATGCCGCGATATAGAAGCAGTGAGCCCAGAAGTTCTGCAGAAGATGCTTCTGGAGCGAACAGGAGAATCATCGATTCGAAAACGCCAAGTCCACCAGGAACATGACTGATCAGGGCAACAACCTGCGCGAGCAGGTAAATACCGAGCAATTGAAGAAAAGAAAAGGCGACCTGTTCGGGGATAAGCACGTAGAGAACACTGCCGGCCAGGCACCAGTCAAGCGCACCAACGAACAACTGGGCAAAGCCGAGTTTCAGTGACGGCAGGGCAAATTCCCAGGAACGCAATTGAAACGGGGCATGCCGCAGTTTGAGCGTAAGCAGATAAGCCGCAGCCAGAAGTAGAAAGAGAATGCCAAGAGTTCGGACTGAAGTGATTGGCAAATGGGACACCGCCGGCAAGACCAGCGGTTGCAGGCTGAACACCAGCCCGCCAGCAGTGAGAATTCCCAACCAAAAGGTCACTACGGTAAAACTCACCAGCTTGGTGATCTGTTCGGCTGAGAGTCCCCAGGCTGAATAGAGCCGGTAACGGATCGACCCGGCTGTGAGTAAAGACAATCCGATATTGTTGCTGAAGGCATAACTGATGAAGGAAGCCAACATGACTCGGCCCCGTTGCAGAGGATGGCGCAGATAAACAAAGGCCAGTTGATCGTAGGCCGTCATAGCCAGGTAGCTGAGTATTGTCAAACCAATAGCCAGCAACAAGTCGGTCACAGAAACGGCATGAACCCAACGAACGATGTCATGGTAATGAAACTTGCTCAAAGCCTGGTGCAGGACCCACAGCGCGGCAGCAAATAGCAGGAGTGCAATAAACGGAAGAAGGCGACGGGAAAACCCTGCCAGTTGTTGTTTGCCAGAAATCACCCTGTCTTGTCCTTTCCTTAAGAAATAGCCCGCGCAATAGCAAATGCCGCTGCTGCAGCAGCACCACCGCCCAGGCGACGTCTGAAATAGGGGGGGCGTCCCTAGTTTTTCTTTTGTGGCAGGTTCTGCAACATGTCCTCCCCAGGGGCTTTCGCCGGGTCCGGGATTATGGTTTTTTACATGGCAATGCCAAAAGGCTCTTATTTTTGGTGCAGCTTATTTTACGCGTGATGCTTGAGCCAAATCCTCCACGGCCAAGGCCGGTGTTCAAATGCCCTCACTGCAAAGCGAATATGGTGATTACGGCCTTTCGACGACCGGCATGGCTATCGGGCTAGTCTGAAAAAAAACGGCATCGTATTGCGTTAACCATTAAAACAGGAGGATCAGAAGTTCAAAAGAGGGCGTCAGTACCAGCTAAATTTTTAGCCTGTCAGCAGGTGACGGTTTCTGCACGCCTATAAAAAAGTACCTGAAAGATCAAGGCCTTAACAACCCCAAAATCAAACCGATATATTTGCTTTACATGTATTGCGACCGGGCTTGTTCAACCACAGGATAAGATCGCGGCTCGTTCCTCGCGCAATCTATCCTTATTCGTTAGATTTAATGCCCAACTGATTTGGAAAAAACGTTGATTACTACCACTCCTGCTACTATTAGCCCCATTCCAATGACTGCGGGCAGATCCGGCATTTGTTTATATAGAAAAATTCCAACAATCGTGACTAAAGCAATACCGAGCCCAGCCCAGATCGCATAAGCCGTTCCAACGTGTATGGTTTTCAATGCATGCGATAAAAGGTAAAATGCCAGACCGTAACCAACGACAACAATTATACTTGGAATGACCTTTGTGAATTCTTCTGTTGCCTTTAATGCACTTGTTGCAATGACTTCAGCAATGATTGCAAATGCGAGGTAGATGTATGCCATTTTATTCTTTCGTAATCTAGTGTTAGTTGTATGTCAATAGCAAGAAACTGAGTGGGTAAGAACCCTCGTCGTCGCTATGTTCTGATGAAAACCAATTTCAGCCAGCACTGAATCCACAAGGAAAGTTTCATGAACTACGTATTTACTCCTGGATGTGCCCTGCTTCTGGAAACATCATAATTTTCTACCAAGCAGAAAAAATTGAGATTGCCATTGGATAATTCAGTTTCAGCGCATCCGGGAGAAGGATGATCAATTAAAAATCCAATGAATTTTTTCTTCTTTCAGGACTTAAGCGGGACATTGAACATTCCGCGGCACCACACGAGATACAGCCCGTATGACCTGCCGATCAACGGGCTCGCCCCGGCCACTGTTATGCACGCGGTTAGAATCTGATCCGCATGGGCGCCCGTGATGAACAGAATCAACGCGTATTGTGGTACCACAAAGGATACGAATGCGACCATGTCGATTAACGTTTTGAACACTTGGTTCTTCCGGTCCGCGCTCGTCAATGTAAAGAACCAGTCCCGGTAGGCGCCATAAGGCCTCGCCGTAACCATGTTCACGGGAATGGCCACGAGCCGTGATTGAACCGATTGGGCAATGGTCAATCCGGAAATTACGACTTCGACAACCATGCCCACCACGATTGCAAAGGTGACCAGGGCAAAGGGGTCGACCACTAGTTTGGATTGTAATTTGAATGGTGTCATTCGCTTTTGATTATCCTATAATTATCCGCCAGTCCGGCAAATACCGCCATGGCACCCTCCGTCCGGTCCGTACCCTCCGATCCCAGCCAGTCCAGTAAAAGTCCCCTGGACACGGCAATGATGAGGGTCGCCCACCTGTTTGCATCGTCGTGGTTAAACCCGTATGTTTCCGTCAAAATATCCTCCACCAGTTCAATCCATTCAAACAAAATATCCTTGAAAAACGCGTCATGCTCTTCTCGTTTCCGGAGTGCCCGAGCATAGATCTCAATCAGGACAATCAATACCTTTTTCCGATCATCCTTTTGATACGTGTCCCAATTGAACCGGATGAATTCCCCCACGGTGCTCATCTTTCCCCGCTCGTTCATCCGGCCGGTAAACCTTTTTTTTTCCCGATTGCTGTACTCCCTGATCATGTCCATAAGCAGGGATTCGGCGGACCCGAAATGGTAGATGAGCATTCTGGCGCTCGTTCCCACTTGTTTGGCTAGCTTGCGGAGACCGAACCCGGCAATCCCTTTTTCGAGGGTGGCATCGAGGCATTTGTCGAGCAGGTTTTCCTTTATTAACGGATCAGTTGTGCGTGCCATGCTTTGTTTCCCGTAACAAGTGTTTCATTTATGTCGTGCACCTTGTAACAAGTGTTACGTTTATTGTCAAGGTGTTGGGTGTAATGGGGTGGTCCTGTTTCAGGCCTTATCATTATCTTCTGCTCATAGTCGTTGAGGTCTGACCTCCTGGAGAGATCAAGAAAGGCTTCATCTCTAGAGTAGACTTCAACGTGAGGGCCGAACTGTTCTAATGTCTGCATCACCCGCGAGGAGATATCCCCATAGAGTATGTAGTTGGAGGAGAAGACCTGAATACCGTTTCGCTTGATCTGGTAAATCGCCTTGAACAGAGGGGTGCCCATCTTGATTCCCAGATCCTTAACCTCTTGGCTGCAGGCGACAATACAGCTGTCATTGTTGGAGAGCACGACAATCGGGACGTTATTCAGATCAGGCCGGAAGAGGCGCTCACAGCTGACGTAAAAGTTATTGCAATCGACAATGGCGAAGGCTATGGATCACGGTTATTGCTACCCCGAAAACATCAAGGCCTACATACTCGGGAACGTCAATCGGAGCATAGAGTTTGTTCATGGCGATCAGTCTGGCGGTTGGTCTGGTCTCCAGTTTTTTGACCATCAATTCTCCGTTAATTGAGACAATCACAATATCCCCATGGGATGAGTTGAGGGAGCGATCCACAACTCAAATATCGCCAGAGAAGATTCCGGCTTCGATCATGGAGTCTCCATCGGCCTTGACGAAGTAGGTCGCCGCCGGGTGTTGAATGCAATGCTCATTCAGGTCCAACTTGTGTTCACAATAATCCATCGCCGGGCTCGGGAAACTTGCCGTCACTGCATCTTAAAACAGCGGAATGTCGAGATGATGAAAGTCCCCACTCTGTCCAATATTTTTAACCGTCATTTTTTCTCCTGCAATCCAGTAAAAGTGTTCAATAAATAGCGCATCATAAGAAACGCCCATGATCTGGTAACCGTGGGCGTTTGGTGTTCTATAGATGGTGCATTTTAGGAATGGCTTTTCTACAGTCTCAACGAGACTGTAGCCGGTAGGAAAACCTAAGTGCTCTGAAAAATATTGAATTTCAAGGGCAGTCAAATGATTCCGCAACAAAAAGAATCGACTGTAGAGCAAATATGAGCCCGCTATTTACGAAATCTTAAAACCGGACGGAATATCTGAGTATTGGGGTACGGGGGGACCGAAGTCCACCCATTTATGAAGGCCCGGTTCATCCCCTCCGATGTTCCGGGCTTTTTAATGCGTACTGGAAATCCTGTTAAACAACACACGCGACGCGCTTATCAAAACTTAGCAGACGTGAAAGTTTTCGCCACATGTCAGAAAAAACTCCATTCAGCGTTCCAGTATCCTCTCAAATGTGGTTCGCAAATGTTCATAGGATTTTTAAACATGAGATAGCGAGTGTTAAGGAAGAATATTCGTTTAACTCGTCTAGAGAAGGAAAGCCTTCCTTAAAACGGTGAGAGGCGAAAACCCTTGGACGGACGATAGCTCCACGGGGATAACATAGAGGTAACACAAAGACAACTGTGGGACAAAACCAAAAAAGGAATTACAGCCTAAGTGGCCGTAATTCCTTGAATTTATTGGCGCGCCGCGGAAGATTCGAACTCCTGGGCTTCTGATCCGTAGAAAACGAAACATGGGTACCTAAAAGCGAGGAAGTCTTTTACTACATATAGTTACACCTGTCAACATGTATCTCGCTTACCCCCAGGGCAAATTTGTTCTAACACGGTCACGTGCATGGCACCGAAGAATTTTTCGTCATCCGCAGATAATCGAGAACCGAACGGACGTTCATGGTGAGTTGTCGCATCTTTTGCGCCACGCCGGAGCCCCCTTTAGACTTGATAAGCCCGACAGCAAAGCGTCTGAGCCGTGAGATATTCTCCGGCCCATAGCCAGTACGTATCCGGCTGCGATCCTCATCGAAATTCCAGTCGATGATATAGTGGCAGATGTTTTCAATGCACCAGTGGTCGCGGTTTGTCTTGAGTATTTTGTCAGCGTTGGCTTGTTCGGGCGTACAACTGGTGATGCCGTAAGCGGTTTCGTTAGAGACCTTTCCGGTTTT
The DNA here is from genome assembly GCA_027858895.1 of Desulfuromusa sp. Lineage (GTDB taxonomy): Bacteria > Desulfobacterota > Desulfuromonadia > Desulfuromonadales > Geopsychrobacteraceae > Desulfuromusa. The sequence goes on along the minus strand of JAQIBX010000082.1, from coordinate 1,125 downwards.
TTTATTGATGCTTTCGCGCTCAATCACAAAAGCCTGGCCCACCCAGGGGAAGTCAAGATAGCCATTGAGCTCGGTTGAAGTCCAGATCTTCCGCGTTTCAATTCGCCCGTGGTCAAAATCAACGCTGACAGCATCAGGTGCATTGCGTTCCTGGAAATACAGCACAAGATTCGCACGCAGGCCGGGTTGATTGCCTTTGACCGTGAAATGGTAATGAGCGTGTCGCTCTGCAACCAGGTAATCGGCCAGACGCCGTTGAGTCAATAAGGCATCACCGGTGATGGTTTTGCTGTTAATATCGATTGCCTCAAGTAATGGAATCGCCATCTTGATCTCGTTGGTTCGCTTGACCTCGTCGCCATCTCCTACCGGCAGTGTGCCGACTTTTTTTGGGTGTGGCAGATATTGCTCTGATGACCGATGACACTCATGATATGAGTCTGGTGCCCTTGCTTATCAATGGCATTGCACATCGTCTTGCCGTCGATAGCAAGGCTTTCGTCACTGCCTGAGTAACGATCATTCCATTGTTGCAGCGCTTGGTCGAGGTGGTCTGGTTCGACGCGGATCAGAATATTACGGATGATGGATTCACTTGGAACGATAAAGACTCCCTTCTCGTAGCGACATCGGAACCGTTCCCGAGCTTTAGGGCCGAGATTTTTAGCCCAATCCGAGATCGCCTTATAGCCACGCATCCCGCAGAGAGTCGCTCCTGCGGCAATCGCCAGCACCGTGGCGAGGCGATGACGGCGCCCCTGGGGGGGTACGCGGGTCAGGAATAGCAGTGAAGAAATCGGGTAAGGATCGCATTTGGTCTGCTGTCAGCATCATCTTCGGCACTCCATTGCAATAGGGAAAGTCAAGAACCGGGCGGGATAACAAGGTCTGGGTCTGGGAATGTAAAGGACGAACGAATACCATCTTAGGCGATTGCGCCACCGGGCTGTAGCCCTGACGGGTGCGACGAAACCCTTTAGTGCGACCCAGATATAACCAGTTTGCCGCCCTGTAGACGGTGCCATGGTAGCGCTGCGGGTCGACAAAAGTTTCCATCAACAGAAGTGGATGACCGAAACGCGCCAGCCAGTCGTTTTGGATTCTTTTTTCGCACAACGACAAGGT
>JAQIBX010000081.1 GCA_027858895.1 Desulfuromusa sp. | reverse complement strand
AAATTAACGGGGTTATCTGTCCGATATGATCCATCTCCACTCCAGCAAAGTATTCAGTGACGACCTGGCCAAGGCAAAGTGTGTTCTCTCTTCTTCTGCGAACGGGAGTGCCTGGCACTGGTACGCTCATCGCATCACCCTGATGCGGAAAAAATGCGTCATTGTCATGGAAGAGGCCAGTCGCTATGCCTTGGTTTTTGTCGGACTGAAGCAAAAGGACTTCAGCCGGTTTGACCAGATTCTGACCGGCCGAATCCTTGCTGAAGCAAGCTGGTTATGCGACCTGCCACAGCCAGAGACAAATAAGCGGTTGATGGCCGTACTGGAGCAGAAAAGTTCCCCGGTTTGCTGCTCTCAAGGGCTGGACCGTAGCGTCCAGGCGCATATCCGCCAAGTGGCCGATGAACTGGAGTACCTGGTTCGTTACCGCTTCGAACGCCTGCCGGAATCACCCGATGAAGAGTTTGTCTTGGGGAGCTTTGTCAACGACACTTTGCGTAAGCGCGGTGGTGACAAAGACTATTTCTCTCCGCAGGAAAAATGGCGCGAATCACTTTTAGCACTTTTGGCACCGCCGGAGAAAACCAATGTGGTCAATCTGGCGGATTTCAGGAAGGGCCGTGGAAATGTCTGACAACTCTAAGAACCCAATGGGACGTTGTTGATATTTTGATTTTTGTGCAAACCGCCACGGCTCCATGGCCCGTAAACTCTTGGGACAGCCCCCGATGACCCTGGGGACAGTCCCGAGATTACTGCAAAATTTCTTAAACGAGCGCCATTCATTTATAATTCCAAAATAAGAGGGAAAATTAAAGGCCTTCGAGCAATTCGCTTATTAAAGCAGCGCCGCAGGGTTTTTCGGACTTCAACGCGTAATTCTTCCCAGTCGCTGATCATTTCATGACTGTGTTCTTGCAACAGGTTACAGACCGATTGTTTCGCTTCTGCGAGTAGAGCTTCACTCTCTTCATTTTCTTCCGGCACAAATCCTTTGGTGAAAATATCTGGTCCCTGGACAATTTCTCCGGTTGACTGGTTGATCGCCAGCACCAGAATCACCATCCCATGGTTGGCAAGGTGACGCCGATCGCGTATTTCCATTGTTCCAACATCGCCGACACCTTTTCCGTCAACAAACACTCTTCCGGTTTCGAAGCGCTCCTCAAGTTTCAGTCCTTCTGCGTCGATGGAAAGCCGTTGACCATTTTCCAGAACCAGAGTGTTTTCTGCCGCTAAGCCCATCTCGATGGCCAACTGTTTATGTTTGACCAAATGGCGATATTCACCATGCACCGGGACAAAATATTTAGGTTTGACCAGACCGTGCACTAACTTTAATTCTTCGCGGCTGGCATGCCCGGAGACATGAATTTCACTGGTTTTTTCGTAATATACTTCAGCACCGCGACGATACAGGTTATTGATCAGATCGCTGATCGCTTTTTCATTGCCGGGAATAAATTTTGACGACAGGATCACTGTGTCACCTGGATTTATTTCGATTTTTTTGTGATCCCCCAAGGCGATCCGCATCAGGGCACTGAGTGGTTCTCCCTGACTGCCGGTGGTAATGATCAGCACCTGCTCCGGTGGCAGGTCGCGCATGGTATGCAGATCGATAAGTTGTTCTTCTGCAATGGTCAGGTAGCCTAGTTGTCTGGCGATGTCAACATTGCTGACCATACTGCGGCCGTTAATCAACAGCTTGCGACCGGCATTTTTTGCGGCATCGGCTATTTGCTGAATCCGATGAATATTGGACGAGAAGGTGGCGACAATCACTCGCTGTTGGCATTGCGGAATCATTTCTTCCAAGACTTTACCAACAGTACGCTCTGATAGCGTGTAACCTTCATTTTCAACATTGGTGGAATCGGCCAACAGCAGTAGAACGCCTTCTTCTCCCAATTCTGCCAGCCGTGCCAGATCGGTATTCTCACCATCAACCGGAGTCTGGTCGATTTTGAAATCTCCGGTATGGACGATTATCCCTGCAGGGGTGCGGATGGCGAATCCAACCCCATCCACAATGGAATGAGCCGCTCGGTATGGCTCAACTTCAAAGGGGAATAGATCGATTTTTTCACGTGGTTTAATCTGCACCAACTCGACCTGATGGTCCAGTTCAAACTCCTTCAGTTTGTTTCGCAACAATCCCAGGGTCAGACAGGTTCCGTAGATAACAGGTTCACCCAGTTGTTTCCAGAGGAACGGGATTGCCCCGATATGATCTTCATGGCCGTGAGTTAAAACCAGTCCGACAATGTCATCCGTGCGATTTTCCAGGGTGCTGACATCTGGCAGAACCAGGTCAATACCAAGCATGTAGGCTTCGGGAAACATTAACCCGCAGTCGATCAGTAGAATCTTTCCTGCGTATTCAATCCCCAGCATATTCATGCCAATTTCACCAAGGCCACCAAAAGGGAGCAGGTGTAATTTCTTGGAGTGATGATCAGGCATTTGTCGTTGCTCCTTGCAGGCTATTGGCAATTTGATCATGAACCTTGTTGGTCAACGCATCTATATCACTGCTTTTAAGCCCGTCCGTGGGGATGGGTCGGAGAAACTCTATTGTCAGAGCTCCTCCATTGATTTTCCAGCGGTCTTTGGGCTGAATTTGATAGCTGCCGTGAATGGCGATGGGAACGACTGGTACCTGTGCTTTAGCCGCAATCAATAGGGCGCCTTTTTTAAACTCTTGCAGTTGACCATCCGGGGTGCGGGTGCCTTCAGGAAAAATAATCATTGAGGTGCCTTCTTTGATCTGCTGTGCTGCCGCAATAATGCTCTGCATTGTCTTGCGCCGATTGGATCGATCAATCGGGATGAAGCCGCTACGTTTCAGCGCTAAGCCGAAAAGTGGTATCCGGAACAGTTCTTGTTTTGCCATCCAGCGAAACTGGATCGGCAATCCTGCATAGATGATTGGAATATCAAAATTACTCTGGTGATTGGAGACATAGATGGCCGGGCTATCTGTTGGAATATTTTCGATGCCCTGGATCTGTACTTTTAGCCCCGCAAAAAACAGACAGCTTCGTCCCCAGAACCGAACAAAAGAATGCGTCTGATCTTGGCCGAACAGGGATACAATCAGAGCCAGGACTGTTGCGATGAGCGTCCATGGGAGAAAGAATAAATAGAAATAAAACGTGCGCAGCACGGAAGAGCCCTCCAGAAAAATATAAACACATCATAGTACTGACTTACGAGGGAGTTCGTCAAATAATTTCAATAGATTGATGTCATGTCGAGGGCAGGCTGTGGTTTTTCAGCGGTTTAATTGACCTGGTACCCACTTAGTTAGGCTTTGATCAGTATTTTTCAGTGGATTTTTTAAGAATAGTTTTTTGGCGGTTAAACCGCTGAGGAAGAAAGAAGTTCTTTTAAATCTTGACTGGATGCAAGCAGCTGGGCAAGAATCCTCACTTCAATCCTTGAGTTCTCATTGGTTTTTTCAATATTTTTTATAGGAGGCACATATGTCAGTCAATAAAGTGATTTTGGTTGGGAATCTTGGTAAAGATCCTGATTTGCGCTACACCCCGTCCGGTACCGCAGTTGCGACATTCTCTCTGGCAACAACGGAGCGATACAAAGATCGTGATGGCAACAAGCAAGAAAAAACCGAGTGGCACAATATTGTCGCTTGGCGGCAGCTTGCTGAAATTTGCGGCAAGTATCTCCACAAGGGGAAGCAGATTTATATCGAGGGGAAAATCCAGAATCGTTCTTACGACGATCGTGACGGAAATAAACGTTATATCTCTGAAGTTGTTGTTGATCAGATGCAGATGCTTGGTGGGCGTGATGATAACCAAGGCGGTGGAGGTGGTGCTGGTGCTGGCAAAAGTTCTAATCCAGGAGCTCAAAGTTATAATAAAGGTCAGGATGATAGCAGTGGCCAGCAAAAAGGCGGTGGTTTTGAAGAACCGGAATTTAATCCGGATGATGAGATCCCATTTTAAGGTTGAACCTGTGATTCATTGAGGTTGTGTGAAAAAGAAAAAAGGGAACCAGAGCGGTTCCCTTTTTTAGAGCTTTGAGGCGATAATGGCCGAAACAATTCAAGACCTAAAACTGAAACTTAAGCAACTCACGGGAGAAAATCGGGAGTTGCATCAACGGTGTGAAAATTTTGAATTGACACAGTCGGCACTCGAACAAATTGTTGCAGAGAGCGGCAGCAAGCAACTTCATGCTGAGATGACCAGCATGGAGCTTGAACAAGTTTTCGAGAAAGTTACTGATGCCATGTGGGTACTCAGTGACGAAGGTATTGTTATTCGTGCCAATAATGCCATGTTTAATTTGCTGGGCACCTCACCTGAAAAAGTTGTCGGGAAGAATTGTGCCGATCTGCTGAACTATGGTCATTGTCAGCAAGACTCCTGTCCGCTGAAAGTTGCTGAAACAAAAATACAACGGGAGTATGATGTTCAGCTACTGACTAATTCTGAACATTATATCCTCAGCGTTGCCCCACTCACAACAATTGTCGGTTCTGCCGGCATTGTCAGCCAGTTCAAGAACATCACCGACCGAAAACTGGCAGAACAAAAACTTGCTGAACTCAATGACACTTTAAAGCAGATGGCATTGATCGATGGGCTCACTCAAATAGCCAATCGACGTCGATTTGATGAGATTCTTGCGCAGGAATGGAAAAGGCTTAGCCGGGATAATAACCCACTTTCATTATTAATTGCAGATATCGATTTTTTTAAAAAATATAATGATCATTACGGTCATCAAGCCGGGGATGATTGCCTGCGTCAGGTGGGGCAAGCTCTCGCAAGTACGGTTCTCCGCCCAGCGGATCTGGTTGCTCGCTACGGGGGTGAAGAATTTGCCGTGATTTTGCCGGAGACCAATATGGATGGTGCTTTGCAGGTTGGTGCCAGAGTCTTGGAGCTAATTGCAGCGTTGGCGGTTGAACACTTGCACTCAGATATCTCTGAAGTTGTCACGATAAGTGTGGGTGCGGCAACCCTCGTTCCCTCGCAGGATCAGTCGCCTGCAGCGCTGATTGCATTGGCAGATAAGGCCCTGTACGAGTCGAAACACCACGGGAGAAATCGGGTTACAGCAGCCATGTGAATAAAACAGAGAATAGGTTCTGAATCCGCGTTATTTTTTATGTTGATGCCGGGTGCTGGGTTGGTGAAAATCTGTAACCTGACCCTCATTATTGCTAAATTCCCAATTTTACACAGTTTTTACCTGCTTTTTTGGCGGCATAGACGCCATTATCTGCAGCTTTAATCAATTCTTCAGGTTCTTTCATCGCACTTGTTTTGACAGCGATCCCGACACTGATGCTGCCTCGCCAGGCTCCACCGGGAACCGGGATAGTTAATTCAGCAATTTTGGCATGCATCTGTTCGGCAATATGCAAGAGTCCCTCTTTGTTGGTTCGCGGACAGAGAATTAAAAATTCATCACCGCCTAAACGACACACGATATCGTCCGTTCGCAGGGCATATTTTAGCTGTTGGGATAATTCGCACAGTACGATATCACCAGCATCATGCCCGTAACTGTCATTGATTTCCTTAAAGTGGTCAGCATCAATCAGCATGCAGGATAGTTCCTCTGCATGTTGACCTGCTTTATGCCAAAGTTGATCAAGTGCCTGCATGGCGAAGCGTCGATTTGCTAAGCCCGTCAGTGGATCTGTGGTGGCCAGCTGCGCGATGCTCGTTGTCCAGAGCAATGATACCGGTTTCATAAATTTCTTTCCATGCAATAACAGCCACCTGAACCTCCTGAATCTTTCTGTGTGTTTAATGTCTTGAGCTATCAGCTAAAAGGTTAGGCCGCTTAAGTGTCGCTATAATATTATGAAAAATAGCAATTAAGCAATTGAGAGAGCTAAATCTTTAACGACAAACCCTGTTGCGGCCGGCTTTTTTTGCTCGATAGAGTGCCTGGTCGGCAGCTTTGATCACTGCGTCGGGGGTTTGTAATTGGTCATTTCGCGCTGCTGCGCCGATACTTATGGTGACTTTCAGGGGTTTTTTAAGGCTGAGTCCGGCAAGGTAGCGTTTTTTCGGTTTTTTCTGCGGTCGATCTTTGCCGCGTGGAACAAAGCGTGCGCTTTCCACCACTAGCCGCATCTGTTCGAGGTAGGGGATAGCGTCTTCAATCTGCTTGCGGCGCAGGATCACCACAAACTCCTCCCCGCCGTAGCGGAACAACTTACCGCCACCACTGATGGTTGCCAGCTTTCCAGCAACCATTCTCAGAACCTGATCGCCGACATCATGGCCGTGGGTATCGTTGAATTTTTTAAAATGATCAATGTCGAGCATCGCCAGGGTGTAGCGGTTTCCCAGTTTGTCCAGCGCTTCGTTGAGCGCGCGCCGGCCCAGAAGGCCGGTTAATTCATCGCGATAGGCCAGCGAATGGGAACTTTCCATAATTCCCAGGATCAGAACCAGGCCCGCGCTGGCCAGGTAGAGCCGCAACGGTTGAGTTCCCAGCCCTGAAAATCCGGCGAAAATCATCAACTGGGCCCAAAAAAAACTCGCCTCAAACGCAGCGAGATTGAATAGTGCCCGGACGACAAGCAGCAGCAGAACCAATCCGTTGGCCAGCATCAGGGGTTGCGACAGTGGCAGCCCTTGTAAGAGAGGGAGATCGATAAGTAAGTAATTCAACCAATTTTCGCTGAGCGTTGGCCGGTAATGGATCAATCCAGCGCAGGCCAACAGTTCGGCACTGAGCAGGGTTAACCAGAGGGCAGTGCGGAGGTTGATGATTCCTCGCTCGCGAAACCAGGATACCAACAGCAGATTCAGCGGCAACAGCAAGGCAGCAGATTGAAAGACCAGTTGGTTCGCTAGCCCTGTTGAAAAATAGATCAGGCTCAGCTCGACCAGCAGCATCAGGCCAATGGCGTAGATCAGTCGGGTGCGATTGAACCGCCAACCGAGCAGTAGCCCGATGATGACAACGGCAAAGGGAAAGACGCGAAGGAAGGGGATAAATTCAGCAGGGAGGGTCGCCTGTGCCAGGATAAAGAGTGCGGCCGCGCAGAGCAGCCCGTTAGGCAACAGGAATGGGTAAAAAAACTTTCTCAGCATTGTTAATAGCGCTCCTGCCGGACAAGGTACCACAGCAGGTAACATTGTAAAAATCTAAAGTAAAGCTTGTCTTGTTCTGTAAAATTCACTTGGCATCGTGCCAGCATACTGGAAAATTGAATCTTTATCAAAGTTGTAGGGTTTATTTCTCCATTAGTCAGAATGTTCCTGTGTTAAACTTATTGTTTCCGTTGTCTGACAACTCCCATAAGTTCTCTATGCCGCTTAATTGATCAGAGGTTAAAGTATGCAAATCAAACTAAGATACGGAAAATCTGGAATCGAGTTAAATTATTCTGAAACCCCTAATTTTCAGGGCGTTCTTTATCCCAAAGCGGTCAAGCCTTTGGCTGATCCTGCAGACGAACTGAAAAAAGCTCTGGAAAAACCTATTGCTTCAGCCTCTTTACAGGATATTGCTGCAGGACGGAAAGATGCCGTTATTGTCATTAGCGATATTACTCGACCAGTGCCGAACCGCCTGCTATTATCAGGGATTCTTGAGCAGTTGGAACAGGCTGGAGTGGCGAGTGATAGTATTACTATTCTTATTGCAACCGGAATCCATCGTCCCAATGAAGGTGAGGAACTGATTCAACTGGTCGGGCGAGAAATTGCTGAAAACTATCGGATTATAAATCATTTTTCGCAGCAACCAGATGAAATGGTGCTGGTCGGTCACGTTGGTGAAGATGTTCCGGCTTACGTTAACAAGCACTATGTCAATGCCGATCTCAAAATTCTAACCGGTTTTATTGAGCCACACATGTGGGCCGGGTTTTCCGGTGGGCGTAAATCGATTTTGCCGGGAATATCTTCAGTAGAAACTTTGAAATATATGCACGGTCCGGAAATGGTTGCACATCCCAAAACTGTTTACGGAGTGCTGGAGGGAAATCCTTTTCATGAAGCGGGGCTGGCGATCATGCAGAAAGCCGGCGCCGATTTTGTTGTCAACGTCACTCTCGATACAGATAAACAGGTCACAGGAATCTTTGCCGGTGATCCGGTTAAAGCACATTTGCAAGGCGTTGAATTTCTTTCGCGACATTGTGTGGAAATCCTCGATCAACCCCTCGATTTTGTTGTAACCACCAACGCAGGGGCGCCGCTCGATTGTAATTTGTATCAAAGCGCAAAGGGCCTATCCGGAGTTTCCGGGGCGACTAGGGAGGGTGGGGTCATTCTGATTGCGACCGAATGTCCGGAAGGGTTTGGCAGCGAAGAATATCGGGAGGTGTTCGAACATGCCACAAGCCCCGAGAGTTTTATCAAGAAAATTAGGAACAAGGAATTTTTCGTATTGGATCAATGGTGCGCTCAGGAAACATATCAAGTGCGGTTGAAAAATGAGATCTGGATCTATACCGATGGAATCGATACGGATACTCTACAAAAATTCCACTTTCAACCGGTCAGCAACTTGGAAAATGCAATTGAGCAACTTCTGAAGCGCTTCGGTCGTGATGCTCGTTGGGCTATTGTTCCGGATGGGCCGATGCTGATTCTGCGTGTGGCATGAATATTTTATTGAAATCTGTTCTTTTCTTTGACTTGTTGGTGTGTTTAGTCTAGATTAACTAGGATCGGCTAATTTATTATCGCTGAGATAACTTGGTTGGGGTGTTTGTGAAGTCAAAAAAGAAAATTCTTATTGTTGATGATGAACTCTTTTTCAGAGAGATCCTGAAAGACGCTCTTAAGGATCGTTATGCCATCTTCGAAGGTAAAAACGGTGATGAGGCCATCTCTCTTGCCGTTGCGCACCAGCCCGATCTGATCATCTTGGATGTGGAAATGCCTATCAGAGATGGGATAGACGCTTGCAAAACTCTTAAAGAAAAGCCTGAGACAAGAGGGATCCCGGTTGTCCTGTTCACGTCACTCTCAAAGAGTAAAGATATGGTTCTCGGTTTAAAGGCGGGCGCTGATGATTACATCACCAAGCCGATGTGCCTTCCCGAAATCAATGCAAGGGTTGATGCCCACCTGCGGACAAAAGACTATTATGTCGATCTGGAGCATAAAGATCTGCTTTTTTTGTTGGAACTTTCAGAGAACATCTCTGCAATTCGAAACCCGGTGGCGATACTCCGCCTTATTGTTGAAAAAATGTCGGATATTATCGATGTGGCACGCTGTTCCATCGTCAGTGTCAACGCTCAGGGAGAAGCCTTTGTCAAGGCCAGCAGCGATCAGGTTGGAAATGAAGAATTGTTCCTAGATTTAGATAAGTACCCGGAAATCCGGAAATCGCTTGAATCCAAGCAATCCGTCGTCATAAATGACATTGCAAATGACCCTTTGATGGCGTCCGTTCAACAATATACAGAGGGCCTTGACTACAGTTCTATTATTGTTATTCCGGTGATTAAAAAAGAGGTGGTCATCGGAACTTTTTTCTTAAGGACAAACTCTCCATTAAAAAATGGCATCACAAAAAGGATCTACAAATTATGCCAGTTGATGGCGAATATTTTAGCAAATGCTTTGGAAAATGCGATTCTTTTTGAGTCAATGAAAACTGCACAAGAATATTTTGAGGACATGTCTATTCGCGATGGTTTAACCAAGCTCTACAATCACCGCCATTTTTACAACAGGCTTGATGAAGAATTCAGCCGGGCTGACCGGCATAATACACCGCTTTCCCTGGTGTTTTTTGACATAGATGATTTTAAGCTGATTAATGACACCTATGGTCACACCCATGGCGATAAAGTGCTTGAACAAGTTGGTCAATTGATCAAGACCGTCGCCAGGAAGAGTGATATGCCGGCACGTTATGGTGGGGATGAGTTTGCCGTGATTCTTCCAAATACCTCCGTTGAGAGTGCCCATGAGATGACAATTCGGTTAAGCTCAATTATCCAGGAACATAAATTTGAGGGTCTGAACGGCGAATATCTCTCCATAAGTTCAGGGGCCGCTACCCTGGATGGCAAGAATATCCAGTCCTCTACTCAACTGGTTCAGTTGGCTGATGAGGCGATGTATAAGGCAAAATCACAGAGACAGAATAACGTTACTCAAATCTGGTAGCAGTTCACTACCTGGTTTAATTGTAACTATTCAGCACACCTGTTAGTAAAGCCGGCATGTCCCCAGGGTCATCGGGGGCTGCCCCGGCTTTACTGTTTTGAAACTGCGTCGGTTCCCCAAATTATCATATCCAGAACTTAAAGAAGGCCCAATCGTAAAATTGATTGGGCCACAGCTTTTATCTTTGGACTCGGCCGGCCGGGTTCTAACCAGATTTTTTCTAAAGAGCATCAGTCAGGCGCTGTTCCGCCCACACCGCTTCCTCCTCACGGCGTTGCTGATCCCATCCCAGTTCTGTTGCCATGATTTCCAATGTTCTGGGCACCGCTTGTTTGGCTGCTTCGGTGTCCAGCAGAGCTAAAGGCATGCGACGGGCCAAAACATCAATCACCCGTTCGGCCAGTTCATAGCGTGCAGCATAGAGAACTTCTGCCTCAAGAACAGGGTGGTTTTCAACCAGGGGTGCAGCGTAACCTGCTAATGTTAGCTCGGCCACTTTACTGGCCTGATCACCGTAGGTTCGATTCAGATAAGCGGCAGTATCAGGGGCAAAACCATATTTTGTACTCAGCTCAAGGTCGCCATCTTCTTTATAGTCAGCACTGCCTACAATTGCTAATTGTTCGGTTTGGCAGGTCGGTTTTGGCGCGGTCAGATTGAACAGTTGTAGCGCATGATCCACGGCATCTAGAGCCATTTTTCGATAAGTTGTCCATTTGCCCCCAGCAATAGTCAACAGACCAGCGTCACTATCTTCAATGATATGGTCTCGGGCTAATTTAGCAGTGTCGGCAGCTTTGGGATCAGAAACTAGTGGTCGTAACCCCGACCAGACAGATTTAACATCAGATCGACTGACTTGTAGGTTGAAGTAACGGGTCACATGACGGAGCAAATAATCTATTTCTGGTTCAAGGGGTTGTGGGTGTTCAGTAACCTCGGCAGGTTCATCGGTGGTGCCGACCAGTGCATGTCCTTCCCAAGGGAGAACAAAGAGAACACGACCATCGTCTGTTTCTGGGATCATCAGCCCAGTATCGGGCGGAGCAAAGCGTTTATCCAGAATGATATGAATACCGGTGCTGGTAGTGATGATCTTTGGAACGTCTGGATTATCCATCAATCTGATCTGATCGACAAATGGTCCAGTGGCGTTAACCACCCCTCTGGCTTTCACCTCCCAAGTGTCACCGTTCAATGAATCAGTTAACTTGACCCCGGATATTTTTCCAGCATCTTTCAACAGGCCAGTTACAGCCACATGATTGGCAATTGTGGCGCCTTTTTGTTCTGCTGTCAGAGCGAGAGAGAGTGCCATGCGGGCATCGTGAAACTGACCGTCATAGTAGAGCACCCCTGCTTTGAGTCCTTCAGATTTCAATCCCGGAAAGCGCCGGAGGGCTTCTTTACGACTCAGCAAACGGCTGTGGCCGATATTTTGCTTGCCGGAGAGGATGTCATAAAATTTCAGACCGGCAAAAACGTAAGGGACATCAAACCATTTGTACAGTGGTGTAACAAAAGAGATGCGGTTTGACAGGTGCCGGGCATTTTTGAGTAATAACCCGCGTTCATGTAATCCATCTTTGACCAGGTTATACTGCACCCGATCCAATGTTTTGACCGCCATTTCCAGATAGCGAACTCCGCCGTGAACCAGCTTGGTACTTCGACTGCTGGTTCCTTCGGAAAAATCATTCTTTTCAATTAGAGCAACTTTGAGGCCGCGTGTTGCTGCATCAAGAGCAACCCCGCAGCCGGTGGCACCCCCACCGATGATAATCAGATCAAAGAGGCTATCATCTTTTAGTTTTGCTAAGCTTTCCTGTCTTCCCATGTTGCCTCCCCATCTCAGTGTTTAGCTGAGTGGATATAAATCAGGGGCCAGGGCTTGTTACCCTGGCCCCCTCGTATTGACCTCAATGGTAACGGTCTTGGTTTTATTTTACTTTGCCTGCTCGCCAGGCTTTGATGAGATCATCGTAATTAACGGTCTCACCCTGCGGCTTTTCGTTCGCCAGTTTTGCTTTTGGTGACCCGGGTTGATTCAGCCAGTAGGCTTCATCCCGTTCTTCATTCATGAGCGGACCCTTGTCCCCTTGTGACTTGCTCCGTGCCAGACGAATGAGAATATTATCCTGTTCTTTTGCAAGGTTATCCATTGCCGTATCAACTGTCACTTCGCCGGCGACCGCTTCACCAATGTTCTGCCACCAGAGTTGCGCTAATTTCGGATAATCAGGAATGTTGGTACCAGTCGGCGTCCAGGCCACGCGTGCCGGACTGCGGTAAAATTCGACCAGACCACCGAGCTCGGGGGCACGTTTGGTGAAGGACGCATCGCGGATGTCGCTATCCCTAATCGGCGTCAGTCCGACGTGAGCCTTTTTCAAAGAAACCGATTTGGAAACGACGAACTGAGCGAACAACCAGGCCGCCTTGCGCCGATCAACCGGTGTGCTCTTCATCAGGGTCCAGGAACCGCAATCCTGATAACCAAGCTTCATCCCCTCTTCCCAGTAGGGCCCGTGCGGAGATGGTGCCATCCTCCATTTCGGGGTGCCGTCGTCATTAACCACGGCAGTCCCTTTTTCAACCATCGAAGAGGTAAATGCGGTGTACCAGAAGATCTGCTGCGCAACATTCCCTTTGGCCAGGCTTGGCAACGACTGGTAAAAATCCATACCGAGGGCGCCCGGAGGTGCATATTTGCGGAGCCATTCCATGTACTTACGCAAGGAATATTTGGCCGCCGGGCCGTTGGTGGCGCCACCACGGCTGACACTTGCTCCAACTGGACGGTCGTTTTTATCCACCCGGATGCCCCATTCATCAACTGGTTTGCCGTTAGGAATACCCTTGTCGCCGGCACCCGCCATCGACAACCAGGCGTCGGTAAAGCGCCAACCAAGGTCAGGAGCTTTCTTGCCGTAGTCCATGTGGCCATAAATAGCTTTACCGTCAATTTCTCGTACATGCTCGCTGAAGAACTGGGCGATATCTTCATAAGCCGACCAGTTGACTGGAACACCCAGTTCGTAGCCGTAAAGCTTTTTGAACTGCTTTTTGAAGTCGGCGCGATTGAACCAGTCATAACGGAACCAGTAGAGATTGGCGAACTGCTGGTCGGGGAGTTGGTAGAGTTTGCCGTCCGGGGCGGTGGTGAAAGATTTCCCCATGAAGTCATCGACGTCGAGGGTCGGCAGGGTGACATCCTTGCCTTCACCGGCCATCCAGTCGGTCAGGTTGACGACATAACCGTAGCGCCAGTGGGTGCCGATCAGGTCGGAGTCGTTGATGTAGGCGTCAAAAATATTTTCTCCCGAGAACATCTGGGTCTGGAGTTTTTCGATGACGTCACCTTCCTGAATCAGATCGTGGGTGACTTCGATGCCGGTAATTTCGGTAAAGGCTTTGGCGAGAACTTTTGATTCGTATTCGTGAGTCGGAATGGTCTCGGAGACGACCTTGATCTTCATCCCCTTAAAGGGTTTGGCCGCGTTGATGAACCATTCCATCTCTTTCATCTGCTCCGCTTTTGAAAGGGTCGAGGGCTGAAATTCGCTATCGATCCATTTCTTGGCTGCTGCCGTGTCTGCACTTGCGGATGTTGCAAAGAACATCAACAATGCGACCGTGAGACTGATCAAGAGCCTCACATCTAATTTTCTCTTGTGAATTGCATCTGTCATCATCTCTCCTCCATCTTTGGCCCCTCGTTGTTTGCTCGGTTTCCCGAGTTTCTTTGTCGGCGCAAAGGGCTGATCGCCGCGCAAAGTGAAACATTTACTCCTTTTTTGTTTATCCCCAACGCATTAAAATAGCCATCCAGATCAGGGCAATTACAAAGGCGATCCAAAGGGTAAAACTGGTCAGTCCGATCCAGGCGAGATGGATAAAGGCACTGCTCAAGAGGCCGATAAACAGGCGATCACCTGGTGTCGTCTTGATAGGTAAAAAACCTTTACGTTCACCGCTAGGGGCCTTAGCCTGCCAGACCGTCATCGCTACCAGCAGACAGGCAATGGTGATAAAGAAGATTGCCGTCGGCATGGTCCATGCCATCCACTCCAGGGACATATTCATACCTCGTTAAACCCGACCGAGGGCAAAGCCCTTGGCCAGATGGTTGCGTACAAACCAGATCACCAGGGCACCCGGCACAATCGTCAAGATTCCGGCGGCGGCAAGCAGCCCCCAGTCAAGTCCCGAGGCGCTGACTGTTCGCGTCATAATGGCAGCGATCGGCTTAGCGGCCGTGACCGTCAGGGTTCTGGCCAGAAGCAGTTCGACCCAGGAGAACATGAAACAGAAAAACGCGGTGACGCCGATACCGGTACGAATCAAGGGGGTGAAGATCGTCAGGAAGAAGCGCGGAAAGCTGTAGCCGTCGATATAGGCCATTTCATCAATTTCACGCGGGATGCCCGACATGAATCCTTCTAAGACCCAGACCGCCAACGGCACGTTGAACAGGCAGTGGGAGAGGGCCACGGCAAAATGGGTATCGATCAGATTGAAAGTCGAGTAGAGCTGAAAAAACGGCAGCAGAAAGACTGCTGGTGGCGCCATGCGATTGGACAGCAGCCAGAAGAACAGGTGCTTGTCGCCCAGGAATTTGTAGCGAGAAAAGGCATAGGCCGCTGGCAGGGCCGTGACCAGCGAGATTACGACATTCATACTGACGTAGTAAAAGCTGTTCAAATATCCTGAATACCAGGATTCATCGGTAAAGATTTTGATGTAGTTCTCGAGGGTGGGGTCGTTGGGATAAAAAGAGAACATGCTGAGGATATCCGAATTGGTCCGCAGCGACATGTTCAGCATCCAATAGATCGGCAACAGCAGCAGGATAAAGTAGACGATCAGGCCGATGGTTCGTTTCTGGAACTTCATGATTTATCTCCGGTTCCGACCTTCAATAGGACCTGATAAAACAACCAGCAGAAGAGCAGCACGATCAGGAAGTATATCATTGAAAATGCAGCAGCCGGACCGAGATCGAATTGACCAACTGCCAGTTTGACAAGATAGATCGACAAAAAGGTCGTTGAGTTGCCGGGTCCACCGCCGGTCAAGACAAACGGTTCGGCATAGATCAAGAAACTGTCCATGAAGCGCAGCAGCACGGCAATGGTCAGTACTCCGCGCATTTTCGGCAGTTGAATGTAGCGGAAGGTCGCCCAGGCCGAAGCGCCATCGATACGTGCAGCCTGGAAATAGGCCTCGGGGATCGCCTGCAGACCGGCATAGGCCAGCAGTACAACCAGGGGCGTCCAGTGCCAGACCTCCATCATCATAACCGTAACCCAGGCATCAAAAGGCGCAGCCGTGTGATCGAAGGGGATCCCCATATTGTTGATGGCGGCACCTAATAGGCCGATATCGGGGCGCATGAAGATAATCCAGATGGTGCCGATAACATTCCATGGAATCAAGAGCGGCAGCGCTACCAGGACCAGGCTGAGAGAGGCACCCCAGCCTTTTTTCGGCATCATCAGTGCGATCATGATACCGAGGGGAATCTCAATCAGCAGTACCAGACTGGAGAAGAGCAGTTGGCGGCTGAGCGCGTCATGCAGGCGTGAATCGGTCAGGGCTTTTTTGTACCATTCCAGCCCGACATAGACCCGTTGACCGGGGCCGAAGATGTCTTGCAACGAGTAATTGACCACGGTCATCAGGGGTATGATTGCGGAGACAGCCACGACCAGAAAGACCGGGATGACCATGAACCAGGCTTTGTTATCTTCCCATTTATTCATTGTACGGGCTCCAGCTGCGGTTGTTTTTGCACGCCGCGTTCAATCAAATTTCCATCGGCATAAAGTCTGATCCACTCCGGGGGGAATTCCAAAAAGCCATATTCTGCAGGAACTTCCTGTCCTTCAGGAACCTTGACTTTGAGTGTGTGCTCGGCCAGTTGAACTCTGACAATTTGACAATTGCCTAGATCTTCAATCTCTTTAACTGTGACTTTGTAGGTCTCCGGAAGTGGGTTGTTATGCAACACAAGAAATTCAGGGCGGATGCCCAGCTCAAAGTTGCCCTGCAGCTGTTCAGTTTCCTTGCCGATCGGAATGCGTATTTCGCCGAGACAGGCGCTGCCGTTTTGCATTGTGCAGGGTAAAAAATTCATTCCCGGGCTGCCGATAAAATAGCCGACGAAGGTATGTTGCGGATTTTCAAACAGATCCTGTGGCGTGCCAATCTGGAGAACCCGCCCTTCGTTCATTACCACCACTTGATCGGCAAAAGTGAGTGCTTCCAGTTGGTCGTGGGTCACATAGACCATTGTCAGTTTGAAGCGGGCATGAATCTGTTTGAGTTTACGGCGTAGCATCAGTTTAAGGTGTGGATCGATAACCGTGAGAGGCTCGTCAAACAGGATCGCAGCAACGTCACTGCGCACCAGTCCCCGGCCAAGGGAAATCTTTTGCTTTGCGTCGGCACTCAGGTTGGCAGCACGTTTATCCAGGACATCAACCAGTTCCAACATCTCAGCAACTTCTTTGACCCTGGTTTGTACTTCAGCTGGGGGGATTTTCCGGTTACGCAATGGAAACGCCAGATTATCGAAGACACTCATGGTGTCATAGATCACTGGAAACTGAAAAACTTGTGCAATATTGCGTTCTTGAGGGGGCAATGCGCTGACATCTTTCCCATCAAACAGGACTTTTCCTTCAGAAGGTTGCAATAGCCCGGAGATAATATTCAACAAAGTTGTTTTGCCGCAACCGGACGGACCCAGCAGGGCATAGGCCCTGCCATCTTCCCAAACATGATCTGTTTTGCGCAGAGCGTAATCTGCATCACTTTTAGGTTTGGCAAGATATGAGTGGGCCAGATTATTAAGGTCTATGCGAGCCATTATTGCTGCCTTTAAGTCAGTTCTAGTGAATCATTCTTGGGAGATGCAACCCGGTGACCATCAAGATTGAAAACATATAATTGTGCCAAGTCTACGTAAGCCTGAATCGGTTGACCCATCTGGTAAGCGTGTATTCCCTGCTGCTGGGAAATCCAGGTATGACCATTGTGAATGATATGGATAAAGGTTTCTGAGCCACTGATCTCAATCAGGTCGATGGTGGTCTGAAATTCGATATCATCATCCGATTTTCGCTGTAGATGCAGATGACTGGGGCGCATGCCAAATTGATAGCTGCCCGGAGGCAACTCTTCAAGGTGGTGTCGCAGTGGCATTGGTTCTTTGTTTCCCAGCTGGAGAGTGCCTGAATCGATGGTGCCGTTGAAAAAATTCATGGCCGGGTCACTGAATGCCTGAGCAATCCTGGTTGATTGAGGGTGCTGATAGACATCAATCGTCGAGCCAAACTGTTCCAGATGTCCTTCGTGGAGAACGGCGGTGTTGCCACCTAGTGCCAGCGCTTCAAGGGGTTCTGTGGTGGCATAAATGACAATTGACTTGCGCCGTTTGAAAATCTCACGCATTTCGATGCGCAATTCTTCACGAAGTTTATAATCGAGATTGACCAATGGTTCATCCAGGAGCAAAAGTTCCGTATCCTTGACCAATGCCCGGGCAATGGCTGTGCGTTGCTGCTGCCCGCCTGAAAGTTCATTTGGAAATCGATCCAGCAGTGCGTCGATATGTAACACTTCGGCAACCTCTCGAACCCTGCGGTCGATCTCTTTTCCGGCAACTTTGGCTAACCGGAGTGGAGAGGCAATATTTTTGTAAACGGTCATTGACGGGTAGTTGATAAATTGCTGATAGACCATTGCCACATCCCGTTTGCGCACAGGAATGCGGGTCATATCCTGACCATCAATTAAAATTCTTCCCTGGCTTGGTCGTTCCAAGCCGGCCATCAGGCGCATCAAAGTGGTTTTTCCCGACAGGGTTCGGCCGAGCAGGATGTTAAATGTGCCGGGTTCAAGCTGGAGAGAAATGTTATCAATATGACATTCCTTCGCAACTATTTTGGTAACATTTTCTAAGGTCATGGCCATGGAGCAGTTTTCCTTACCTTTAATTCGTTGTTGCCGTGGAGCGATCAAGGGGGGAAATCTTGTCGGCAACATACAGTGCGACATTTTTTTCCGCGAGCAGAGCTACAATATGCTCCGGTGGATAGTGGTCGGTGAACAGGGCATCGATTTGTTCAATGTCCCCCAGGCGAACCATTGCATTTCGTTCAAACTTTGTGTGATCCGCAGCAAGAAAAACCTGCCGGGAGTTTTCGATAATCGCTTGGGCCACCCGAACTTCGTGGTAATCGAAGTCCAACAGTGCACCGTCAATATCAATACTGGAGATGCCGATGATGCCGAAATTAACCTTGAATTGGCGAATAAAATCGATGGTTGCTTCACCGGTGATACCGCCATCCCGTTGACGGACGATGCCACCTGCTATAATGATTTCAAAGCTGGGGTTGCTGCGCAGGATGGCGGCAACATTTAAATTGTTGGTAATTATTTTCAGACCGGTATGCTTCAGTAGAGCCTTGGCGATCTCTTCTGTTGTGGTACCGATGTTGATAAATATGGAGGCTCGATCAGGGATATGAGTTGCGGTCATCTGGGCAATGCTACGTTTTTCTTCCAGATTCATAACTTGTCGGGTTGCGTACTCAACATTTTCAACACTTGACGAAAGCCCGGCCCCGCCGTGATGGCGGGTGAGCAATTGTCGATCACAGAGAGCATTGATATCGCGGCGAATTGTTTGTGGTGTGACATTGAAGTTTTGCGCTAAGGTTTCGATAGAGACAAAACCTTGCCGGTGAACGAGGGTTAGAATTTCCTGTTGTCGTTGATTCATCGTGAATCCAACTCTGCAAGAAGGTTTAGCCGTGTCTCTTTTGCGCATAAGCCATATATCTGGTATACCAGACTTTACTCGATTCGCAAGTAAATATACAATATTTATTTTCGTATTAGAACATTTTGAAGCCTGACTTTTTTCGATATTGTTAGAAAGTGAGCAAAATTAGAAATTAAAGGAGGATCTCATGAGTGGACGTCACATCCTTGCAATTGACCAGGGAACCACCAGCTCTCGAGCGATGATTTTTGATGACACTGGAAATTGTGTCGCTGTTGCCCAACAGGAATTTCGGCAGATTTTTCCGCAGGATGGTTGGGTTGAACATGATCCGGAGGAAATCTGGCAATCGGTCCTTAGCGTCTGCCGTGAGGTTTTGCAGCAGGCAGAGGAGGCCGGGATCGAGGTCACCGGCATTGGAATTACCAATCAGCGGGAAACCACTGTCGTCTGGGACCGGCAAAGCGGTCAGCCACTTTATAATGCTATCGTCTGGCAGGATCGTCGTACGGCAGAGTTCTGTGCTGAGTTGAAATTGGCAGGGAATGAAGAGCGAGTTTCCGAGCGGACCGGATTGTTGCTCGACCCCTATTTTTCCGCAACCAAGTTATCCTGGATTCTTGATCATGTCGCTGGTGCGAGGAACAAGGCAGAGGTTGGAGATCTGGCTTTTGGTACCATCGACAGTTTTCTTCTCTGGCGCTTGACCGGGGGCAAATCACATGCCACCGATGCCACCAATGCATCGCGAACCATGCTGTTTAATATTCATTCTCAACAATGGGATGAATCATTGCTGGACCTGTTTCAGATCCCCCACTCGCTGCTACCCGAGGTTAAAGATTGCAGTGCCGATTTTGGGCTGACCACAGTCGATTTGTTTGGTCGCGCCATTCCGATCGGTGGAATAGCTGGCGACCAACAGGCGGCCGCTATCGGGCAAGCCTGTGTTGAGCCGGGGATGATTAAAAGTACCTATGGCACCGGCTGCTTTGTTCTGTTGAACACGGGGCCAACGGCTTACCGCTCTAAAAATCGTTTACTGACAACCGTTGCGTACCGAATAAATGGGCGTACCAGTTATGCAATCGAAGGTTCTATCTTTGTTGCTGGGGCGGCCATCCAATGGATTCGTGATGGACTTAAGTTGATCCATTCAGCAGGAGAAGTTGAAGGTTTGGCACAGGGACTTGATTCTAATCGAGGCGTTTATATGGTTCCCGCTTTTACCGGCTTGGGTGCTCCACATTGGGATCCTCATGCCCGCGGAGCCATTTTTGGCTTGACCCGTGATACCGGGATTGCTGAAATCGCTCGGGCAACCTTGGAATCGGTTGGTTATCAAACCTGTGATCTGATGGCAGCGATGCAGCGGGATAGCGGAACAGCACCAAAAGCGTTGCGGGTCGATGGTGGTATGGTTGCCAATAACTGGTTCCTGCAATTTCTAGCAGATCTCCTGGATATTCCAGTTGAACGGCCTCAAGTAACAGAGACCACGGCCTTGGGTGCTGCTTATCTGGCGGGGGTACAGTTTGGCATATTTAAGTCACTTACCGATATCCGTGAGCATTGGAAGAGAGACGCATTGTTTACTCCTAACCTCAGCCAGGATGCACGCAGTAAGCTATTGCACGGCTGGCAGAAGGCTATCTCCAGGGTTCTGGAAGGAGGGAATTGAGAGGTGGGAGCCTCTATGCCTGACACTCAGAGTGATCTACTGAGAACTGATCTTGCCGGGAAAGTGGTCTTGGTCACCGGCGGCGGCAGCGGTATCGGTGCCGCTATCGCAGAAGCTTTTGGCCGCTACGGTGCCAGAGTTGGGATTCATTATCACGGCAGTGATTCTCAGTTGGTTTCAGACTGTGTAGCAAGGATTAATGCTGGAGGTGGAAATGCTTTTTCACTGCAAGCTGATTTGAGTTCAAGCTCTGCAGTCAAAGAGGTTATTGATAAAACGATCAAATATTTCGGACGGCTGGATGTCCTGGTAAATAATGCGGGCAGTATGGTCGCCAGGCGGCGGTTGGAGGAAACGGATGATGATTTTATCGATCAGGTTTTCAACCTCAATGCCCGTTCGGTGGTGACGGCTTGTCGCACTGTTTTTCCGGGTTTCGCCGCGCAAGGGGGTGGCTGCATCATCAATGTCAGTTCGATTTCTGCCCGAACTGGTGGCAGCCCCGGTTCTTCGATTTACAGTGCTTCCAAAGCTTTTGTCAGTACGCTGACGCGCTCTTTGGCTCGGGAATTGGCTGATCGGAATATTCGCGTTAATGCGATTTCTCCGGGAACCATCGATACCGCATTTCATGAACAGTTTTCGAATCGGGATAAATTGGAAAAGACCCGGGTCAGTATCCCCTTGCAGCGTCTTGGAACAGCACAGGACTGTGTCGGTACCGCATTGTATCTTGCCGCTGATAGTTTAAGCGGCTATGTCACCGGACAGGTGATAGAGGTCAATGGCGGACAGTTGATGGCTTAGTTTCTGCTGGCGTCGGCTCTGTTTTGCGGCCAGCAAGGATGATCTTGTGGCTGGAGAATAGTTTGTTTGTATCTGAATCGGTGGAGAAAACTATTCCTAAGCCGCAACTTTCAATGAGTCCGGATAATTGCTGCTGGGTGAAAATTTGCTTGTGACCATAGCGGACGGTTGAGTAAAAGCTGGGTAGAAATAAACTGATTTTCCCCGCACTGAAACGATACAGTTGCTGACTCAGTTGGTAGGACAAAACTTCTCGTGATGGCGTATCCAGAAATAGCATCCCACCTGGTTTGAGTAGCTTAAAGGCCGATTCCAGAGTTTCTCGCGGAAAATCGACATGCTCAATCACATCCCATAGAGTGATCAGGTCGAAATATTGGACAAATCCCGTTTGCCAATAATCATGATCGACCAGTTCGCTGTGGAGGTTGACCGCAAATTTTTCCAGTGCGTATGCTCGGCGAAGAGAACTTGGTTCAATGCCCTTAACTTTGGCACCACAACCGTTGAGCAGTAATTGAAATTGCCCGAGTCCAGCGCCGATATCAAGCGTTTTACACTGGGATAAATCCAGCTGTCGCTTAACAAAGTTAAGGCGGTTTTGAAGTAGGGGGCTATTTTCATCCATGCGGGATTCTATGTATCGTCGCGATGTTTCGTTGAGTTGCCCTTCCTCGGTGGTTTTTTCAGACAGGCAGTCAAGTTGGCTCAGGAAGTGGAAATCGCAATTCCGACAGACATAGATGGTGCTGTCACCTAGATCGTAAGCAGGTTCTGCTGCTATCTCTCGACAGAGTTTGCAGCGTTTGAAATTATAGGCAGAAGAATCCATAGATGTTACGATCATCGTCAATTGGTCAGCTAAGTCAAGAGGAAGTGTTTTGTTATGGGAGATAGCATGTTGATTCTTGGAGTCACAGGGAATATTGCTTCGGGTAAAAGTACCGTCTCTAAGGAATTGGCTCGCCGTGGCGCTGTTGTTGTGGATGCTGATCAACTGGCTCGCGAGGTGGTAGCGTCAGGAACCTCTGCGTTAAAGAAAATAGTCGAGATGTTCGGATCAGAAATCCTTCAGAATGATGGCCATCTGGATCGCGACCGATTGGGGCAGATGGTTTTTGCCGATGTGAAAGTCCGTGCGGCGTTGGATAGTATAGTTCATCCGGAAATAGCAAAAAAATCGATTGAACGGTTGCAGGGATTAAAGAAAAGAACCGATATCCCGCTGATTGTTTATGAGGCCCCATTGTTGTTCGAGGTCGGGGCGGAAACCCGTGTGGATAAAGTTCTGGTGGTCAAGATTGATGCTGACGAACAGCTTAAGCGTCTGATGGCTCGGGATGGTTTGAGTAAGGTTGGCGCACAACAACGGATGGCGGCTCAGATGCCGCAACAGAAAAAAATAGCACGAGCCGATTTTGTGGTCGACAACTCAGGTCCTGTTGCAGAAACACTGCAACAGGTTGATATTCTGTGGTCAGAGTTGGTGTCCGAAGGCAGATAGTCTCATTGTTATCAACGCAAATGATAAGAACTAACGATCCATCTTCCCTGTTCTTTGAACAGCACAACCGTTTCCAAGCTGTCTTTCTTGTGTTGGAATACGGTTGTAAAGCTGACGCGTAGATAGTCCCCGTTGGGTAGCCCGACCCAATCAGCATGCCGACTGAGTTTCTCAAGTGATCGTTCAGCCACTTGTCCAAGGTGTGGACGCACCGCAAGGATTTTTTTAAACCATTCAGGATGATCGGTATAGCTTTGGTTGACTGTGCCTGTTTGGTTCCAAGCCGCTAAAAAATCTGATTTGTCGAGGTTTTTTACAAAGTTTTCTGCAGCAACAATTGCGGCAAGATCAGTTTGTTGTTCGGCAAGGCAGAAGGTTGACGTGATTGCTAATAGAAGAAGTGTACATAGAATGGATAAAGACTGCTTTTTCATGAGTTCCCCCTCTCATTGTTATGTGTATAGTCGAATTGTAATCCTCTCTTATTGAAAAGTAAAGACGGAGCCTCTTCCAAAATGAAATGAGTCTGAAGGGACCCTCGTGTTTCTAACATGAAATGAGTCTGAACAAAAAGTCTGAAAGTATTCCGGGGACATAATACCCTTTTTTATCAACTTGTGGGTTTGAAGCAATGGGTATTATGTCCCCGGATAATCTCCGGATAATCCTAAATTGCTGAGAAATAATGCTCCATTTTTTTGCGCAACGCTGCGTCCGGTTGCCGGCCTAAACCCGCAGCCAGATTGTCCTGAAGGTGATGCAATTTGGTTGTCGCAGGGATGACGCAAGTCACCGCCGGATGGGAGACGATGTATTTGAGAAAAAACTGGCCCCAGCTTTGACAATCGAACTCGGCAGCCCAGTCGGGCAGGGGTTTCCCTTTGACTGTGCGAAACAGAGATCCACGCTGATAGGGGCGGTTCACCAATACGGCGATACCACGATCGATAGCGAGTGGCAGTAATCTCTCCTCGACGGATCTATTTTCGATGTTGTAACTGAACTGAACAAAATCAAAGGGTTCCTGCCGCAGCAGGGTTTCAAGTTCACGATGACTTTGACCATGTGACGTGGTGATCCCTATGTAGCGAATTTTCCCTTGCGCTTTCCATTCTTTGAGAGTCTTTAAGTGAGTTTGCCAATCGCGCAGATTGTGAATCTGTATCAGATCAAAATGGTCAATGCCCCATTTTTGTGCCGAGCTTTCCATTTGCTGAACCCCGGATTTTTCCCCATCGGTCCAGACTTTGGTTGCGGCGAACAGCCGATCTCGACCGCCGGACCGGTTCAGCAAGTTCCCGATAATCTGCTCAGCTGAGCCGTACATCGGCGATGAATCAATAAGCTCGCCGCCCTTGGCAAAGAATTCCTGCATCAATGTCACCAGATCGGTAAAGATCGGGTCGTTGGGGTCGATATCAAAAGTTCGCGAACTGCCCAGGCCGATCACAGGCAAGCTTTCAGTGGTCCCTGGAATCGTTTTGCGTAACATCCTCGACTCGGCGGCTTGCAGACGCCATGGCATGAGCCAGAAGGACGCCAGCGCCATGCTGATTGAAGTGACAAATGCGCGTCGAGACATCCATATTTTGTTAGTTTTCATTTTTTCTTCTCCTTTGCCATTGCCAGGTTCTCCTGCTGTTTTCCAAGTCGGTAGCTGATCCAGCCCCATCCGCCGCAGAGGGGTACCGCGAGCAGAGCGATCGCGGCCAGTCCCAATCCGAGCACCTGCAGGCCGGCATAGGCCCAGGCGCTGACGACATCGCCACTGCGGTAAATAACCGTATCGATGATATTCTTTGCCTTGTATTTTTCTGCCTTGTCAAGCACCACAAACAGCATCTCGCGCGAGGGTTTCATCAGGGCATAATTCCCGGCCCGGCGAGCGACCTGGACGCTGACCAATATCCACAGGGTGGGAAGCGCTGCGAGCAAGAGAAAGCCTGCACCAAGCAGCAGGGGGATAATGGCCAAAGACCAGCCCAGACCGAACGCCTTGACAATCCGGCTGGTGAAAAACACCTGAATAAGGATCGTCAGAGCATTGGTTGCAAAGTCCATGGCGGCAAAGACGGGGGTGCGCTGCGCGGGGTCACTGAAGCTGTCGCGAATGATTTGTGCCTGTTGAAAGTAGAGGAAGGTGGAAAGAGTCGTATACAGCAGGATGAGCATGCAGATGCCGAGGAGAAAAGGGGAGCGAACAATCAGCAGGAGGCCGGCAAGGGGTTTTCCTCCCAGGGCAATATCTTTCTCGGCGTTCGATTCCTGCTTAAGAGCTGATGGGGCTGTCGACGGAACCGGTCTGGTTGCACTCCAGGCGCTCAGACGATAAATGCAGAGAACCGCCCAACCTAGACAAGCCGCGGAGATCAGCAGCAGATTTGTCGTACCCAGGGTGGCCACCAGCCCCGCGGTGATGACCGGACCAGTCAGCGCCCCGGCTGTGCCACCTGCGGCGATAAAGCCGAACAGTCGCTTGGCCTGATTATCATTGAACAGGTCAGCCATGAAACTCCAGAAAACTGAAACGATGAACAGGTTAAAAACACTGGTCCAGATAAAAAAGGCTCGGGCTACCCAGGCAGGCATGAGCCCGGAATGGAACATAAAATAAAAGATCAGCAGGTTGCAGATGAAGAACAGGTAGACCAGAGGGAGAAAGCGTTGACGCGAATAGCGCGAAGAGATCCAACCAAACAGCGGTACCGCAGCGAGCATGGCCAGGAAAGTCCCGGTGAAGAGCCACTGCAGGTGCTCGACGCCCCCAGCGATACCCATTTCATCGCGCAACGGCCGAACGATGTAATAGGAACAGAGCAGAACAAAAAAGTAACTGAAAGACCACAGCAGTGCCCGGATTTCTTCGGCTTCAACTTTGACTAAGCGGATCAGCCAGCCGTTGAATTTGTCTGCTGTTAAAGTGAAAGCTTTTGTCATGGAGCTAGCCCTCCATGTTCCGTTGTTTGTTCTCTCTACTATAAACAAAAACAGCTGTTGAGAATATGGGCACGCGAGCTAAAAACCACGGTCAAGGAAGGCGATCTGTTCTTTAGCCAGAAGGAGATTCAAAAGAGTCAATCATGTTCTATCCACATATACGACTTGATTGACTGGAATTAACTTGTTTTGTGTTTATTTGTTTACTACTGTTTTTATCAACAACTCTGTTCGGGAGGTATTATGTCAGATGATAATATCGAAATGAAGTCTTCCCTTGGGGCTCTCAGGGGCAATGCATTCAATATCCAATCATTACTTAAAATGGTTCAGGACGGTGAAGAATCGGCAGAAATCCTCAACCAAATAACCGAAATCATTGAAACTCATTTTGAACGTGTCGAATCCCTCGACATAGACATCTCTGACGAACACGTTAAAGACCACAGGGAGATACTGAAACATTTTAAAGTTGCTCATAGGGATTGGTGTGATGGAAAAATTACTGATGCTGAGTATGCTGAAGTTTTGAACTATCGACTATATAAGCATTTTTCGACTCATCTTCAGCC
>JAQIBX010000159.1 GCA_027858895.1 Desulfuromusa sp. | reverse complement strand
GAAATTATTGTCAACCAAAAAGGAGAACTGATTGATGTCATTCCGATGCACACCAGCGGTTCAGACCTGCTGGATTTTGAAGCAATCCAGGCGGTTTACCGAGCGGCTCCATTTGGGCCATTAACGAAACATTATCCGCACGAAAAACTCAAAATCCGTGCTTATTTCAGCTATAGAATAAGTGGCCAATATATTTATGGTCGTTAAAGATAACGGGTCTTCGGAATTTATTGTAGAAAATTCCGAGATATCCCCAGTCAAACATAAACGAAGTCGAAGGTTGAAAACTGAAAATCAGCCGCCAATCTAAATGTAGAATTATCGAATGTTAAAATATTTGAGAAAATGAATGGCAATAGAACGCTTCCATAGCGCACCCGTTTCGGGAGCAGGGGGTCGGAAGTTCAAATCTTCTCGCCCCGACCATTTTTAAAAACAATATCAGGTAGTTATAGGAAAAAGCCAGTCAACGCGACTGGCTTTTTTGTTGATTATTCCCGACATTTCCCGACATACCTTTTAACGTAGCAAACCAGACATGATCTGACAGACTTTGTTAGATCTGATCAGACATCCACCCATGCATGTTACTAATTCAAAACTTACAAGTTATGACAAACAGTAGGTGTGGATGATCGGGCTCCTTCAAAATTGATATTTCGATTTTTGAATAAAGTCCGCAATGTACTCGGGATGGAGTTTTGGACATTCTAGATATTGGGAGATAAATTTTGGAACAACTTCTTAAACACGGAAATCCAGTACGCTTGGGCGCAGACAGCGGGTCTTTAATTTTCATAGTTAGAGACCCAATATTTAGCAAATCAAATTGAATATTACAACTCTCGAGACGCTCTTCCTCCAGCTGTTGGTCACCATTTTTGAGCAAATCCTTGGTGCGACAAGATCTCAAGGGGGCATCTTTGTTTCAGTGTTCAGATGACAGAAAGAACGTACACAAGAACCTTGGTTACCAGGACCATGCCGATGAGACCGACTGGGTAAACGGTAGCGTAAGCTGAAGCCGGATAAGAGGAACTGGTATAGGAGTTGGCTGCGGCCAGACCCGGGGTACTGGTCATTCCTCCGGTCAGAACCCCGAGCATACGCAGGAACTGGATCTTTTGCACATATCTACCGATAATGACATAAAAAACCATCGGCGTAATGGTGACAATCAGCCCGGCTACCACCAGTTTCGGCCCCTGTTCAATGACTGTTGCAACGATGGTTGCCCCAGTTTTGGTGCCAACTGTTGCCAAAAAGAACATCAGTCCGAGTTCCCGCAAAAAGTCATTGGCTGTGGTCGGCATCTCCCAGATAAACGGGCCAGTTTTGTAGAGATGGCCAAGAATCAATCCGGAAATCAGCACGCCACCGGTGATACCGAAAGAGAAGCGCCCGATCAGGGGGAGGTCAAGAGGTATCTGGCCGAAGAGGAAACCTGCGACTAGGCCAATCAGGATCGGCATGAAGCTGACGTTGTAGGTCTGTTTCATGTCGTTTCCGAGGATCCGACTGACATTCTTCAGGGCATCCTCTTCTCCAACCACATGGACTATGTCGCCGAGATGCAGCTTGGTGGTCATTGAGGCTGGCAGGTCGATGCCGTTTCGGCTGATCCGCGTCAACTGCACACCAAAGGTCTCTCTTAAATTGAAGAAGCCCAGGGTGGTGCCAGCTACTCTTGGCTTTGAGACGACAATACGTTTTTTGGTCAGCACCTTGTTGAAGGCAATTTCGCCAGCGATCGCTTTCCCCAGAAACAACTCAATCCGCTCCAGGTCACTTTCGCGCCCGGCGATCCGCAGATGATCCCCTTCCTGCAAAATCGTCTCACCGTTCACCAGCAGAGGCTCGGTCGCTCCCTTGCGAAGCAGACGCGTCAGCACCACCGGGGCGATCTCCGGAAGTTTTAGATCGACGATCCTTTTACCAAACAGGTTGGTGTTGGTCACCTCGACGTGGTGAAATGTGAAGGGAGGGTAGTTCTCGGTCCGCTCTTTGTCCATCGCCGCTTCTTCATTGCCGACGTCAACTCTCAAAATGCGCGGCAGCATGTTGATAAAGACGATGATACTGATAATACCGCCGGCATAAGTGACGCCATAGGCCGCGGCGGCATTACCGCCGACTGTCTCAACCGCCACTGCCAGGCCGGGTGAGCTTGTCAAAGCCCCGGCAAAGAGCCCGACACCAGTTGCTACATCGAAGTCGAACAACCACGAACAGAACATCGTCATTAACGCGGCCACAACAATTATGATGATGGCGCCGATCGCCAGGCTCAGTCCCTGTTTCTTAAACGACTTGAAAAAGCCGGGCCCGGCTGATACGGCTACGGTATAGATGAATAACACCAGTCCCAGAGTTTGGAATTCCGCCGGCAAAGTGTAGCCAAAGTGGCCAAAGGCCATAGCAACAAAGATGATGGCGGCCGAACCAAACGAAAATGACTTGATTCGGATGCGCCCGAGTCCTTCGCCGAGGATAATGATGACGAACAGCAGAAAAACGTGATTAGAAATTAAGCTTGGCAAAAGGCCTCCGGAAATCATTGATTGAAAACTGAATAAACATTCAGGGTGCTACATTAACCCAGCCTGGACCGTCCTTTCAGTTCGAAAGTTTATCATACCGAGGCAAAGAAAAAATTTCTAAAAAGCTTGAAGGATATTGTCACGGTACGTTAATTGCTCATACCTATTTAACACGCCAAGAGAACTGTTGTTGCTTCTGTAAGGCTGAGAACAGGACCAGAGCGCTGGCGGGATGAATAGATCTCCCGCCGAAAGGCGTAGCCTTGGGAAAAACCCTGTCAAAACTAAGACCTTCTGGAAGGCTAAAACTCCGTGCGTGGGATTTTCACATTTAACCAGTTGTGCAAATGGAACGATTCTGGCCTAACTCCATTGTCAAATGTGAAATCCAGATTTTTTTACGCCGCGACTCACCTGTCGCGCCAAAGAAATTCCCGCATAGCGCCGCAGACGTTCTCGCGGTCAGGTGCAGTAGTCTGGTTAGCCATTTATTATTCATAATGCCGTGCACCTATCCATCCAACGCCTCGCGTACTTTAGAACCCAAGCTACTCATGGAAAAAGGCTTTTGCAAGAAGTGTACGCCCACTTCCAGGACGCCGTGATGGGCGATAACATCAGATGTGTAGCCGGACATGAACAGAGTCTTGATATCCGGACGGAGGGAATGTAAGCGTTCCGACAGCTCCCGGCCGTTCATCTCCGGCATGATTACATCAGTAATCAGCAGTTGAATCTCACCGGTGTACTCTTGCGCCAGCTGGATTGCGTCCATGGGCGTTCCGGCAGCCAGTACGATGTAGCCAAGTTCACTAAGAATCTTTTGGCCAAGTTTCAGGATGGAACTTTCATCTTCCACCAGCAGCAAGGTCTCTCCCTGGCTCGCTGGGGTTTTCGTCACAACTTTCGTCTCGATCGTTTCTTCCTTCCCCGCATGACGCGACAAGTAGACCTTGAAGGTTGTCCCCATGTCCGGTTCACTGTATACGTTGATAAAGCCGCCGCTCTGCTTGACAATACCGTAAACGGTGGATAAACCAAGGCCGGTTCCTCGCCCCACCTCTTTGGTGGTAAAAAAGGGCTCGAAAATATTGTTAATAGTCTCTTTGTCCATGCCGCAGCCATCATCACTGATAGCCAGCAGAATAAAATCGCCGGGAACAAAACCGGCATGTTCCGCGCAATAAGCTGCATCGAAGGACACGTTGGCCGTCTCAATGGTGACTTTGCCCACGTCGGCGATAGCGTCCCGGGCATTGACACACAGGTTAGCCAGAATCTGATCAACCTGAGGGGGGTCCATATTGACATTCCCCAAACCAGCAGCGGGCAGCCAAGCGAGATCGATGTCCTCGCCGATAAGCCGCCGGAGCATTTTAAGCATCCCTTCCACGGCCGTATTCAGATCGAGCACCCTGGGCTCAATAACCTGCTTGCGGGCAAAGGCCAGCAACTGTCGGGTGATGTCCGCAGAACGATTGGCGGCATTCAAAACCTCTGTAAGATTGTGCCGCAGCGGTCCGGGCAGCGCCGTATTGGCCAGAGTCAGTCCCGTATACCCGATGATCACACTGAGCATGTTGTTGAAATCGTGGGCCACGCCGCCAGCCAGTCGTCCCACCGCTTCCATCTTTTGAGCTTGTCGGAACTGATCCCCAAGTTTTTTCTGCTCGGTGGTGTCCGACATGATGTGGACATATCCGGCAAGATCACCGTTTTCGTTGATAATAGGGTCCGCCACCACGCTGAACCACCGGCCGTCACGCTGCAACTCCCGTGTCTCTCTCCGGAGGGTTTCCCGCATGCGCGTGATGGGACATGCATCTACCGGCTCGGATGTGTAATGCACAACTTCCCAGTGCGTGCTGCCGTTGATCTCATGGAGCGGTTTCCCGGTGAGAACTGCCATTGCCTTATTGCTCTGGAGAATTACATCTTCCGTGTCTATGATAGAGATGGCATCGCCAATAGCATCAAAGGTGAGCTGCCAATTTTCCGCCAGAGTTCTGATGACTTGATCCGCCTGTTTTCGATCGTTCTCCTGCCTCTGCAGGGTCTCCGCCATTTCGTCGAAGGCGTGAGCCAGATGCCCCAGTTCTCCTCGCTGGAAGGGAATGCCGCTGCGCGCGCCAAAATCGCCATTACACAAGCGCCGGGTTACGTCCACCAGGGCATTCGTCGGACGGAAAATAAGCCTGTCGCTGCTGAACCAAACCGCCACCAACCCGAAGAGAGCCACCAACCCAAGCAGGGACAGATTACGCACCATGACATGGTTAATCTCGGCAAAAGCAATCTCTTTTGGTATGCCCACGATCACAAATATTTCGCCGGAAGCTATTTTGCTGCCCAGCGGTCTAAAGGCGTAAAGGCGCGGCACACCATGGCTGTCTATGGCCTCAACTACACCTTTTCCCTGGGTCTTGATTGCCTCCAAAACAGACTTTATCGGAAAAGATTTTCCAAGAATTTCCTCGTGTTCGTAATCATTGGCTAAAACAATACCATCGCTATCAATCTTGGCAAGGGTCGTGCCTTTCGACAACAGTGATGTCACATCTGCTTCAAATCTGGTAAACCATTCCAAATCCATTGCCGCATAAACCACGCCTTTTATCTTGTCCACCTCACCAATGATAGGATAACCGAAAATTAAAGAGGGTTTGTCGGTTATACGGCCGAGCAGGTAATCTCCTATGGAAAAATCCCCTGCCTTGACGGCGTTTTTGAAGTATTCGCGATCAGCAATATTGATGGGCTCGGCCAAAGGGATGGCGCTGCAGAACACATCACCATTCATATTGGCCACTCCGAAATTAGCATAGCGCGTGAAGTGCTGATCTTTCAGGTTCGCAAACAGTGCATTGCACGCGGCCGGATTGCCATCGACCACAGAAGGAAAATGAGAGAGAGCGATCATCAACTGGTGTGATGCATTGATCAATTGATCTTCCTGAAGGGCTATGAGCCTCGCAAGGGGCATAACGCCATCCTGGACATCGACAACCTCATTTCTGCGCTCTTCCGAAGCCGTATACAAGATTAATACTATCATCGGAATTACGGCCAAGAGGACGATGAGCATTAATCGAATGCGAAGGCTATTTAAATTAATGTGTGTCATGGTGACCTTACTGAATCTCGTTGAAACAATGGCAATCTAAGCACAGCGCAGTTAAACATTTTCCCATCTTCACCCCCCCCCCGTCAAGAGTCGATATTACTCTGCAATCAACCGGCAGCGTTGATTGCCCCCACGCCCGTGGGTGTTTCTGATGATGTCACAGCGTTTGAATAAGTGGACGAACATGCTTGAGAAAGACCCTGACTCTGATTTTCTGGCTGCTATCCATGCTTTGTGGGTTGGTTTATTGCCAAAGTTGAAGCACACAATCTTCCGACGGAACAAGCTAATAAGATCTTTGAGAATTTTAAATGGGGGATTATTGAAACAATAAAAGCGCAGGAAGAAAAGTCTGAGAAAGAGGCAACGTAAAATATAAAATGTTCGGGTGAGCAGGTGGTGGGGTTTTCAAATGTTAGAAGTTGTGGCAATTGCCGGTCACCCCCATCAACTCCCTCCGATACGTTTAGCAAATGTCATGTCAAAATAGATTTGCATATATCCTTGGGATTTTTGACCAGTATTATGCGCTAC
>JAQIBX010000157.1 GCA_027858895.1 Desulfuromusa sp. | reverse complement strand
GAACACAGAAGTTAAGTCCTACCGCGCCGATGATACTGCATGGGAGACTGTGTGGGAAAGTAGGTCGCTGCCGAAATTATTTGAAAACCCCATCCTTCACACGAGAGGATGGGGTTTTTTTGTGAGAATTGGTCTGGGGAATTGAATTATTACTCAGGTAGGCTCGATTTGATAACCCTTAATTTTCCTATGGAGATTGGAGCGTTCCAGCCCAATTTCCTCTGCAGTTCTAGAAACATTCCAATCATTCTCTCGTAGCTTTTCCAGTAAAAATTGTTTCTCAAATACCTCCTTGGCCTCTCGGTATGAGTTTGGCATGTCTGTCGAGACGAGACTTTGTCGGTCATTTTGCTGACTATTCTGATTAATTCCCAGGGGCAAGTCGGAAAGATTAATGACTTTCCCTGGGGTCATAATAACTAATCTTTCAATTAGATTTTTTAATTCCCTGACATTTCCAGGCCAATTGTAAGTTGTCAAAGCGTTTAAAGCTTCTGCTGAAATTGACTTTATATCGCGACTCTCTTTACCGCAAAAATAGTGTAGAAAGTGCTCACAAAGGCGGGGAATGTCATCTTTTCGTTTGCGTAAAGGTGGAACCTGAAACGGCAGGACATTGAGACGAAAAAAAAGATCTTCTCTGAATTTTCCAGACTTTATTTCTTCTTGCAGGTTCTTATTTGTTGCTGCAATGACTCGGACATCAACCTCAATCATTCTGTTGCCCCCAACCCTATCAAATTTATGCTCTTGTAGAATGCGCAAGATTTTGGCCTGAGTTTTCAGACTCATGTCACCAATTTCATCGAGGAAAAGGGTTCCTCCATTCGCTTGATCAAATTTACCTTTACGTGCTGCCGTTGCGCCGGTAAACGCACCTTTTTCATGACCGAAAAGTTCCGACTCAATCAGTTCTTCTGGAATGGCAGCACAGTTTATTTCTATAAAAGGTTTTTCTGAGCGGGTTGATTGTTGATGGATTGCCCGCGCAACAAGTTCTTTGCCCGTCCCATTTTCTCCGTTAATAAGAACCCAACCAGAGCTTGGGGCCGCAATTTTGATTTGTTGCTTCAATTGATCAATGGCCGAACTTTCCCCTATCATCTGATAGTCTTGGCCCATTTTTTCTTTTAGAGCTTTGTTTTCAGCAACGAGTTGGCCAATTTTCATGGCGTTATGAATTGATAACAAGACCTTGTCAAGGGAGAGTGGTTTTTCAATAAAATCGTAAGCACCGAGACGGGTAGCTTTGACCGCAGTTTCTATTGATCCATGCCCGCTCATCATGACGACTAATTGGTGAGGTCGTAGCTGTTTTATTTTTTTGAGTGTCTGTAGACCATCTATCCCTGGCATCCAGATATCAAGCAAAATTAAATCCGGATCTTCGGACTGTATCAAGGTCAGGCATTCTTCCCCCGTAGAGGCAAAAGACGTTCGGAACCCCTCATCTTCAAGGATGCCTTCTAGGCTTTGACATATACTAATTTCATCATCAACGATGAGAATACTTTTCATTTGTAATATCCTTATCTGCTATCAGTCGCAGGCAGTTCAATAATAAAAAGCGAACCTTGCGGGCTATTGTCTCTAACCCGTATGTAGCCATTATGATCAGCAATGATGGTTGATACAATAGCCAAACCCAATCCCGTCCCGGTTTTTTTAGTTGAAAAATAGGGTTCAAATAATCTTGCTTTGTCAATTGCCGGAATGCCGCAACCAGAATCAGCGATTGTTAGGGTGATAATCTGTAGATCATGATTATAGACTGATTCGAGCTGAATGGTTCCATTTTCTGAGATTGCGGCAACAGCATTTTCAAGCAGGTTGATAATGACCCGTTTGATTTGTTCTCTATCAAGTATCGTGTTTGGTAGATGAGGATCCAGTGAACGCTGAAAGGTGATATTTTTATGCGCTTCCCTATATATAGATAAGCATTCATTAATAACTTCATTCAGATTGTTTTCACTCGGTTTAGTCGCAGGCATTCGGGCAAAATTGGAAAATTCATTAACCAGGTTTTTTAACTCATCAACTTGATCGCTGATCATCTTGGTACAATCATCGAAGACATGGTCATCCGCTGGAAAGTGCTTTAGGTAGCGTCGCCGCAGCCGCTGAGCGGATAATTGGATGGGAGTCAATGGGTTCTTTATTTCGTGGGCAATCCGCCTTGCAACCTCTCTCCATGCTGCCATGCGCTGCGCTTTATACAACTGGGTAAGATCATCAAATACAACGACAGTCCCCAGGAAGTTGTTCTGTTTGTCACGTAGAGTTGTTAGGTTAAGCATCAGGGTATATTTATCATTGCCAATAGGGATGGTCAGTTGCTGGCGGACTGTTCCCCGTTCTGAATAGAAGAGCTTCTTTAGTAGATCCATAATCTGTGGCATGTAGCTATCAGGAATGACGTCCCGGAAGTCTTTACCGAGCATCTTATCAGCATTGAAGTGTAGTAGGTTTTCAGCCGATTTATTGATCGTTGTCATATGACCTGATCGGTCAATCGATATAACGCCGGCAGTCACATTGGCCAGGACTATTTCCATGTAGTCTCTGCGGCGATCCAGTTCAAGGTTGGAGTTCTGCAGTTCTTGATTGGCAGTAATAACTTCAATACGTCCTTGACGTAAATCAGTTGTCATTTTATTGAAGGCATTGACTAACGTCCCTATTTCGTCAGTACTACGAGTTTTGAGTTGAATATCAAGATCACCAGAGGCAACTTTGGTGGTTGCCGTTGCCAGTTCTTGAATCGGAACAGTGATGCCACTAGCCAGATGAAATCCAAACCAAGTCGCAAGAAAAATAATAATCAGGGCAATGAGAAGCAGAACGATGACGTAACTCTGTTGTATTTGCCCTTTTATTGATTTAGTGAGTTTGTACTGATCAACAGAGGATGCAATTTCTTTCATCTTTTTGATCAAAGAGTACGGGACATAATAGTTAACGACAACAACGCCAACAATATCCTTCGGGTTCCAGTTGGACTGAACAGGTACAATTCCTCGAATTAAATCTGCCTGTCCAACCGGAGTGATCTGAGAAAAACGGATCCCCTGAAGTCCCTCCCGGACCGGATCCGAACTTGCTGTCGTAATTTCGATAATGGGAAGTTTGGGGTTGGCGACTCTGACTAATTCCTCGTGAGTTGAGGAGAAAACTTCAACAATCCCGAGGTTGTACTCTTCTTGTTTCTCTTTGATTAATTGCTTTAATTGGGGCAGATTCTCTTCGTTAAGAAACTTACCTTCTTTGATGCGGTTGCTCAGCTGATCTGCATAATAAAGTGCATTTGCTTCTGAATTCCTATAGTAAGTTTGCGCCACCTCCAGAGACTCATCTAACGCTTTTTCTACCTGAGTATTAAACCAGTTGTCGATACTGCTGCTGATGAACCCGGCAGACACAAAAAATAAGAGCATCGTTGGTACCAGAGACAGAGCAATGAATGCCCCAACAAGTTTACTGCGAAGCTTTGCTCCGGGAACACCGCGCCGTCGTTCAAGAATTAACTTAAAGATATTGCGAAAAATAAGAAAAAGAAACAGGAGGACTAGAAGGATATTCAGATTGATAACGGCAAGAGCGATGATACTGTTGCTGACTGGGAGCTGAGAAGTCAGGTCGACCAGGCGACTCTCAAGCTGAGGAACTAATATCAGCAGGAGAATAGCAAAAAATATTAGTAGCCATTCACGCCGTTTGTTGCGTGGTTTTTTTTGCACATGTGGTTCTGTTAACTCTGTTGTCATGCCTCAGCCCGTTAGAATTACTACAATATTCAGAAGATGATTCTATTGAATGCTTCGACACAACACAAGCGTGATGGTAGTTTTCTTATGTTTTTATTATGAATATTAACGTGTTATCGCTAGAAAATGACTCCTTGAATAATAAACAGGCACTAGCTGATATAAGCTAAGTGCCTGTTTTTATGCTGGAGCCACCCGCCGGAATCGAACCGGCGACCTGATCATTACGAGTGAACTGCTCTACCAACTGAGCTAGGGCGGCAATAAGGTTTGATTTTCTACCTTAGTTGGGTTGATGAGTCAAGATTATAGCTTGATGTAAATATCAAAACCTCATGCGTTATTTAATTCTTTGACTTTTTGCAGTTATTGTAATAAGTTATTAAGTAGTAGTTATTCTTATTTGGGCGAGTGCGTTTATGGAGCTAACACTAAAAAATCAACTTAAGCGGTTTGAGGATGCTTGTCGCAGCCAAGGTTTGCGCCTTACACCTCAAAGGCTTGAGATTTTTAAGAAGTTAGCACAGGCAACTGATCATCCCACCGCGGAAAAATTGTATCATCGTTTGATGGAGCGGATGCCGACATTATCGCTCGATACAGTTTATCGGACGTTGGGGACCTTCGCAGAAATGGGATTGATCAGCAAGATTGAAACCATCGAAAGTCAAGCACATTTCGAAGTGTTAGATGTACAGCATCACCATTTGATCTGTGAACAATGCAAAAAAATTATCGATTTTGAGTGGAAGCAGGTTGATGATGCAACGTTGCCAGATGAAATTCAATCATTGGGGCGTTTTGAGCGTAAAACTGTTGTGGTCTATGGGACCTGTCAGGAGTGTCTGGAATAGCATTTGATTTTTTTTGAAAATTATATAAGAATAGTTCCTAACTAGGAGGTAAAACTATAAATACCTGTTAGAGTGTAGCTTGTAGAAAAAACTTAACTGAATGATGAGCGCAGCAAGTCAGGGAACAGGAAAAACTGACATGCAATATTCGCAATGTGTTTGTAGTGAAGCCCTTTGTGACAGGACATTGGATTAAACCCATACAGAGATAGGAGAAATTTTATGAGTGACCATGGTAAATGCCCGGTAACAGGGAGAACAAGCGCGCAAGTAGCAGGTGGTGGTACATCAAATCGCGACTGGTGGCCGAATCAGCTGAATATTAATATTTTGCACCAACATTCATCGCTGTCCACCCCCATGGAGGAGGGATTTAATTATGCAGAGGAGTTCAAAAGCCTCGATCTTAATGCTGTTAAAGAAGATCTTTATGCCCTGATGACAGATTCGCAAGATTGGTGGCCCGCTGATTATGGTCACTATGGTGGTTTTTTCATTCGCATGGCATGGCACAGCGCCGGTACCTATCGTCTGGGAGATGGTCGTGGTGGAGCTGGAACCGGTAACCAGCGTTTCGCGCCTCTTAATAGCTGGCCAGACAATGTTAACCTCGATAAAGCGCGCCGTCTGCTTTGGCCAATTAAGCAGAAATACGGGAAGAAAATTTCCTGGGCAGACCTGATCATCCTTGCCGGTAACTGTGCCCTGGAGTCGATGGGTTTTAAAACCTTTGGCTTTGCTGGGGGACGTGCAGATATCTGGGAGCCAGAGGAGGATATTTACTGGGGGTCCGAAGATGAATGGCTGGCGACTAGCGACAAGTCTCAAAGCCGTTACAGCGGTGATCGTGACCTTGAAAATCCCTTGGCAGCCGTGCAAATGGGCTTGATCTACGTCAATCCGGAGGGGCCTGATGGCAACCCGGACCCCGTGGCTTCAGGTCTCGATGTTCGTGAGACTTTTGCTCGCATGGCAATGAATGATGAAGAAACCGTTGCCTTGGTCGCTGGAGGACACACTTTTGGCAAGTGTCATGGCGCTGGAGATGCTGCTCATGTTGGTCCAGACCCGGAAGCTGCTGGTATTGAAGAACAGGGCCTCGGCTGGAAGAGCAGTTTTGGCAGTGGCAAAGGTGGCGATACCATCAGTAGTGGTATTGAAGGTGCTTGGAAACCAAACCCAACGAATTGGGATATGGGATATCTGAAAGTTTTGTTCAAATATGAGTGGGAGCTGGTTAAAAGTCCGGCTGGTGCACAGCAGTGGTTAGCCAAAGATGTCGACGATGAGGATATGGTAGTTGATGCACATGATCCCTCAAAAATGCATCGGCCGATGATGACCACCGCCGATCTCTCGTTGCGCTATGATCCGGTTTATGAGCCAATTGCACGACGTTTTCTGAACAGTCCGGATGAATTCGCTGACGCCTTTGGCCGAGCCTGGTTCAAACTGACCCATCGTGATATGGGGCCGCGCTCACGCTATCTCGGTCCAGAAGTTCCAAATGAAGAGCTGGTCTGGCAGGACCCGGTTCCAGTGGTTGATCATGAGTTGATTTCCCACGGTCATATCGCCTCTCTCAAGGCGAGAATCCTTGACTCGGGATTGTCAGTTTCCCAGCTAGTTACGACTGCCTGGGCTTCTGCTTCGACTTTCCGCGGTTCCGATATGCGCGGCGGCGCAAACGGTGCACGTATCCGGCTTGCTCCGCAGAAGGACTGGGCAGTTAATCAGCCGCAGCAGTTGGCAAAGTTTCTAGCAACCTTAGAGGAAATCCAGAAGGAATTTAACGCCACTCAGTCCGGGGGCAAAAAAGTTTCTCTCGCAGATCTGATCGTTCTAGGTGGCTGTGCTGGTGTCGAGCAGGCCGCGAAGAATGCCGGTCACAATGTGAACGTGCCCTTTGCCCCGGGACGAACGGATGCATCACAAGAGCAAACCGATGCGGATTCGTTCAGCGTTCTGGAACCGGCAGCTGACGGTTTCCGAAACTACCAAAAAGCTAAGTTTTCAGCAAAGGTTGAGGAGCTGCTGATTGATCGGGCGCAATTGCTGACACTGACTGCTCCGGAGATGACGGTACTGATAGGCGGCTTGCGTGTTTTGAATGCCAACTTTGGCCAGTCCTCACACGGTGTTTTTACCAGGCGTCCAGAAGCGTTGACGAATGACTTCTTTGTCAACCTGCTCGACATGTCCACTATCTGGAAGCCGACCGCAAAAGACGATGAGCTGTTCGAGGGCCGGGACCGCAACAGCAACGAACATTTGTGGACTGGGACTCGGATCGACCTGGTTTTCGGCTCGAATTCTCAACTCAGAGCAATTGCAGAGGTTTATGCTTGTGCCGACTCTCAGGAGAAATTCCTGAATGACTTTATCGCAGCCTGGGATAAAGTGATGAACCTTGACCGCTTTGATCTTTCCTGATTTTAGTCGAGAAGCATTGGTATTATCGGGCTTTTAGATGCTCATGAGGTGGTGCCAGTGGCAATAGATATTGACATAGATTAAATAAAAGGTTACTTCAAATACATAAAGAAACCGTAGAATCGATAGCCGTCCCTGAAAAAGGGACGGCTATTCACATGTTCATGAACCATAAAAAGGAGGAAGATCATGGCAAGTATCAAGGGAACAGAAACAGAGAAAAATTTATTAAAATCTTTTGCGGGCGAATCTCAGGCACGAACTCGCTACACTTATTTTGCCAGTATTGCAAAAAAAGAAGGGTATGTGCAGATTGCTGATATTTTTGAAGAAACAGCCAACCAAGAAAAAGAGCATGCAAAGCGCTTTTTTAAGTTTCTTGAAGGTGGCGATTTAGAAATCACTGCAATGTATCCAGCGGGTAAGATGGGTACGACAGCAGAGAACCTTTTAGCCGCAGCTACAGGTGAAGAAGAGGAGCATACGGAACTCTATCCAGCTTTTTCTGCCGTTGCCCTAAAAGAAGGCTTTCCGTTGATTGCCGCCGCCTGGAATGCTATTTCTGTTGCAGAAAAACAGCATGAAAAACGCTATCGTGATCTGCTAGCTAACATTGAGAACGGTCAGGTTTTCAAGCGTGAGCAGCCGGTGACCTGGCGTTGCCTGAACTGTGGCTATCTGCATACTGGAACTGAAGCCCCTGAGCAGTGTCCCGCATGTATCCACCCTAAAGCCCACTTTGAATTGCTTGGGGAAAACTGGTAGTAATTTATCGGTTAAATTGTTCATAAAAAAGGCCTCTCAAACTTAGTTGAGAGGCCTTTTTTATGTTTTAACGTCCAATTTTGACCCGGAGTAAATTGTAGAGGCTATTGACATTTAATATATTTAATTTATAATGATTAACCGTTCAGCATGTCTTGTATATGGATGTGGAGAACACTTGAAGAGTGCTGGCTTTACAGGTGACGGTGGCGGCAAAAACTCTAATCCTGAACAACTGTAGTGATAAAGTAGCGTGTCTTGATATGAAGAAGTTATTTAATAAACTCTCCCTGCGGGGCAAACTGACATTTATCATTACTCTGACCAGTTGTTTGGTTTTGCTTTTAACTTTTGTTGCTATTATCGCCCTGCAACGAGTCTCATTGCGCAAGGATCTGCTTCAGGAGGCTCAGATTTTGAGTCGGGGAATCAGTGCAAACTGCGCTTCTGCCATGATCATCAATGATCCGCAAAAGGCAACCTTGGCGCTGGAGTCTCTGTCGGCGAGCTCTCATGTCATTGGCGCTCGATTGTTCAACAAGAGCCAAATGGTTTTTGCAGAGTTCTATCAAAACCTGGCACGAGATCCAAATATAGATGAGCTAAAAGCTGCGACAATACTGCGCCAAGGACATATATTTTCCCCGGCCTATTTGGATGTTTTTGAACCGGTTATTGCCGAGGGCGAAACCCTTGGACAATTGATGCTTCGGGTCGATCTTGCGAAGGTGGATAATGTCCTGATTCGTTACATCTGGATCGGGGCTGCGGTGTTTTTCATTTATTCGATCTTGGCGTTTTTGTTAGCCAATGGTTTGCAACGCCTTATCTCAGAGCCAATCAAGTCCCTGTCTTTGTCCATGCAAATGATCTCACGCGATAAAAATTACTCGCACCGCGTTCAAAAAATCAGTCATGATGAGCTGGGAAGTCTGTTTGACGGTTTCAATGAGATGCTTGCAGAAATCGAAATTCGTGACCAAGAGTTGCTGAACAGTAAAATTCATCTTGATTATCTGGCACATCACGATCCCCTGACTAAATTGGCAAATCGATTGCTCTTCCATGATCGGTTAGAGCATTCCCTGGCTCGAGCTAAACGAATGAAATCACGGTTGGCAATTCTGTATATTGATCTGGACCGTTTTAAAAATATTAACGATTCTCTGGGTCATCACCTGGGGGATGATGTTCTTTGTACGGTGACCGAACGGTTGAACGTCCTGGTCAGAGATGCAGATACATTGGCCAGGCTTGGAGGGGATGAGTTTGTCATTATTCTGGAACAGTTTAAAAAAACAGATGATATCGGGCGGTATGTGGAGAAATTGCTCAGAGAACTGTCCCAACCTATTGAAATCTCAGATCAAAAATTACATGTGACGGCCAGTGTCGGGATCAGTCTTTATCCCGAGGATGGTGATGATGTGGATAGTTTGATGCAAACCGCCGATATTGCCATGTATCAGGCCAAAGGCAAGGGGAACGGTATCTGTCGGTTTTATTCTGCTGATATGAATGTCAACGCACGTGAATCTCTGTTACTCGAGAACCAGCTCCGCGATGCGTTGAAGAAAAAGCAGTTGTTACTTTATTATCAGCCGCAGTTTGAATTGAAAACTGGCCGTTTAATCGGTTTTGAGGCTCTGATCCGCTGGAATCACCCCGATTTAGGTCTTGTTTCTCCGCTTGACTTTATTCCTCTGGCTGAAGAAAGCGGCTTAATAGTTCCAATTGGTGAGTGGCTTTTACATACGGCCGGCAAGCAGGTGAAAAAAATACAGGAACAATGGAAGTTACCACTTGTCATGGCAGTCAATATCTCACCGCGTCAGTTTCTTCATCCTTCATTGGTCCAAACTGTTGCCGAAGTCCTCTATCGAACCAAATTGAAGCCACGTTTTCTGGAACTTGAAATCACCGAGAGTATGGTCATGGGAAACGTTGATCAGGCGATCAGCAAGATGAATGAATTTAATAAAATGGGAGTTCAGTTAGCGATTGATGACTTTGGCACGGGTTACTCATCCCTGGAATATCTGAAAAAATTCCCGATTTCTAAATTAAAAATTGATCAGACTTTTGTCCGAGGGCTGGGCAGTGATGCCAATGATGCTGCCATTGTCAATTCAGTTATTGCTCTTGGCAAGAGTATGAATCTGAAAGTTATTGCCGAGGGGGTGGAAACTGTTGAACAATTAGATTTCCTGAAAAAAGAAGGATGTGACCAAGGGCAAGGGTATCTATTCAGTAAACCACTGCCTGTCGCTGAGTTGACTCCTTTGCTTGATTCTGTCCTGGTCGACAATCCAGAGGCTCTTACCCGAATTATGGGGAAAACCACGCTAGCCTAGTCAGCTTTCTATTGTTTATCTTGAACGTCCTCGCAAAACATCATCATCTTTTCCCAAAAAATGAACCGAGAACCCCACGAATAATTTGCCGCCTGAGTTGACAGTCGATAGAACGGACAGCACTTTTCACCATTGCTTCAGCAACACTTTGACGCTTGGAGCTCCTGGGTTTTGCTTTGGCCGCTTCTTCCGCTTCTTCCGCTTTTCGTTTTAGTCCTTCATACGCCGAATCCCGATCAACTGTCTGAGTGTAACGGTTCCTGATGGGGGAATTAAATAACCTCTTTTTTAAGCTTTAAAAATTCTTCCCGAGTGATCAGTTCATCGTCCAACATTCGGGTTAGCTCGGATAACTCTTCGATCTGGTTTGATTTTGGTGATTCCAGCTGTTTTAGATCGGTTTCGCTGTCGGCCTGAATCAATTTGACACTGTCATCTTTATGTCCCAGTTTCATCGTCGCCATGCCACCCATCAGGCTGATCTCAAAGGTACGGTCAGTAAATGCCGGGTTGGACATGAGGTCGCTGATTCTTTGTTTGTGCTCTCTGAAATAACGATAAAAATAGTAGCCCGATCCGCCAACCAGAGCGAGACCGGCGATCAGGATAAGCCAGCGGAAATCATAGATCCCTTTGATGACTACGA
Source organism: Desulfuromusa sp. (assembly GCA_027858895.1). Lineage (GTDB taxonomy): Bacteria > Desulfobacterota > Desulfuromonadia > Desulfuromonadales > Geopsychrobacteraceae > Desulfuromusa. The sequence continues at coordinate 20,234 of JAQIBX010000157.1, read as the reverse complement.
CAATGACACCCAAACCGACCATCAGCAGAATATGCAGAACCAGTACCAGATAGCCGAGCATGACCCCGCTAAAAACATTCTTGTTTTGTTCGTCATTCAGTTTCATTCTGCCGCACTTTTCTTTATGAAGTTATGGATAAAAGATAACACAGTCGCTCAAAATGATAAATTATATCTGTACGGTGTGGGAGAGTCTTGCTTTAATTGTTTTTTTATTGCCGCAACCTTCTGCTACAATTCTTTAGAAAGCAGGCAAGCCCGAAGAGGTGAAAATATTTATATGAATGTGCTTGGGATAGATATCGGGGGGAGTGGCATCAAAGGTGCGATTGTTGATGTCGAGACAGGTCAGTTGTGCTCGGAACGGTTAAAAGTTGAAACTCCGCAACCGGCGACACCCCAGGCGGTGATTGATTCGACTTGTCAATTAATCAGATTATTCAACTGGGATGGTTTAATCGGTTGTGGTTTTCCGGCGGTTATCCAGAAGGGTTTGGTCAAGACGACCGCTAATATTGATCAGAGCTGGTTTGATATTAACGTCCAGAAGCTCCTGCAAAGAGAAACCGGGTGTTCTTGTGCTGTGATCAACGATGCTGATGCTGCAGGGTTAGCTGAAATGCAGTTTGGTGAAGGGCGGGGGAGAGACGGTACCGTTTTGATCTTAACTTTAGGAACAGGAATCGGATCAGCCCTGTTTTATCAAAGTCAGCTGGTTCCCAATCTGGAACTGGGTTACCTGCCACTGCAGGGCGCTCCCGCTGAGCACTATGCGTCGGCTGCCGTGCGGAAAAATGAAAAATTAAGCTGGCAAAACTGGTCAAAACGGCTCAATCAATTTCTTAATCATGTCGAGCGTCTATTCTCTCCTGAATTGATTATTATTGGCGGAGGGGTAAGCCGCAAATATGAGAAGTTTTTTCCGTACCTTGAAACTCAGGCGGAACTGGTTCCGGCTCGATTGTTAAATCAAGCTGGAATTATCGGTGCTGCTTGTTTCGCTGCTGGAAAATTTCACGATTGAGACATGCGTTTTTTTAGTTTCCGGCTGATTGCTTGTCCATCTAACAGTCTATGTTCAAAAAGAAGTTTTCCCCAAGTTTGGATGCCACTATTGACCTGGTTGTACATTGTTGCAGGTTCTCTTTCCAGTAGCTGGGTTAAAATCAACTCTTTCCGGTTCATTCCTAGTTTGCGCCAGTTTTTAATCTGACCCGCTGTAACGCCAAAATGCTGGTTCAATTGCAGATCAACAATATGATCTGCCAGCTGCTCAGGGTTATCGCTCAGTTGCCAATAATCTTCTCCCAGTTGTTGTGGGGTGAGTTGCAATGCTTTTAATACCCCCCTCCAGCGTTGGGTGCGCAGGTAAACTTCATTGATCTTGTTGATATCCTGCTGGCTGCGTGCCGCAATATCATAAAGAATCCACAAATGAGTTCCACTCGTGCCTGACATCTTCGCTTTAACTAAATTACGCTTGTCGATCCCGTAGATCAGTGAGATGAAGGAATTCTGCGTGGTTGCAAGAAAATAGGGGTCTGCTGCTGCGGTATCCCGGTGGTTGAAGGTGCGATCCTGAAAACAGTGGCAGCTGATCGTTGATTCCGCTCCTGTTAGGACCGGAATGAATAGAAGCAGTAGGCTGAGGAGGGTTCTCATTGAAGATGGCTCCCGTTGGATTTTAAAAGAATATTACCTATAGCATAAAAACGGGAGCCATTTGGCCCCCGTTTTTGTGGTCTTTATTTAGTTCAGTCAAAGTTATTCAGTTGCGCCGCAGGCGACTTCTACCCGGCGATTCAGTTCTCTTCCTGTTGCATTTTTGTTATCGGCAACTGGATGGTCTTCGCCAAATCCACGTGCAACCATTCTGGATTCCTTAACGTTGAATCTTTCGATCAGACGGTTTTTAACTGCTGTAGCACGTTGTTCAGAGAGTTTCAGATTGTATGCAGCTGCACCGCTGCTATCAGTATGACCATCAATGAATACCGAGTTTCCTGGGTAGTCATTGATACATTGAGCGGCCTTGGCAACCTCGCTATCAAACTCAGGACCGATTTTACTGCTATCATTGCCGAAGTTAATCTGCAGGGTCAGTTTGGTCGGGCAACCGTAGACATCAACGGATACTCCTGCTGGTGTACCGGGACATTGGTCACGGTAATCAGAGACACCGTCACCATCAGAATCGAGCGGGCAACCTTTACTGTCGACTGGTGCTCCTTTAGGAGTGTTGGGGCACTGATCCTTGTCATCGGTAACGCCATCGCCGTCGCTGTCACGTGGCGGAGTCGGTTTTGCGACGATAGGGGCTGGTTTGGGAGCCGCTTTGGCAAGGAAAACATTGTTGATGAAGTTGGACATGCTGGCGTTATCAGCTAGATTGGCATCGGTAGTAGCAAAACCACACTGACCTATGTCAGCAAGTTTCTTCAGCATATCCTGCCCCATGCCATTATTGGCGCGCCCTACGGCGACAGTATAGATGCAGAGGTTATCTCCCAACATCTCTTTGAGGTTTTTAGCTGCTGCTGGAGCATCAGCCATGTGCAGACCGTCACTCACCAGAATCAGCGCTGATTTTCCAGCAGCCGATTTTAGATCATTTCCGGCTGCTAGCAGAGCAGCGGACATAGGAGTCGGACCACCAACGTACTTGATTTTACCCAACCCTTCGTGAAAAGAAGCTTTATTGTATGCGCCCATCCCAGCGAGCAGATCGGTGGAATTCTTTGATTGATAGCTGCTGTGGCCGATGCTGCGCAGGCCACCGTTGTAGCTTAAATCGGTTGGAATCCCTTGGTTAATTCGGCTAACGATCTCTCGTGCTCCTACAAAACTATTTTCCATAGTTAAAGATGAATCCAAAATCACCTGGAAATTATCGACTTTCGGCACATACTTACCGCCTGTGGCACTAGAAGCACCTGAATCGAGAGGTTTCAGTGGTGGCTGCATCACTGGTGCACAGCTTGCCACCAGGGCAACTAGGACTAATGAGAAGAGCAGGTTTTGTAATTGTTTCATTTGAAATTTTCCTTTCACAATGTTGTTAATTAAGTTCCCCAATACTTACTTGAACTATTTATATCACGAATATATGACAAGTCAAGTCATCTATATTAATATATATCGATTTCATGAGGATAACAGAACTCATTGAAATTAAACTAAGTATAGGGCAAGTTAGGTGAGTGTCAAATGTGAGTGGAGGAGGTCATCAATGGATGCTGACCGCACAAACAGATCTGTTGAGAAATAGTGATCTCAGTTCATAATTATGGTAGTGCTGAGCTTTTTCAGAAGAAAGTCATAGAAATGCAACTCCTCGAACAAAAAATTGTCGACCTGTTCGGTCATGGTACGAAACGCACAATGGATCGCCGTGAAATTGCCGAACGTCTCAACCTGCGCGGTGGCGAGCGTAAGTTGTTGACCAAAGCACTGTTCCAGTTGATCCGCATTGAACTGCTCGAAGAGCGCAAAGGACGTTATCGCCTGAAAGAGCAGCGAAAGATGACAGAGGGAGTTTTTTCACTAGCAGACAAAGGGTTTGGATTTTTACGGCTGGATGAGCTACCGGATGGCCGGCAACAGGAGGATTTGTTTATCCCTGCGCGGCATGTCGGCACCGTCATGGACGGTGACCGGGTGCTCGTCAGTTGCCGGATTTCAGCCCGAGATCGAAGGCCTTACGGGCAGGCACTAAAAGTCCTGCAACGGGCACACAGTCGTCTGATCGGCCATTATCAACAACGCGGTAAAGGGGGAGAAGTCTGGCCTATCGACCAGAAACTGGGCGGGCCGGTATTAGTCAGCAAGCAATCCGATATCCCACCAGGCACTGTCGTCGAAATTGAAATTGAGCGTTATGCCTCTACGGAGCTTCCCGCTACCGGACGGATTGTCGAACAACTTGGTTCAGTGGACGATCCGCAGGTCGATATTGAAACGGTTATTCGCAGCCACGATCTGCCCCATCGCTTTTCAACTGCCAGCATGCATCAGGCTGAAACCCTGGGTACGACAATTTCAGCTGAAGAGATTGCTCAGCGGATTGACCTGCGCGATCTGCCACTGGTCACCATTGACGGTGAAACGGCCAGGGACTTTGATGATGCCGTCGCACTGCACAAAGAGAAAGATGGCAGTTTTCGCCTCTGGGTCTGTATTGCGGATGTGGGTCACTACGTTGAAAAAGCTAGTGCCATCGATCAAGATGCTTTGGATCGGGGCACCAGCGTTTATTTCCCTGGTTTTTGCCTGCCGATGTTGCCCGAGGCTTTGAGCAACGGGATCTGTTCGCTGAACCCGAATGAGGATCGACTGGTGATGACCGCCGAGATGCATATCGATCAAAGTGGTCATCCTGTTAAAGCCAAATTTTACCCGGCGGTGATGCGCAGTCAGGCTCGTCTGACTTACACTCAGGTGGCTGAGTGTCTTGCTTCGCCGAAAGAATCCAGTCTGGGGAAGCCTCTGGTTTCGCAACTCCTGGAGATGGCAGAGCTGGCTAAAATTTTAACCCATATGCGGCAAGAGCGTGGCAGCCTCAATCTGGATCTCCCCGAGGTCGAGATTCGGCTCGATGAACAGGGTCGGCCTGTTGACCTGGTGAAAACAGAACGCAACCAGGCTCACCGGCTGATTGAAGAGTTCATGCTGGCGGCCAACGAAGCCGTTGCCCGTTTTCTCACTAACAATAGTTGGCCTTTCCTCTATCGCATCCATGAAAAGCCTGAGCTTCTGAAATTGCAAGAGTTGCAGCAATTGGCAGCCGAATGTGGTATCGGGCTGATTCTGGGTAAGAGACTGCAGCAGTCTCTACAGACGTTACTAATAGACGCCGCAGGGCGTCCGGAAGCGCGTCTGATCAACCAACAACTGCTGCGGAGTTTGCAACAGGCTTGTTACTCACCGCAGAACAGCGGTCATTTTGGTCTAGCGGCCGAGTGCTATTGTCATTTCACCTCACCGATCCGCCGTTATCCTGATCTGATTGTCCACCGTGTTCTCAAGCTGGCGCTGTCTGGCAGTCCAAAATCATCCTCTGCTTCTTTCGCCGAACTGCAAACGCTTGGCAAGGAGTGTTCAGCCAAAGAGCGTCGAGCCTTAAAGGCCGAGCGTGACCTTATTGATCTGCGCAGCTGCCAGATTATGGCTGGTCGGGTTGGGGATGAGTTTTTGGGCACCATTTCTTCGGTTACTGAGTTCGGTTTTTTTGTCGAGCTGGATGACCTGTATGTCGACGGTCTGGTCCATGTTCGGACTCTACAGGACGATTATTACCATTTCGATTCAGCCTCCATGGCTCTAACCGGTGAACGTCGTCGCATCAGCTACCGTGTTGGCATGCAGGTCAGAATCAAGGTGAAAAAGGTTGAACTTTGGCGCAGACGGATCGACTTTATCCTGGTTGATCTCCCCGGTCGGCATCAGGTTAAAACAGATGTTGGTTAAGATCCTTGCCCTTTGCTAAATAAAATCAAGGTCGCGGGGTTGCGCCCCAGCCCGGCGCCTTCATTTCTTTGTGCGTCCAAAGAAACGAAGCAAAGAAAGACGCCCGACCTCCTTGCCCTTCGGGTACCCGGAAACGGAGAATGGCTTATGCTGGTCGGCAAAAACTCAGCTAACGCCTCAAACATTTGCCGCCCTGATCGCAACACCATTCTCCATTTCCGGCTGCGTCACACGGGATCGGCGGGTCAAAGAAACAGGGAATTCTCCTGTCGAAAGTGAAAAATGGGTGAACTCCTACCCGCGTCACATTGCTTCAGCGTAGTTGACTCTGCTATCCTGATTCTATGAAAACTCTGGAAATATTTTATGATTACGTCTGACCCTGGTGCTATTTCGGTGCCGTGCGCATTGAACAGTTATGCCGGGAGTTTGATCTGGCATTGCGTTGGACGGTTTTTCCTCTCCATCCAGAAACGCCATTCGCGGGACGGGAATTGACTGATCTGTTTCCCGGACGGATGGATGTCCCTAAGGTTATGGCCGATTTGAAGAAATTGGCAGAAGGCCTGGGATTGCCATTTCAAACGCGCACCCACACCTATAATAGTCGCCATGCTCAGGAACTGGGTAAGTGGGTGGAACAGCAGGGACAAGGAGATGCGTTCCGGGATGCCGTCTATTATGCCTATTTTGCGGAAGGACGGAATATCGCCAAACCTGGTGAGTTGACCGCTATCTGTGCATCACTCGGCCTTTCTGCGCCGGATGCGCTGCAGGTGTTGGAGGAAGGACGTCTCGCAAAAGCAGTGGATGGCGACTGGGAACGCGCCAGGACTATTGGTGTCAGCTCCGTCCCGACCCATGTTTATGAACACCGTGCACTGGTGGGATTTCAGGAATATTCAGCATTTCAGCAACTGATCAGGGGCCGCTCCTTGGCCTAAGCATCCATCCTTGCGATCAGTCTTTCTAGATAGCGTGATTTCATCTGTTTGCTGGCCATTGCCTGTTTGATCGGTGGCAGTCGCAAAATGACGCCGAACAGTGCCGCAAGAGCACGATGACTCAACAGCGCCTGGTTATCGAAAATCAGATTCTGCAGCTTGCCCCGTTCAATAGCCATGATGACAGCCCGGTGCACACCGTTGAGTGGAGTAAGGACCCGTTCTGGGCGTGATTTGAGCTTGATCACTTCTTCTGCGCAGGCACGGACACAAAGACCACAGCCGAGGCAGCGATCTTCAATCAGGGAGGCTTGTTTACGGGTCGGTTTCTTCGGATCATTTGCGGAGGAGAGAGCAATGGCTTCCACCGGGCAGACGTTGACGCATTTGCCGCAGCCGGTACAGTTCTGTTGATCAATTTCCGGGATGAAATTAGTCGTGTGCACCGGATTCAAAATGGTAAAGCGCCGGGCAGCAATCATTGCTTCACAACAACAGCCACAGCAATTACAGATAAAGTTCACACTTTCTCGAACGTTCTCCCCAAACTGTACCAGATTGTGGTCGTAAGCCTGTTGCAGTAAGTCGAGACATTCTACGCTGTCAATCCGGCGGGCGTGACCGTGTTTAGTTAACGATGCCGCTGAACTGTTGAAGGTCATACAGATATCCATCGGCGCATCACAGGCCTTGTCCAGATGATACATTTTATGGCGGCAGTAACAGGCGCCAACACCGATATGTGAAGCTGTCTTGATGACTTCAGTCGCCCGTTCATAATCGAGAACATGCAGGGCTTCTTCATTAGTCAAAACCGGTTCGTGGATAAAGGTCCGTCCAAGTTGGGTTTCGCCACGGGCCATCAGTTCGCGGATAAAATCCTCTTCCACATTCATGTATTGATAAAACAATTCACTGAGGACTTTCTGGTCGATATCTCCCCGGGTCCGCATCAGGGAAAATTCAAAAAATCCGGCCATCGGTGGGGGTAGAACGTAGACCGATTTTCCCTCCTTCTCTATATCGACAAGAATGGCTCGACTGGCCAATGCTTCGAGAATATTTCGGCTCTCAGTTAGACCAAGCTTCCAAATTTGACTCGCTTTTTGAGCATTGAAGGGTTTGATTGGCAGCTGGGCGACCAGCTCAGCTTCTTTCTCACTGAACAGTATGGCCAGGATTTTATAGAGCAATTGTGACGGTGGCGCCCCTTGCGGGTAACGGTTGAGCCTGTCAGAAAGGTTGGAATAGCTGGATTTTAGAGTATGGTGAGCCATGTCATCCCCCCGCACTTTTTAAAGTTGAGATACTGAGATAAAGCACTAATGAATGACTCATATTACGGGATTTGCGTAAAAAATCAATAAGACTGAGATCTAAAATACCCCACTATTTTATTCCACGGGCTTGTCGGGGGATGCTTATGGGTGCAAGAATGAACTTATGCAACGAAAAAAGAGGACAGGCCGAGTGTGGCAGCTAACATTCATGATTTTGCTCAGTTGTTTGATCGGGATTGGCTTCTGGCTATCGACCGACCCGATGGGGGGCGCTCCTATGGTTTTTAAAAGTAAGATGAACATGGCTTACGCTGAACAGCTGCGGGAGGTTGTCCCGCCGGAAATAGATCTTCAACTTCCCGAGACAACCGAAATTGCTCTGTTCGCACTTGGCTGATTTTGGGGTGTCGACTCCCAGTTTGGGAGTATGCAGGGTGTCTATCGAACCAGCGCCGGTTATGCCGGAGGCTCAGAACCCAACCCCAGTTACCGGATGATGAAGGACTATACTGAAACGGTTCAGGTTGAGTTCAATCCTCAGGAAGTGTCCTATCGTCAATTACTTGAGGTGTTCTGGAACAGCCATGATTCAGCCTACGAGGTTTCCAGCCGCCAGTATCGGAACGCCATTTTTTATCTGACCGAAGAACAACGGATTCAAGCTGAGCAGTCCCGTGATCTCGTTAGCCAAACTAAGAATCGACCGGTTTATACTGCGATTGAAAAATCTGGAGATTATTATCCAGCTGAGGATTACCATCAAAAATATTATCTTCGCAGAATGGGTGAGTTGATCAGGGAGTTCCAGCAAATGTATCCGGATGATGATCAATTTGTTGCATCAACTTCAGCGGCGCGGATTAATGGGTATCTTGGTTGTAATAGCAAACCAGAAGACCTGCAAAAAGAGATCGGATTATTGGGATTGTCGCCCACAGCGCAAGAACATTTAGTCGAATATGTTTCAACTGCTTGCAGCCGGTTTGAAGGGTTGACCTGTCCTGCGCCGAAGAAAAAATAGCAGGTCGATCGAAAAAAAAGAGATCCGCTTTGTGGTGTGACTTCAACCAAAAAACAGACTGTGTGATAATATTTCGCACAGTCTGTTTTTTTGGTTTAGATGGGCGTCAACTTACAGTTCTTCAGGTTTGCAGACGTTTCTGGCATCGTGAACTTTTGCACCGCAGTTAGTGCAGACATAGCGAGGATTCTCAAATATTTTATCGATATCCGGGGGGCTCTGATTTGCGGTCAATTGACAGACGTGAAAATCATCATGTACTTCAGGGTGGTCACAGTTGTTTTTAGCCATTCTTCTCTCCTTTCAACTTTTACGAGGATTCGATGGAAAAACCTTTGTCGAATTCAAACGACTTAGACTGTTGAGAAAAACTGATTATGCATACTCTGTGTCAGAGCGGCCACTATGCTGCAGTCGACTTTTTTTCGACAATTTTAACAAATTTATCTGCCTTGATGGTAAATCGCTCGTGGGTTCCTTCGCCGATCACATCCATTTTATCCCTGGCAATGACGGCCCATTTGGTTTTTGCGCCGTCAACTTCCAGACATTTTACTTCAACTTCGACTCTCATCCCCGGCGGCGTAGCTGCCTGGTGAGACACGCAGATATTGGTTCCTAAACTGATTTCCCCCTCATCCATGTGGGGTTTCATGGCCTCCATGCAGGCCCATTCCATCAGCCCAACCAGGAACGCGGTAGCAAACACACTGGGCATTTGCTGAAATATTTCCGCTTCTTCAAAGACGTAAGGAACCGTTTTGTTCTCCGGGACAATGTACTGATGGGTATGTTGCATGCCGACCGCTAATGTCGCTTTCATTTTTTATCTGCCTTTCGAGCTCATTTAAATTTGTTGTTATTTGGCTTCGACCGGTAAGCCAGTTTTTACCCAGGCGTGATAGCCGCCAAGAAGCGGTCGGACGTGGGTGAAACCGTTATCCATCAACGTCAGTGCCAGACTGGCACTGGAGCCTTCGCTCGGTCAGGTGCAGTAGGTAACGATTTCCGTGTCGGGCGGGACATCCTTTTGTAGCTGCTGCAACTCTTTACGCGAAGTGACCCGGACAGCCCCGGGGATTTTGTCTGAGGCCTGCTGCCACTGACCCGGAGTGCGTGTATCAATAATCACGATGGGGACACCTGAGGTTTGCAGGTCTTGGAATTCGGTCATGGTGATTCTCTGCACATCAGCCGGGCGTTTGGGTATTTCAGTTGCCACAGCGCTGCTGATGAAAGTAAGGCAGAGGACTAAAATTAATGATAAGCGTGCCGGGATTGTTATCAGCATTTTATTGTCTCCTTTGTTGAGTTTTGGATATTGTAGCATGAGTGCAATTTTTATTGAGAGGGGGGGGGAGATAAAAGAATAAATATTTGCCCTGACCGCCACAGAGGCATGCAGCAACTTCACCCCAAGTGAGGAACATTATATCTAAAGCGGTTAAGGTGAACAATCTTCGACCTGATGGTGAATTGCGCCGCTGCCTGAAGACCTGATCGTTTCAACCAGAGGATTCGTCACTCAGGCGACCGCCCTGTGGACCATTGGCAATCATAATCCGTGTAGCGTCGACAATGGTCAGATTAGAATGGATGACCAGATTGATATCGGTCACTGAAGCGGGGAATATTGCTTGAACTAGCGCCATTCCTTATGTTTGAAAATACGTATAAATTGCGATGCAACAGTGCTACAATGTGCAACTATATGGAAATGCAGGTTTTTATCTTTAAAATGCCGGGCAAGGGAGGTGCGTTGTGAGTGAAGCACGGCTGGCTTTGGGTGCTTGGGGGGAAGATCAGGCGGTGGTTTATTTACGCAAGCAGGGGATGAAAATTCTTGAGCGTAATTTCCGTACGCCGGTCGGCGAAATTGATATCATTGCAAAAAATAAATCATGTTTAGCTTTTATCGAGGTCAAGACCCGCCGCGGCACAACCTTTGGAACCCCTCAGGAAGCGGTTGGACAACGTAAACAGCGGCAGATAATCCGTACTGCCCAATGGTATCTACAGAATAACAACGTTGGCAAATTGCAACCGCGATTTGATGTTGTGGCGATTTTATGCCAAGGTGACGCAACGGCGCAGATAACCTATTTGATAAATGCTTTTTCTTTGTCAGGGTGAGGTGTGTACGGTTATGGAACAGGAGTGATTTATGGCTAATCAGAACATGAAAACTGCTATTAACCTGGTTGATTACGGTCTTTTACGGATCGGCGTTGCGACCCCGGAGATGAGAGTTGCCGATGTCGACTTCAATGTTGCGGAAATTCGTAAAATTGCCAAGCTTGCTCAGCGGCAAGATTGCCGATTGGTCCTTTTTCCGGAATTATGTCTGACGGGATATACCTGTGCCGATCTGTTTTTTCAGCAACACCTGCAACAAAAAGTTGCCGATGCCCTGTTGCAACTGGCCGAATTTTCTGCTGTAGAAGAAGTGACTTTGGTGGTCGGTGCCCCCATCTCAATGTCCGGACGATTGTTTAATTGTGCCGCATTTATATCAGGTGGTGAAATTTGTGGTCTGGTGCCAAAATCCTTTTTGCCGAACAGTGGCGAATTTTATGAACAGCGTTGGTTTTGCTCAGCCTTTGAGCGCACCTCGGATTATCTGCAGATAGGTTCCCGGCAGATTCCCTTTGGCACCGATCTGTTGTTTCAGGCCGAAGATTTTCCCAGCGCACTGATTGGAATCGAAATTTGTGAGGATGCCTGGTCGGTTGCTCCGCCGAGCGGTTCGCAGGCGCTAGCAGGGGCGACTCTGTTACTGAATCTGTCGGCCAGCCCGGAGATCCTTGGCAAACACGCTTACCGCCGCACCTTGGTGGCAACTCAGTCGGCCCGTTGTCTGGCTGCTTACGCCTATGCATCGGCAGGGCCAAACGAATCGAGTACCGATCTGGTGTTTTCTGGACATTCCCTGATCGCCGAAAATGGCCAGATCCTGGCGGAAACCGAGCGGTTCCAATTTGATAGTCAATTGGCCCTGGCCGATGTCGATCTGGAGCGTCTGCTGGGAGAGCGGCAGCGTAACAGTACTTTCGCTAGTGGCTCTTCGGAACATGATTACAGGATTCAACAATTTTGGATTCGTCCGTTGGCGGCTCAGGAGTTACGTCGTCCGTTGACCCGAACACCCTTTGTGCCGCCAGATGATGCTGAACGGGTGGCACGTTGTCAGGAAATCTTTCAACTCCAAACCAGCGGCCTGATCAAGCGCTTGCGCCATACCGGTAGCCAGAAGGTGGTCATCGGCCTGTCCGGTGGACTTGATTCAACCTTGGCTCTATTAGTGGCGGTGAAGGCTTTTGATCGTTTGATATTGAATCGGAGTGGAATTATTGCTCTGACCATGCCCGGGTTTGGGACCACCGCGAGAACTCGTGGTAATGCCGAGGAATTGGCTGAACAGCTGGGTGTGGAACTGAAAGTTATCCCGATCGATAAAGCGGTATTACAGCATTTTCTTGATATTGATCATGACCCGGAACTGCATGATGTGACCTATGAAAACAGTCAGGCGCGGGAACGTACCCAGATCCTGATGGATGTGGCTAATCAAGTCGGTGGTCTGGTCATCGGGACCGGCGATTTATCGGAATTGGCGCTTGGCTGGTGTACTTACAATGGCGACCATATGTCGATGTATGCGGTGAATTGCGGCGTGCCGAAAACGTTGGTGCGTTATCTGGTTGACTGGTGTTCCAGGGAAGAATTCAGCGGCCGCATCTCCGCGGTGCTGGATGATGTGTGTGCTACGCCAGTTTCACCTGAATTGTTACCGCCCGATGCCGATGGGAATATTGATCAATTGACCGAGCAGGTGGTCGGCCCTTACGAATTGCACGATTTTTTCCTCTATCAGGTGGTTCGGATGCATTTTGCACCTAAAAAAGTGCTGATGCTGGCCGAACATGCTTTTAGCGATGATTATTCCCGGAGTGAATTGCTGCAATGGTTACGACAATTCTACCGGCGTTTTTTCAGTCAGCAATTTAAACGCTCCTGTTTGCCGGATGGGCCCAAGGTAGGTACGGTGGCGCTTTCTCCGCGAGGTGATTGGCGGATGCCGAGTGATGCCGCTGTTGATCTCTGGCTGGGACAGCTGGAGGGTTTGGAGTGAGCGGAACTCTCTACGTGGTTGCCACGCCGATCGGCAACCGTGAGGATATGACTTACCGCGCGGTGCGGATCCTTCAAGAGGTCGCTTTGATTGCCGCCGAAGATACCCGCCACAGTCGTAAATTGTTGAATCATTACGGGATCGCAACGCCACTGATTTCTTACCACGAGCATAATGAAGAATCTCGCTCCACTCAATTGATTGCAAAACTTCAGTCGGGTGAATCTATCGCGCTGATCAGTGATGCGGGAACGCCCTGTATTGCGGACCCGGGCTATCGTCTGGTGTCCAGTTGCCACCAAGAAGGGGTGCCCGTTGTCGCTGTTCCGGGGCCATCGGCAGTGGTGGCTGCTCTGTCAATTTCGGGATTGCCGACCGATGACTTCCGCTTTGTCGGTTTTCTGCCTGCCAAAACTCACGGCCGGCGCCAGTTCCTTGAGCAGATAAAAGCCGAACCGCAAACGGTTACCTGTTATGAAGCTCCCCATCGGTTATTGTCCTGTCTTGCAGATATTGCCGAAATCTGTGGAGCTGATCGGCTCATCGCAATTGCCCGTGAATTGACCAAGTTGCATGAAGAGCTTTTTAGTGGGACTGTTGATGCGGCACAGAACTATTTTGGGCAGGGTTCCGTGAAGGGTGAACTGGTGCTGTTGCTGAGCCCTGCACCACAACGGCAACCGGAGGGGACGGTCAAAGATGTCCTGCAACGGCTACGAGAAGAGACCGACCTGAGTTGGAAAGAAATCGTTAAACAGGTCGCTAAAGAGTTTGGGCTGACCGGTAGTGAAGTTTATAAAGAGTCATTGGAATTACGCCAGAAATAGTAAAATAGGTTTTCTACGGAAGCTCGATGAACTACAAATCCCTCCTTTTTCTATTTTTTTCTCTGCTCTATCTTGGAAGAGCCGGAACCTGCTTTGCCCTGCAACCTGATGAAGTTCTGCTGATTGCCAATCAAAATAGCCCTTCAAGTATTGAACTCGCAAAATATTATCGTGATAAGCGCCTGGTTCCGGCCGACAATCTGCTGATTGTCGCTATGACCGATGGGGAAGATTGTAGCCGAGAAGAGTACCAGCAGAAGCTGCTTGAGCCACTGCGCAAGTTTCTAGCGCGGCGGCAGGGAACACCGATTCGTTGTCTCGTTCTGTTTTATGGAATCCCGTTACGTGTTGCTGCGCCCGAACTGTCTCCGCAGCAATGGCGAGAGTTGGAAGATCTGAAACACACAAAAAAACAACTAGACTGGCAACTGAAAAATCGTGAACTGACAGAAGAACAAAGCCAACAACGGCTGCAGAAATCCAGTCAGCTGGGCCAACAAATTAGCCAGCTGCGACTGACTGATCAACGCGCAGCGGTTGATTCTGAAATTTCTCTCGCTTTGAAGTCATCTTACCCTTTGGACAAATGGCTACCGAATCCGTTTTTTGTCGTCTTTGCAAAACAGCAGGGTCGTCTGCTGCTCAACAAAGATCAGGTCCTGTTTGTTGCCCGGCTTGATGGACCAACCCCGGAGATTGTTCGGCGGGTGATCGATGACAGCTTGTTTGCTGAAAAAGAAGGTTTGCAGGGGCAGGCATATTTTGATGCAAGGTGGCCGCTGCCTGAAAAACAGAATTTGCAGGGCTATACCCTTTACGATGCATCGATCCATAAAGCGGCCAGATTAACTGAAACGCTCAGCGTCATACCGGTTCACCTGGATCAAAAAGAGGCGCTTTTTCAGCCGGGCGAAGCGCCAAGGGCCGCACTTTATTGCGGTTGGTACAGTCTGGGGAACTATGTCGATGCCTTCGACTGGCAACGGGGATCGGTGGGCTATCATATCGCCAGCAGCGAATGCACAACCTTGAAAAAGGCAGGGAGTCAGGTCTGGTGCAAGCGGATGCTGGAGGATGGTGTCGCAGCAACCATCGGGCCGGTCGCTGAACCCTATGTGCAGGGATTTCCGGTGCCGGAACTGTTTTTCAGCTTCCTGCTGGATGGTTACTATACGTTGGCTGAAAGTTATTTTTTGAGCATCCCCTATTTATCCTGGCAGATGGTGTTGATTGGGGATCCGCTCTATCGACCGTTTCGGAATGTTGCAGTTGGGAATTGAAGGAAATATGCATATGACTTTTACCACGGCAATTGTACGAAGCCCTGGACGTAGTATTGTGTCTGGCTTGTCTGAATCATCATCTAAACTCCCCATTTATGGAAAAGCTCTGGAGCAGCATGAGCACTACGTAAACGCTTTGAAACAGTGTGGGCTGGATGTCATGATTCTGGATGCTTCCGAAGCTTATCCCGATTCAGTTTTTGTCGAAGATGTTGCTGTGTTGACCCCTGCATGTGCCATTGTTACTGCCCCGGGAGCTGAATCACGCGAAGGAGAGATTCGCGAAATCAGACCAACGTTAGCAGGTCTCTTTCCGCATATTGAAAAAATAATGTCACCAGGTACGCTGGAGGGTGGTGACGTGATGCAGATAGGAACCCATTATTATATTGGTCTGTCGGGTCGCACTAATCTGGCAGGGGCACGACAGTTGGTCGGCATTCTTGAAAAATATGGGATGACTGGTTCCACCATTCCGGTGCATAAATTTCTGCATCTAAAAACAGGGGTAACCTGGGTTGGCAACAACGCTCTGGTGGGCGAAAGAAATTTTATAATGCAATCTTCTTTTCAACAGTTTAATGTGATTTCGGTTGAAGATGACGAAAGAGGCGCGGCCAATTGTATTTATCTCAACGATAAAATCATCATGCCTGCCGGTTATCCAAAAACAAAGAAGCTTCTCCGTGACACCGGATCGGAGGTTTTCGAAGTTGATATCTCAGAATTTGCAAAAATTGATGGTGGATTAACCTGTTTGTCTTTAAGGTTTTAGCAAGAGCTGATCTGACATTCAGTTGTTTGGAATGAATCCAATAGAAAAATTATCAGTGAGCGCACCAAAATTATCGAGGATAATGATGATAGTAATTAAAACCCAAGAACAAATAGTGAAAATGAGAAAGGCGGGGAACTTAGCTGCCCAGCTATTAAATTATATCGAGCCATTTGTGCAAGAAGGGGTCTCAACGCAACATCTCAATGACCTTTGTGAAGAATTCACCCAAAAAAATGGTGCTATTTCTGCTCCTTTGAATTATCACGGCTTTCCTAAAAGTATATGCACTTCAATTAATGATGTTGTCTGTCACGGAATCCCTGCAGAAGAAGATATCCTTAAGGACGGTGATATTGTCAATGTCGATGTGACCGTAATTCTGGATGGTTATCATGGAGATACTTCCCGTACTTTTATGATTGGAGATGTTGATGAAAAAATAAAAAACCTGGTGCAACGCGCAGAAAATGCCATGTACAGAGGAATCGCGGCGGTTGAGCCGGGGAAATATTTGTATGAGGTGGGTAAGGCCATTGAAAAATATATCGGCAAATTTGATTATTCTATTGTCCAGACTTATGGAGGGCATGGAATCGGGAAAAAATTTCACGAAGATCCGCATGTTCTTCATCATTTCAGCAAGGACAATAAAATACGCCTGCGGGAAGGGATGATTTTCACCGTTGAGCCGATGATCAATATGGGGAAATCTTATGATGTAGTGACATCTTCAGTTGATGGGTGGACGGTTACAACTGTTGACGGCAGTGTAAGTGCTCAATTTGAGCATACAATTCTGGTGACTTCTGAGGGGACTGAGATTTTGACACAAGGTGTCGTGATCATCGCCTGAAAGCCAAAAAAAAGGGCTGCGGGTTGACAACCTGTAAGGTTGCGGGGTTGCACCCCGCTCGCTGCCTGACTCTTTTGTCGTGCCACAAAAGAGTCAGCAGAAAAGGCACCCGAACTCCTTGCCCGCTACTGCCTACCGCCATAGCGGGTTCCCGCTATTCCACAACTGATTTAATGTCAAGATATCAACAACGCTCCCTTGTATACAAGGTTCAAGCTCGTGGACTCGTTTTTTATGTCCATCACTTTGCTTGTTTTTTTTGGATTAGAGTATGTTTTTTAAAAAGGCTTTGGTTCTATCATGTTGCGGGTTGGTGAATATTTTTTCTGGTGTGTTTTCTTCAATAATATTTCCCTCATCCATAAATATTACCCTGTCGGCAACTTCCTTTGCAAATCCCATTTCATGGGTAACCACTACCATGGTCATGCCTTCACAGCTAAGTTGTTTCATAACGTCAAGAACTTCTCCCACCAGTTCAGGGTCAAGGGCACTGGTCGGCTCGTCAAAGAGCATGGCTTTCGGACGCATGGCAAGGGATCTGGCAATGGCTACCCGCTGTTTTTGTCCCCCGCTTAAATGCTCTGGATATGTATCGGCCTTGTCCGCGAGGCCAACTTTTTCTAACAATTTCTTTCCCAGTATATTGGCTTCCGGGGTTGATTTCTTTCTGACTTTAACCAGTCCGAGTGTGACATTTTCCAGTGCTGTTTTGTGAGGGAAAAGATTGAACTGCTGAAATACCATCCCCGCTTCGGTGCGTATAAAATTGATGTCGGTTTTTTTGTCCATGACATCATGGCCATCCACAATTACAGTTCCTGAGGTGATATCTTCAAGTCGATTGATGCAGCGCAACAGGGTGCTTTTTCCCGATCCACTCGGCCCCATGATGACCGTGACTTCGCCTTGGGTGATTTCAAGATTAATCCCTTTTAGAACCTTAAGGTTTCCAAAATTTTTAATTAAATCTTTAATTTCTATCATTTATTGATATCCATTTTGTTCTCAATATAGTTTAGCAACTTTGCAATGGACAAGGTCATCACCAGATACATAAGCGCGACGGTGATCCAGACTTCAAACGCCCTGAAATTAGAGGCAATGATTTCCTGACCCGTTCGTGTCAGTTCTCCCACCCCCACAACCACCAGAATTGAAGTGTCTTTGAGGCTGATAATAAACTGGTTTCCCAGGGAAGGAATCATCCGTTTTAATGCCTGGGGCCAGATGATATAATACATGGTCTGGAAATGAGAAAGCCCTATGGATCGACCTGCTTCGGCTTGACCCGGCTCAATGGACTGAAAAGAACCTCTCACAATTTCCGCGATGTATGCACCTGAATTGAGGCCAATGGCAAGGATGCCCGCCACCATTGGATTGATCCGCATACCCAGAGCCATGGGAAGACCAAAATAAATAAACATCACCTGCACCATAATAGGGGTGCCGCGAATGCTCTCAATGTAAACACCTGCTAATTTTCTTAAAAAGGCATTTCTTGAAATTTTTAATAATCCTGAACCTGCCCCCAATACAAATCCAATGGCCAGCCCGAAAATGGTGATTAAAATAGTCCACTTCAACCCAATGAGTAATATCGGAACCGATTCCCACATCACGCTGCTTTTGAAATCAAAACCCATAAAGATATCCTGTTTAAAAAAAAAGGATAAAGCGAATTTACTTAGCTTTATCCTTTAATGTTTATTCTCATTTATCTATTCTGATGTCCCAAACCATTTTTTGTACAAGGTATCATAGGTTCCGTTTTCTTTGAATTTGAGGATGGTGATACTGACTTGTTCTCGAAGCTCGCTTCCCTGGGGGAATGCAATGCCGTAGGATTGACCCTGGTAAAGGGGCCCTACGACTTTTACTTTGCCTTCTCCTTGGGCCTTTGCATAATACATCAACGGAGGTGAATCAAACACCACGGCATCAACACCACCGATGAGCAGCTCCATGAAAAGATTATCTGTATTGGGCAGAAGTTTTATGTCTGTAATCCCCTGTGATTTTAAAAAATCAACACTGGTGGTGGCAAGTTTGGTGGCGACCTTTTTACCCTTGAGATCGCCAATGGTCTTTATGCTGTCATTGTCCGCCTTGACCAGCATCACCAAGCCAGCATCATAGTAGGGATATGAAAAATCTACAACTTCTTCTCTGGCCGATTTTATGGTGATCCCGGCAATCGCTGCATCAATGCTTTTGGATTGCAGTGCCGGAATAAGACCGTTAAAATCCATTGTTTGCCATTTGTAGTCAAGTCCCAGGTCTTTGGCAATGGCATCCCACAGCTGAACATCGAATCCAGTGAATTCGCCCTGTGCATTTTTAAACTCAAATGGCCTGAAATTGGCATCAACGCCCACAACCAATGTTTTGGCATGAAGGGTTCCCACTGAAATAATGGAAAACATAATCATCAACATGATCCCTCTGAAAAGTTTCGACATTGCTTCCTCCTTAGGTTAGAGATACAATTTATGTCACGGATTGAGTGACAAACGTCTTTATGACGTGACGAGCTCTATAATAGAAATATCCTTGGCGATAGTCAAGAATTGAAGAAAAGTGGAAAAAGAGGCAAATTTATCTTTGACTTACCTTAGTTTCAACAAGAGGAAAAACGAATAAATTAAAGGGATTTTCAAATCTTTATAGAAGGTGTTATCGGAGAAAAAACCGGTCAAACTCACCTGTAGGCTTTTCCCACTCAATTTGTAAATCATCAACACGGGCGAGTTCTGGCCCATCTTTACACCATTCGACCACTGATTTGACGGCGGACTCTTCCCCTTCAAAAACAGCTTCAACCGACCCATCTGAATTATTGCGACCCCAGCCGGAAACTCCAAATTGTTCAGCCGTGTTTTTCGTGCTCTGCCGGAACCAGACTCCCTGAACCCTCCCTGTTATCCGGACTTCAGCTCTCACTTTTTTCATTGATCAGCCTCCTGGTCAAGCAGTTCAAGAAAATCATTTTCGCTAAGAATTGTGACTCCCAACTGTTCGGCTTTTGTCAATTTGCTCCCGGCCTCTGCTCCGGCAACAACATAGTCGGTTTTTTTACTCACCGATCCACTCGCGCGACCTCCCTGAGCTTCAACTAGTGCTGTCCCTTCTTTTCTACTGAAACGCTCAAGACTCCCGGTGAAAACAAATATTTGCCCTTGGAATTTGTCGTCGCTGATGCGCTCTTCTTTCTGGGGATTGACCCCGAGCTCATGCAGATCTTTGAGTAATTTCTGATTGTTTTCAGCACTGAAAAAATGGACGATACTGTCACTGACCTGCGGACCAATTTCGTGGAGTGCAAGAAGCTCTTCAGTAGTGGCAGCCGCCAATTTTTCCAAACTATCAAAATGGTGAACGATGAGTTTAGCCAAGTGTTTGCCAACATGGCGAATACCAAGGGCATAAATAAAATTCTCTAGAGGGCGCTGTTTACTTGCCGCAATTGCTTTCAATAGTTTATCTGCAAGCTTGTCCCCCATCCGCTCGAACTGAAACAGGTCCTCTCGTTGCAGGCGGTAGAGATCGGCAATACTGTTGACCAGCTTCAGGCGCAGGAGCTGATCAATCTGCCGATCACCAAGCCCTTCAATGTCCATGGCTTCACGGGAACAGAAGTGTTTGAG
>JAQIBX010000123.1 GCA_027858895.1 Desulfuromusa sp. | reverse complement strand
TACGCCAAGCAGTCCAAGGAGAAAATGAATGGAGTCAAGTGAAATTCAGCGTTTTGATGGTCGGTTAGAAAATCAATTGCGACCGATCAGCTTTCAGCGCCAATTTACCAAATATGCCGAAGGTTCGGTGCTGGTTTGTTGTGGCGAAACCAAGGTTCTTTGTAATGCTTCGGTTGAGGAGCGTGTCCCCCCCTTCATGCGTGGTAAAGGGCGTGGTTGGGTCACTGCTGAATATAGCATGCTGCCCCGCGCAACCCATACCCGTTCAATGCGTGAAGCTGCCAAAGGAAAAATATCTGGCAGAACTCAGGAAATTCAGCGATTGATTGGTCGTTCTTTACGCGCGATCACCGATCTGGATGCTATGGGTGAAATAACCGTGCAGATTGATTGTGATGTTCTGCAGGCCGATGGTGGAACACGCACCGCATCAATTACGGGAGCCTATGTTGCTCTTCATGATGCCCTGAGCGGTTTGGTTAACAGGGGGGTATTGAAAAAAATGCCACTAAAAGACAGTGTGTCGGCGATCAGTGTCGGCATTGTTAGCGCAAAACCGCTGCTCGATTTAGATTATGAAGAAGATTCCAAGGCCGATGTTGATATGAATTTTGTTATCACCGGCTCCGGCAAATTTGTTGAAGTGCAAGGGACAGCGGAGGAGGAACCTTTTTCTCTCAGTGAACTGGATGAATTACGTGATTTGGCTTTGCAGGGCTGTGCACAATTGACCCGTTTGCAACAACAGTCGTTGGATTTAGAATCATGAAATTGCTGGTTGCTACCGGCAATCCGGGTAAGTTGAAAGAAATTCGTAGCCTGCTTGACGCTTCACCTCTTGAGATAATAGGGCTTGATCAACTCACCGATCCTCCCGAGGTGATTGAGGATGGCAGCACTTTTGCGGACAATGCGCGTAAAAAAGCACAAGCAATGGCACAGTTTAGTGGTTACCTGACTTTAGCTGATGATAGTGGCCTTGTCGTTGCTGCTTTGGCAGGTGCTCCTGGAGTGCATTCGGCACGCTATGCCGGCAAGCAGGGTGATGATGCTGCCAATAATGGCAAACTGTTAGCAGTAATGGCTTCTGTTGAAGATGAAAAACGGCAGGCAGCGTTTCATTGTGTTATGGCGCTGGCCTGGCCTGATGGGCGTTGTGAAACTTATGCAGGCCAGGTATCGGGCTTGATTATGCGCGCAGAGCGGGGGACTGGTGGTTTTGGCTATGACCCACTTTTTATGGTTCCCGAGTATGGAAAAACTATGGCCGAGCTTCCGCTTGAGATTAAAAATCGGATCAGTCACAGAGGCATGGCGCTCCGCAAAGTTATTCCAGTATTAATCGAGTTGGCGGGGGAGTTGGATGAGTCGTAACATCAGAAGAGCGTTAATATCTTGACAGTCCGGGCGGCTGATGCTAAAAAACGCCTCGATTTGACAAACTTTATTTAAGGAGAAATACCATGGAAAAAACATTTGCAATCATAAAACCGGATGCTTTTGCTGCAGGTTCAGCTGGTAAGATTCTGGCACGTATTTATGCCGAAGGCTTTAAGGTTGTCGGTTTGAAAAAACTCTATCTGAGTAAAGTCGAAGCTGAGGGTTTTTACGCCGTTCATAGCGAGCGTCCATTTTTTGGTGAGTTGACAGATTTTATGAGCAGTGGACCCTGTGTTGTTATGGCACTGGAGGCTGACAATGCCATCTCTAAATGGCGCGATCTGATGGGAGCAACTAATCCCGCTGAAGCTGCTGATGGAACTTTGCGAAAAGAATTTGGCAGTAACATCGGTGAGAATGCCACCCACGGGTCTGATGCCCCTGAAACGGCAGCTTTTGAGCTGGGTTATTTCTTTAATGGACTGGAATTACTTTAATCACACCAGTTAAATAGCTTGTTTCTAAAAAAGCCCTTCGGTAAGATTCCGGAGGGCTTTTTTCGTGTAGGATAGCCACCAGACGCCAGAGCAGCAAGTAAAATTATTCCTAAGCTCGTTGATCCTCTTGGAGAACTTGGTGTCTGGGTGGCTAACGCTTCCGTTTCAAGTTTGTTAGAACCTTCTTTTGGGTTATCGCATCGAAATTAAATGAGGGTTTTCTTGAATAAAGATAAGATTGATCTCAAAAGTTTGACTCAGGAACAATTGGAAGAATTTTTTTCAGAATTCGGTAAAGAAAAATATCGGGTGAAGCAAATTCTGCGTTGGATTTACCAGCGTCATGTGACCGATTTTGAACAGATGACCGATCTGGCGAAGCAGTTTCGTAGTCAGTTGGAAGAACGAGCCTATATTTCTTCCTGGCAGCCAGAGGTAGTTGAAACCAGCAGCGACGGAACCCGTAAGTATCTGTTTCGTCTGGCTGATGGGGAGTCTGTAGAAGCAGTCAGAATCCCGATGGACGAAGGTCGTGCGACTTTGTGCATATCAACACAGGTTGGTTGTGCCATGGGCTGTCAGTTTTGTATGACTGGAAAGTTCGGATTAGCGCGGAACCTGCGGTCGGAGGAAATTGTCAATCAGGTTTGTGCGGCTTTACAGGATGGGCCGATCACTAATATTGTGCTGATGGGAATGGGTGAGCCCTTACATAATTTGGATCATGTGGTGACCGCCCTGAAGATTTTTTATCTGGATGATGGCCTTGGTTATGGGACCCGCCGTGTCACTTTGTCGACCTGTGGTCTGGTGCCTGAAATCAAAGAATTGAGCCAGAGAATTAAAGTTCATTTGGCTGTTTCTCTCAATGCGACGACAGATGAACTCCGCAATCAGCTCATGCCGGTCAACCAGCGATATCCCCTTGCTGAACTGATGAGTGCCTGCCGGGATTATGCTCTTACTACCAAGCAACGGGTGACTTTTGAATATATATTGATTGGTGGAGTGAATGATTCTATTACAGATGCCAAGCGGCTGGTGAAGCTGCTTCACGGGGTTCGTTGTAAGGTTAATTTGATTGCGTATAATGAACATGAGGGGGCTGAGTTTAAGGCCCCTGCTGAAGAGTCGATCAAAGCATTTCAGAGTCACTTGCTGCAGCGGGACATTGTGGCAACACTCAGAGCGAGTAAAGGACAGGATATCTCTGCGGCTTGTGGGCAGTTAAAGGGAAAGCAAGTCGATAAACCTGCAACTTGAAAATATCTATTCTGCAAATATGGAGGAATATGCCAATGAAACAACCGATTATCGGCGTTATTGGAGGCAGTGGGCTCTATGAGATGGAAGGCCTGACAGACGTACGAGAGGTGACTCTTGAAACCCCTTTTGGAGCCCCTTCGGATGCCTATATGACTGGAGTTCTTGGTGATGCACAGATGGTTTTTTTGCCGCGCCATGGTCGTGGTCATCGGTTGCTGCCATCTGAGGTGAATTATCGGGCAAATATCTACGGAATGAAAACTCTCGGTGTTGAACATATTATTTCGGTTTCAGCTGTTGGGAGTATGAAAGAAGAAATCGTTCCCGGTCATATCGTTGTTCCCGATCAATTTTTTGATCGTACTCAGGGGAAACGTGCCTCGACATTTTTTGGCAACGGTGTCGTCGGCCACATTCAGTTTGCCGATCCTGTTTGTGCGGATCTGTCTGCTATTCTGGTAGAGTCGGCTCGGAAAGTTGGTGCAACGGTTCATCAGGGGGGAACGTATGTTTGTATTGAAGGGCCTAATTTTTCAACCCGGGCAGAATCGAAAATTTATCGTAGCTGGGGAGTTGATATCATCGGCATGACCAACCTTCCTGAATCGCGGCTAGCTCGTGAAGCTGAAATCTGTTACGGAACAGTGGCCTTGGCTACTGACTATGATTGCTGGCATGAGGGGCATGATGACGTTTCGGTCGAGGCGGTCATTGCGATTATTCAGCAGAATGTTGCGACAGCGAAAGAGATTATAAGAACGGCGGTCAATGCGATCGTTCAGCAACAGCAAGTGAGAAACTGTGTCTGTGCCGAGGCGCTCAAGTTTGCCATTATAACAGATAAAAGTTTGATCCCGCATGCTACGCAGCAAATGCTGGAACCAATTATTGGAAAATATCTTTAGTAAAGGAATTGATAAAATGAGTATTCTTGTTGTTGGCAGTGTCGCTTTTGATTCAATTAAAACCCCCTTTGGTGTGGCAGATGATGTCCTTGGTGGCTCAGCTTGTTACTTTTCTACCTCAGCCAGTTTTTTTACAGAAGTGAATCTCGTCGCCGTTGTCGGGGATGATTTTCCACAAGAGCACATTGATTTTTTACAGAGTCGCAATATTGACCTGGCCGGTTTGCAAAAAAGCCAGGGAGAAACCTTTCGCTGGAAGGGGCGTTACGACTACGATTTGAATGAAGCACATACTTTGGAAACCCATCTTAATGTCTTTGAATCCTTTCAACCCACTTTGCCAGAAAACTATCGGGATGCTGAATATGTTTTTCTGGCCAATATCGATCCTGAGCTACAACTAGAGGTTCTCCAACAGGTCAAAAATCCAAAACTAGTGGCTTGTGACACGATGAATTTCTGGATTGAAGGGAAAAAATCTGCACTGATTAAGACTCTTGCAAAGGTAGATATCCTGGTGATTAATGAGGCTGAGGTGCGCCAGTTGGCCGACGAACCCAATCTTTTTAAGGCGGCCCAAATTATCCGCAGTTTTGGTCCTAAGACTCTGGTGGTTAAACGAGGTGAATATGGGGTGTTGATGTTTGGTGAAGGTTCGATCTTTTCAGCTCCTGCTTATCCGCTCGAAGCAGTGTTTGACCCCACTGGGGCAGGTGATACCTTTGCCGGTGGTTTTATCGGTTATCTTGCTGCGACCAGAAATCTGGAAGAGCAAAATCTGCGCAAGGCAACCGTGTTCGGTACGGTTATGGCTTCTTTTACGGTAGAAAAATTCAGCCTTGATCGGCTCAGAGAAATTGAGTATCCCGAGATCGCTGATCGCTATAAAAAAATCAAACTACTCACCGAGTTTGCCGATATTGATTAAATGTGTTCTAATCAGCGCGTTGAGTTAGATATTGTTTAAACCATTAGGGGATGTTTGATGTTTATCCAACACAAACAGCTAAAAAGCCTGAACGTTCCGGCTGGAAAGATTGCGCGTCTGCATTCTGCCTCGAGTCGTGTTCAGTTGGCATTTGCAGGGTATCCGCCGCAGTTATGTCAGGCATATCTTCTCCAGATTGCTGGTGGTAATAAGGTTCTGATTGTTGTGGCTTTTTATCTGGCTGAAAGTCAGTGTTCAATCTTCTTTGTCCCAAAGTTTGGTGAATTGCCAGCTGCAGATGCTGAAGGGGTTTATGAAGAGGGCTATAGCTTTGTTGAATCAATGGGTTTTGCTCTGACTGAAACCGATTATCATTTATTGTCAGAACAAAAAAAACACTCATACTGGACTGCCTTGCCGATCTGTCGTCCACCCAGAAAAAAAGCTGAAGAACGATCAGCTGCCGCTAAATATGCTGACGATGAAATGAACAAACTGCGCTTGCGCAGTCTGAACAGTCTGGGACGTTTTTTAGCTTCAATGTGATTTTATCTGGAGGAACAGATGTTCCATAGTCAAAAGATTTTTATTGTCATTATTATGTTAGGCCTCTTCGCATGTGTCCCAGTCAGCCAGGAAGCGCAGCAGGAGCTCAATCAAGCAGACGTCCACTACAAGCTGGCTATGGCACACCTCCAGGGAGATAACCCGACACTGGCACTGAAAGAGTTATTGGTTGCAGTGGAACAAGACCCAAAGAACAGCTCTATCCAGGTTGCTTTGGCGCAGACTTATCAGCGCAAAAAAGCTTACCCTCAAGCAGAAAAACACTATCTGAAAGCTCTTGAACTATCTGATAATGACCCCCGTTACCAGAATAATCTGGCCTCCCTTTATCTTGATTTGGGTGAATGGGATAAGGCCATTCATTATTTCGATCAAGCCTCAATGAATCTCCTGTTTGTGAATGCTCATGTTGCAGTCGCAGGTAAAGGGTATGCCTATTTTAAGAAAATGGACTACCCGACAGCTCTGAATTATTTGAACGAATCGATCATTCTTGCTCCTCGTTTTGCCTCTGCATATTTTCTCAAAAGTGAAGTTTACCAAGCAATGGGTGATAGCGATCAGGAAAAGATCTCATTGCAGCGTGCAATTGAAATCGCACCGCAGTTTACTCGGGCACGTTATCAGCTGGCTGTTTTACTGCTTGAGGATAATTTAGTGGACGAAGCAGTAGAACAGCTTAAAACCATTATTGAATACTCTCCAACTTCTGAATTGGGGCACAAAGCAAAGGGCCTCTTGAAGTCATTACCCGACTCCTGATCCTTTTTTATCATGCCTGCCCATTTTAAAATCAATATATAATTTATTAACTCAATCATATCAGTATCTTGGTCTTTTTTATGATTGCTTGACAGATTGTTGACCACTGTTACACTTAGTCTAAACAACTTGTTTCAGAGGCGACAATGGAACGAATTTTAATAGTAGAAGATGAAGAAAATACGCGCATCGGTTTAGTGAAATTGCTTTGTCAGGATGGCTACCAGGCTGAGGCTGTTGCTAATGGTTTTGAGGCTTTAGATTATCTCGGTAACAATAAAGTTGATCTGATAATTACCGATGTCAACATGCCGGAGATGAACGGTCTGGTTTTTCTTCGCAAATTGAATCAATCTTATCCTGAGATAAAGGTGATACTGATGACTGCTTATGGTGGGGTTGGTTCTTATTTGGAAGCGATTAATCTGGGTGCGCTGGATTATTTGAATAAGCCGGTAAATCTAAGTGAGTTAAAGGCCATTATCGGTAGGATGTTTAATCAAACAAGCCCGTTGGGGGGATCTGCGACCGTATTCTGACAGGAGGTTATAATGAAAAACTTTTCAACCGTATTAGTTGCTGTTGATTTTTCTGATAGTTCCGACAATGCATTTCAGACCGCACTGTCAATGGCAAAAAGCTTTTCTGCCCAGTTGCTTGTATTGCATGTGATTAATGAACCTGTTGATCTGCGCGGTTTCTATGTTCCCCATATTTCATTCGAAAAGCTTGAAGGGGAAATTAAGGAGGGGGCGCAGAAGATGATGGAAAGTTTTTGCCGGAAGAATTTGGCTGATTTTGAAAATTATGAGAGCTTGATTGTCGCAGGATTACCATATGAGCAGATTATTAGTCAGGCGGAAGAAAAGTCTGCAAATTTGATTGTACTCGGAACTCATGGAAGGGCCGGTTTGGATCGTGTGTTGTTTGGGAGCACGGCAGAAAAAGTGGTGCGCAAGTCAAAAATACCTGTTTTGACTGTCAGGTTGGAGGAATAATAGCCCGTAGGAATTTATCTTAATGACTTGAAAAAAAGCAGCCATATGGAGTCATATGGCTGCTTTTTTATTATGATTATTTTGCTTATAATCAGATTCAGTTGATATAGTCCTATAACAATGATGGTGTTACTGTGGTTTCAATTATTTTGAGGGGGGGGAACTTAATGTCTATCCAGCGAAGTCGTTTTGCCGGGGAAAAAATTCTTATTGCTGATGATGAAGAAGTTATTGTTAACCTTGCAGGGTTGCTGCTAAAAAAATATGGATTTGAAGTTTTTTCTGCAAACAATGGCGAACAATGTTTGCTGATGGTAGCAGAACATCAGCCTGCTCTTGTTTTACTGGACTATATGATGCCTGTGATAAATGGATTGGATGCTCTTAAGCAGATTCGCAGCCAGTATCCCGATACCTATGTTGTCATGTTTACCGGTAAGGGGAATGAAGAGGTTGCTGTTGAATTAATGAAAGCAGGTGCTGCAGATTATCTGCGTAAACCTTTTGTTAATAGGAGCCTGAAGGATAGGATCGATGCGGTTTTATCAGTTCGGCAAGTTGAGATTAAAAATCGTGAGTTACTGAAAGAGCGTGAATTGTTGCAGTCCGAGATTCAGCAGTGGAACTCAAAACTTGAACAGAGAGTGCGCGAGAAGAGCTCACAACTAGAGCAGGCACATAAAGAAATAATACAATCCGAAAAGTTAGCTACCCTGGGACATATTTCGGCAGGGATGGTTCATGAAATTCGAAATCCCTTGAATTCAATTAATCTGTTTGCACAGATTGTCCTTTCAGCAGAGGGGCTTGATGAAGAAAACCAGGGATATCTTTATCAAATCACCCAGGAAGTTGAGCGGATTGATGAAATTCTGATACAGCTGCTAGCATCCAGTTCTGGTAATGTAAAGAAAATAAGTCGGGTCAATTTGGCAGATATTCTCAATAAAGTACTCGACGACTATCAAACTAGAATAGACAAACAGAAGATTGAGCTTAATCTCAATCTTGGTTGCCAAGTACCATCAATACAAGCTGACTCCCTTGAGGTTGAGAAGATTTTTACTAATCTCATTGGTAATGCTTTGTTTGAAATGCCGGCAGGAGGGATCCTGACAATATCACTACAGGCTGATGCTGAAAAACTGTCTGTCACGGTTGCTGATACCGGACCGGGGATTCCGCACGAAAATATTTCCCGTATTTTTGATCCTTTTTTTACGACAAAAGAAAAAGGGACTGGTTTCGGGTTGTCGGTTGTTCTGCAGGTGGTAAAAAGTTGTGGTGGTAAGATCCATGTCGACAGTTCTCCCGGGGCAGGGGCTTGTTTTTCGATTGAATTGCCACTGTTTCCCGATTCGGTTCATTGACGGTTATGGCACTCAGATTACGTGAAATAGCTCTCCACCTGGATGAGGGTGAGGATTTAATTCCAGACAAGATTGGATTAATTCTCAATTTAGACAATCAAAATATTGATTCCTGGAAAATTGTGCGTAAAGGGATTGATGCGCGGCGCAAGCCCGATGTGCTGCGTGTTTATACCGTTGAATTCAGCTGTGCAGATGAGGCTGAGCTACTCAAAAAGAACCATCACATTGCTACCCTGTCCGAGGTAAAAAATAAACCCTCCATTGAACTGTATTTACTTGAATCCAAACCGAAAATTCTGGTTGTTGGAATGGGGCCGGCGGGACTTTTCAGTGCTTTGTCCCTGGCTGAAGCTGGTGCGCAAGTTTGCTTGATTGAACGGGGTCGCCCAGTCGCTGAGCGATTACAGGATGTCAATGATTTCTGGTCTGGTGGAGAGTTAAATACAGAGAGCAATATCCAGTTCGGTGAAGGGGGGGCGGGCACTTTTTCTGATGGAAAATTGACCAGTCGTTTGACCCACCCAGCAATTCGTTATATTTTGGCACGCCTGGTTGAGTTTGGTGCCCCTGAAGAAATTCTCTGGCAGGCAAAGCCACATATCGGATCGGATCGTTTAAGAAGAGTATTAGTTAATTTTCGCAAGCATCTTCTCTCTCTTGGGGTTGATATTCAATTTTCGAGTCGTCTCACCGGGCTTGAAATGTTAAATCATCAAATCAGGGCAGGATTGATTAATGATTCTGTGCGGATTGAATGTGATCAATTAGTTCTGGCCGTTGGCCATAGTGCTCGAGATACCTATCAGATGTTGGCGGATAAAAAGGTTAAACTTGAACAGAAACCCTTTGCAATTGGATTGCGGGTTGAACATCCCCTTGAATTGATCAATCAGATTCAGTACGGCAGACAAAGTCATCCACAACTGCCGAGCGCTGATTACCGATTGGCCTGGAATGACCCGGTGACAGGACGGGGTGTTTATTCTTTCTGTATGTGCCCTGGCGGGACGGTGGTTAATGCCTCATCCGAGGCAGGGGGCCTTGTTGTTAATGGTATGAGTGATTTTTGTCGGGACGCCTCCCGCTCCAACAGCGCCTTGGTTGTGTCTGTGACCCCGGATGATTTTTCAGCGGCCGATGTCCTGGCCGGCATCAGATTTCAACGTAAGTGGGAAAAAGCGGCTTTTCTGGCGGGTGGGTCA
The DNA here is from genome assembly GCA_027858895.1 of Desulfuromusa sp. Classification (GTDB taxonomy): domain Bacteria; phylum Desulfobacterota; class Desulfuromonadia; order Desulfuromonadales; family Geopsychrobacteraceae; genus Desulfuromusa. Next base: position 1,810 of record JAQIBX010000123.1, on the reverse strand, counting down.
GGCTGGCATGCTCCGGCCCAACCGCTTCTGGAATTCCTGCAAGGGCGTGGTGGTAGTCTGGATTCATCGTGTCAGCCACAGGTTGTCCATGCAGACCTGAATACTTGTTTGCCCGATTTTGTGACCAAGAATCTGCGTAAGGTTTTACCGATTTTTAATCAGCGGATGCGTGGATTTGTCGGCCCGGAGGCGACTCTGATCGGGGTAGAAACGCGCACTTCTGCACCAGTGAGAATTGTTCGCGATCAACATGGTGAATCGGTCAGTCATAAAGGTTTATTTCCGGCGGGTGAGGGGGCAGGTTACGCTGGGGGAATTATGAGTGCAGCAATTGATGGAATAAAAGTAGCAACAGCGATTATCAACACTAACTGAGGTTTTAGAAAAGAGGATGTTTTGAAAGAGAATACGGCAAAAACACTCTACATCGATCAGATTAAAGAGCGCGACCGGGTTGAATCGATTTTTCTGGTGCGGGATAAAATTACCGCGATGGCAAAAAACGGTAAGCCCTATATGACCCTGAAAATGATGGATCGCACGGGTGAGGTGGAAGGGCGGATCTGGGATCAGGTTGATCAGTTTTCCGCTATGTTTGAGAAGAACGATTTTATTCTGGTCAATGCCAAGGCGAGCGTCTACATGGGGAAAATGCAGCTGGTTGTCCAGGATTTAAAAAAAATAGAGGAGACCCTGGTAGCCTTGGGCGATTTTCTGCCGGTTTCACAGCGTCCAATGGCAGATATGCGCCAAGAGCTCGACCGCGTGTTAGAGTCACTGACTAATCCGTATATTGAAGCTTTGCTGCGGGCTTTTTTTGATGATCCAAAATTCTTCGCTCTCTACAGTAAAGCGCCTGCTGCTAAAGCTATGCACCATGTTTTTCTTGGGGGTTTGTTGGAGCACTCTCTAGCCGTTGTCGGGCTGGCTGTAGATGTCGCTGCTCGTTACCCGCAGGTGAATCGTGATCTATTGATCTGTGGCGCATTGCTGCATGATGTTGGCAAGGTCAGCGAGCTTTCGTATCAGCGCTCGTTTGATTATACCGATGAAGGGAAGCTGTTGGGTCATATTATTATCGGGGTGCAGATGGTTGAGGATCGGAGTCGTCAGATTGCCGATTTTCCTGGTGAATTATCGATGCTGATCAAGCACCTGCTGCTTTCCCACCATGGTCAATACGATTTTGGTTCTCCCAAAAGGCCTAAATTTCTTGAAGCGGTGATCTTGAATTTTATTGATGATCTTGATTCAAAAATCAATGGCGTACAGACTCATATCGATAAAGAACCTGATCGGGAGGGCAATTGGACCAACTACCACCGTCTCTATGATCGTTACTTTTACAAAGGGTCAGCCCCACAAGCGGCGCAAAAGAAGGTTCCCGAACCTTCTCCAACGCCGACTGCTCCAGCTTCTCTGCCGGTTGAAAAGAAACCGCGCAGTGGCGAACGCAAGCAATATAATAAGCCTCTTGGGGCTACTTTAGGAGACCAGTTGAAGGAGAAAAACTTCGATCTATTCTCCTCGATAACGGAAAAAGGGGAAAACTCTTGATCGTTGATACTCTGCCGACCGGGCCGTTGCAGGTCAATTGTTATGTCATCGGTTGCGAGGCAACCGGTCAGGCCGCTGTGATTGATCCAGGTGGTGATGTGGAGCAAATTCTTAAATTATTGAACAAGCATAAATTAAAAGCAGTCATGATTATCAATACTCACGGCCATTTTGATCATATTGGGGGCAATCGAGAATTGTTGGAAGCGACCGGTGCCGAGTTACTGATCCATCAAGATGACAGCCCTTTACT
>JAQIBX010000117.1 GCA_027858895.1 Desulfuromusa sp. | reverse complement strand
GAATTCTGGGGGATATCGATTTTATTACACTATTGCCGTGTCTAAATATTGACACATTATAGATTTTATATTATTGTGATCCAATCTTTTGTGTTTTAGTGTCAAAATAATTACTCTATATAAAGAAAATGGGTTTGATGCACATGATTGTTAAGAGTGGTTTCGGGGGAATGATTGGGCGTTCGCCGCAGATGTTGGAACTTTTTGAGTTAATTTCCTGCGTTGCGGAAGATGGTGAGAGTACGGTTATGATCCAGGGTCAAAGCGGAACGGGGAAAGAACTGATAGCCCGAGCGATCCATGATAAAAGCCCGCGAAAAACTTCTCACTTTGTTCCAGTCAACTGCGCAGCAATTCCTGATGAACTGCTGGAAAGTGAACTGTTCGGTTATGTGAAAGGTGCGTTTACTGGGGCGCAGCAATCAAAAATAGGTCGAATTCAGTTTGCTGATGGCGGGACGTTGTTTCTAGATGAAATCGGTGATATGAAGCCAAACCTGCAGGCGAAACTGTTGCGCGTGCTGCAGGAGCGTGAAGTTGAACAGGTTGGTGCGGTCCGACCGACCAAGGTTGATGTCCGGGTCATTGCGGCAACCCATCAAAATTTGGAAGAGTTGGTCGCTGAGGGACGGTTCCGTGAGGATCTTTATTATCGGCTTGCGGTGATTCCTCTGGTTGCCCCACCGCTGTGTGAGCGACAGGATGATCTGATGATACTGATAGAAAGCTTTATTGAACGTTTCAGTCGGCGAAAAACGGATCGACGTACAACTATCGATCCCGTTGCTATGAAAAGTTTACAAATGTATCGCTGGCCGGGCAATGTTCGGGAGTTAGAAAACCTGATGCAACGGTTGGTTATTTTGCACCGGGGAAAGCGGATTACTTTAAAAGAATTACCGGAAAAATATTGTTGTGCAGATTTGCAAGCTGATGAGATTGTTTCTCCGATAGGGGAAACAGGTCAATCCTTGTTTTCCTCTGCTGCTCCAGAGGCTGAATGGTCTGATGAGGGGTTGGATTTCAATGGCTTGATCAGTCAGTTTGAGGATCGTCTGATCCTTCAGGCTCTCAGTCGAACCGGTGGAAATAAAAAAGAAGCGGCACGGATGCTTAACTTGAAGAGAACAACCTTAATTGAAAAGATAAAGAAGAAAAATTTACCCGCATAAACTATGGAAGATTAGCTGGCTTTTTTGATGTACCGGGTCACTTTATCCTGAATGTCATCGCTACTGGCTGGCATGACCAGAATATCTTTTGCGCCATATTTGACTGCTCGAAGTACCGCAGAGCGGGTCCACTCTGATCCGGCAAAAATAATTGGTGGCAATGGTCGACCTGCCGATTGTAGTTTGATTGCTGAAGCAAATCCTTTTTCTCCAACCTGCGCCATAATCAGAAAAATTCCGAGGATTTTGTGCTGCTGAAACAACTCTCTGACCTCTTCTTGAAAAGTTAAAACCTGATACTCATATTTGGCAGAAGATAAAATTTCTACAAATGGGTCGGCGTCGGTTTTTTTATCACTGATCAAAAGTACGATAGGCGAGCCAGTCGGTTCCACCATCGGTTGAGATGCTGGTGATGTTGCAGTCGTTGTTTCTTTGTTGGTGCTGATATCCGTGGAAGTTGCTGCGGCGGGCTCAGCAGTGTTTTCGGTCGCAGGCGGTCCTCCCCATTCGCCCGGTGCTGGTCCGGTTGTCCCTTCTGCTGCAGTGGCAGATGGTGCTGTTTGATCTTGAGTTGACTCCGTGGCTTGCTCGTTTTCAAGATCAAAAATTTCTGCGGGGAAAATTAACAGTATTCGGTGTAATTCATAACCTTCCATCTGAATTGCGAATGAAGCCAGATAGTAATCCCCTTCGGGGAAGGGCTGATCCGAAGCTGTGTCAATTTTGGTCGGAACAATTGTTTCTGCATCAGTTTTGATAAAACGGAGCTTCTTTGGATAGCGATCCAGAAAAATCTGGGTTAGGCTGCCAGAAAGAATATTAGCAACTTCACCGTAGGCATCTTCTACATCGCCCTCAAACTGACCATTTTTCTTTTGTTCTGCAATCTGATCTTTTGGAAGCATGATCAGGGTGCCACCGAGAACGACAGCATCATGAACCTGCGCAACCATAAAGCCCAGGCCTTCCCGGTCTCCAGTAACCTTCAGGTGAGTAAAAACTGATTTTTCGCTACAATAATTGGAAAAAAAATTAGCTTTGCTGGTCATAACCAGTTGAATGTCATTACACTGCAGGGATTGGCCAAGTAATGCGCCGATTTCTTCACCGACTTGTCCAATAATTGCGTTAAAGACAACATCGGTTAATTTCTTGGCATCGGCAAAGGCTGGTTTTTTTTCTGCTGGTGGCGTCGGATCCTGAATAGGAGCTGATGGCGCTGGTTGACTGGCCTCAGCTACCGGTTCAGATTCTGAAGTTGCCTCCGCTGGTTGCTGCTCTGCAGGAGTTTCAGCTGCTACTGGGGTTTCAACCGCAGCCTCTTCCAGTTCAAAAATTGCTGCAGGGACAACAAATTCAAACGGGCCAAGGTTTTTGTCGCCGATCTTCATATTGCCGCTGGTAATATGGTAATTTCCTGGAGCGAAGGGGTCATCACTGGCGGGATCAATTTTGGTCGGGCTTAGCTCCTCAACCGTTTTTTTTATGAAGCGGAGGTTTTTCGCGTATTTATCAACAAATGTCTGGGTGAACACACCAGCAACAATATTGGCGACTTCGCCAAAAGCATCTTCTAGTTCACCGTCAAGTTTTTCGCTTTGGGCTTTCTCCTCAATAACGTCTTCCGGGAGCATGATCAAGGTGCCACCGAGAATGGCAGCTGAGGAAATTCTAGTCAGGAGATAGCAATCGCCTTCGCGATCACCTCCAACCGTCATACGGGTTAGAGCGGTTTTTTTACGCTCCAGATTGCTGAAAAGGTCTTCTTTTGTGGTGAGATTGAGTTGAACGTCTGAACATATCAGCTCTTGTCCAAGCAGGGCGCCAATTTCTCCAGCCAGGTTTTCCATGCCTGACTTACAGACGACATCAACTATAGCCCGCTGCTCCAAAATAGCCTCTTTGCTGCTTAATAGTTAGTTGAGATGATATTTTATCTCGATAAAAAATTGACCCTGTTCAATGCTGAAAGGGATAATGACTCGGTTGCTTGTTGTTGTGGAAGCAATTGTATATGATTTCCCTGATATTGCTGTCGGGATAGCCAGTTCCAAATTAATGTTTTCGGTGGCGAACCTTTCCTTTACCCCCCCGGCAACCATATTGGCGATTTCACCCAAAGCATCTTTAACATCGGCATCAATTTCTTCAATTTCCATGCCAAGCATTGCTCCAGAAATTGCCAAACCTACATCCTCCGGGCAGTGAATCCCGAGCATTGCAGATAAACCACCGGTTAGACCGATCATGGCAGAAATGTGACAGCCGAGATCCTGTTTGCCTTGTGTCAGTGGACTTTCGGCAGCCACTTCCATAAAAATCATCGTGTTAAATATCTCTTCGGTCGATTCTACAATTTTTTTAGCAAATTCCACTGTTTTTCCTCTGGAAGAAGTAAAAAGAGAGATGATTAATTATTTTGGCTGATTTGTAGCTCGACCAAGAAGGTCTGCCCGTTAAATGCAAACGGAACTGTAACTGATTCTGCATTTGTCAGGCAGTCAACAGCATACTCTTCGCCATGGATGGCTGATGGCATAGATAACTGAACTTTGCTGCCGCCGGGATCAAATGTCGTTTTTATACTGCCACCCAGCATATTTGCTAATTCGCCAACCGCATCGCAGACATCTTCATCGATATCTTCAACGTCCATCCCGAGAAAGGCTGTGGTAATCGCCAGTGCTGTTTTATCTGGTAGATGAATTGCCAGCATCCCTTTGATCTCACCGGCCAAACCTATAATTCCTGAGATACTGTTGACCAGTTTACTATCAGCCCGTTTAAACGGCTCCCCTGGAGTGACATCCAGCATTACCATGCTGGAAAAAATATCTTGAGTTGCTTCGGCTATATCTTGAGCATATTTCACATAAAACTCCTTTAAGCGCTCGGCTAAGCTATTTTATTGAAACCCATCCGGGAAAAATATACCAACTTACTGCCAAGGATCAGAGTAGCGGTCCCAGGGTTTCATTGATTAAATCAGGAGTGAATGGCTTTTTGATCGCTCCTTTAGCGCCGTACGATTTTGCTTCGTCAATAATATCCGCACCGGTTTCGGTGGAGATCATTATCACTGGAATATCTTTGATAGCGTCATTTTCTGCTTTAGCTTTGAGGAACTCCAAGCCGGTCATGTTTGGCATATTGATATCACTTAAAACCACATCTACTTTATTTGCAGCTAAAACGTCCAAAGCTTCCAAGCCGTCACCGGCTTCAAGGATTTGATCAAAATTTATTCCTGCTTGACGCAGTGAGCGCGAAACAATTTTGCGCATAGTATTGGAATCATCGACGATTAAGACTGTTTTACCCATTATTTGCTCCTTTGTATGGAAGTAATCTGCGTTTGTCTGTCGCTAAACAACTAAGTTTATTTTTCTTGTAATATAACCAGCGAAGCTCCGATAGCAAAAATCTGCAGGGCGTCTTCTTCATCGGTCATCAGTTTCCAGACGATGGTATTTTCATCGACTTCTGGCAATGCTTCTTCGTTCAGTTCTGGTAGCCCCATTTTATATTCCTGATCATCTAACAGAAGATTGGTCAGGAATAACCCGACAATGGTGTTGAGCAATTCATTCAGGATATCATCCATCTGCGGCTGGGTTATTTCGTCGTCGGCTATGGCGAATATATTTCCGGCGAGCTTTTTAAGCAGATTTTTGGACATGGCTAAACGAATTTCGCCCTGAACCGGGTCATTGATCAACAGACTGTTCCAGATAAGATCTTCGGCAGGAATTTTATAGGAGCGATCAAAATGTTCCATCACTTCCATGAAGGCCATATTTTCAAGCGTTTGACTGACCGCGTTGATCATTGCCTGGTAAAGGGGCTTATGTTCTATCATAGAATATCTCCTTGCTATTTCTGTTGATTACTCGTCAAGAAAATCGGCGAGTGCTTCCATCATTACAGGTGGCGAAACCGGCTTGTTGAGAACCCGGTGGGCTCCCAATGCCAGTAATTGTGCTTCCTTGGCTGGATTCCCAGCACTGGTAATCACAATCACCGTTAGATCACTGAATTTGGGGTTTGCTTTAACCCATTTGACCAGGGTCTCTCCATCCATAACTGGCATGTTTAAATCGGTCAGTAGTAAATCAACCTTTTGCGCTTTAGCTGCAGCCAACGCTTCTTTGCCATGCTCTGCTTCAATGATTTCTGCATCTCCCAGGCCAATGATTTGCAAGCAGCGCTTGATAAACATTCGGGCGGTTGTCGAGTCATCCGCAATAATGATTCGTTTCATCAGTCTTCTTCTCCCGAGCTTGTAAGTGAACTTGCCAGTTTTTCAAATTCTATATCAACATTCAGCATAATGGTTGCGAGTGTTTTTGGGCCGATTTTTATATAGTCTGTATATTGTTGGTCAAGTTTATAGCGCATACTGTCAGATCCGGTGCCAAATCCCCCCATCATGGCAATATTATCACCAAGGTGAACGGCATAAACCAACGCCCGATATTCTTCTTTTGCGTTAGCTGGCTCATGGTGATGCCGAATTACTTCGGCCAGTTCCTCGGGGAGCTGCCACGCCTTGGCCAGTTCGTATCCAGCTCGGGTGTGGTCAAATCCCACAAATTTTTCTTCAGCATCAAGGTAATCAAAACCTTCTTCGGTTGAGATGAGTTCCACGGCTTCAGAGACAGTTCCCTGTAGGTAGTCTGAAATTAATGCCTTACCGATGTCATGGAGCAGTCCGGCGGTAAACGCAAGTTCAGGGCTGATCTCAGCGCCACTTTGTGTCACAACCTCACGCGAAGCAATGGCCGTGCGCAAATCGTGCGTCCAGAGATCCCCCCCAGCCGATTCATAACCGGAAAGTTCTTTTTCAAATAATTTACCAGCGCAATCTCCCAGCGCAATGCTGACGATAATCCGTTCGCCCAGGTAAGAAATTGCTCGATCGATAGAGGTAATATTGTTGATCAGTCCAAAGGCTGCCGAGTTGACAATTTTAAGAACCCGCGCAGTCAGGTTTGCATCATTTCTTACCAACTTGATGACATCCATAAGATCATGATCCGCGTTAGCGGTGATCTGTAGAAGCTGACTGGCACTGGCTGAGAGCATTGGCACCGATTTGACAATTTTTTGCAGTTCTTCTTGGCTAATTTGTTTTACCATTGTCAACTCCTATAGCAACCAGTTTGGTTTTCCGGGTGAGCTGAGCGTTATTTGCCCGGCTGAAACGGAGATAACAACAGTTCGACTGTAGTTTTTTCCCAAATCTTCAGCAATAGCACCCATGCCATAGGACCAGAGGATTTTTTTGATCGCCAGGGCATTACGTTTGCCGATCTGGAAAGTATCGTTGGTGTCCATGACATTAGCACCTCCACAGAGTTTGACAACCATCCCCTTGCCCCGCTTGTCACAACCGAATTTTGTCATTTGCGCCAATAGTGCCGGAATTGCGGTATCGGCAAAATAGCCGGGTTTTTCAGCGGATTTGGCTTTGTTAATTGATGAGTCGGGTAGAGCGATATGTGCCATGCCGATGGTTCTGGTTTTTGGATCAAGAAAAATTACAGAAACACAGGATCCCAGCGCAAAGGTTTTTACATCATCGCCGGGAGTGTTTGACGCGCCGTAATCACCGACGCCCAATATGATTTGGCCCATTTATCTTTTCTCCGTAAGTAGGCTTAAGAGAGACGATGAAATTTTATCCAGTGGGACCAATCGTTCAGCTCCCCCCTTTTCAAAAGCGACCTTGGGCATCCCGAAAACCACTGAGGATGCTTCGTCTTGGGAGATACAGCGGGCGCCAGCTTGTTTCATCGCCAGCATTCCTTCGGCACCGTCTTGACCCATTCCGGTCAGCATGGCACCTACCGCGTTAGCTCCCACATGTTTTGCTACCGAATGCATCATTACGTCGACGGAAGGGCAGTGACCGCTGACTTTCTCCTCGCCACCAATACGGATTTGATAAAACCCGCCGGAACGAACCACTTCGAATTGTTTGCCGCCCGGCGCAATCAGAATTAATCCGGTGCGAACCCGATCGCCGTGTTCAGCTTCTTTGACCTGCATCTGGCAGAGCTGGTTTAAGCGATCGGAAAACATTTTGGTAAAACCGCCCGGCATATGTTGGACGATCACTGTTCCAGGGGTGTTTGCCGGGAATGTTTCAATGACGCGGCGGATTGCTTCTGTGCCGCCAGTTGAAGCACCGATAGCAATGACTTTATCGGTTGATTCCGCAAGGGCTGAAGGTGCGGTTGCAGCACTTTTGGGTGGAGTCACCGGTCGTTTCCCTTTCCAGTGGGAAACATTAGCCGTTGCGGCAATCTTTACTTTGGTGCGTAGCTCCATCAACATGGCATTCAGACCGGCAGCGACGTTGCTGGTTGGTTTGGCGACAAAGTCGACTGCTCCAGCTTCGAGTGCTTCCATGGTGATTTGTTTGCCACGCTGAGTCAGTGAACTGACCATGACAATTGGGATCGGGTATTGAGGCATCAGCTTGCGCAAAAATGCGACCCCATCCATCCGTGGCATCTCTACATCCAGGGTCAGGACATCGGGCTGCAGTTCAACAATTTTATCTCGGGCGATATAGGGATCGGCAGCGGTTCCGACCACTTCAATGTCCGGATCCATCGATAGCCCCTGACTGAGAATATTTCTTACGAGGGCAGAATCGTCAACCACAAGAACGCGGATAGCTCGTGCCATCAGTGTTCTCCTTTCTGGTAAAGCGCTGGTTTTAAATAGCGGTAGCGGGTTTGGCTCCGTCCCAGAGTTTCTGAATGACCGATAAAAAGATATCCATCTGTCTCCGTATGCTGATGATAGCGACTGACCAGGGCATCGCGAGTGGTCTGATCAAAATAGATCATGACGTTGCGGCAGAAAATCATCTGAAACGGCTTTTTAAATGGAAAAGTGGTATTCATCAGGTTGAAACGTCGGAAAGTTGCTTCTTTTTTAATCTTATCAACAACAGCCATTTCACCTTGACCCGCTGCAGTAAAATATTTTCTGCGCAAAGGTTCTGGCAGTTGCATGACGCGATCAGTTGCATAAGTGCCACGGCGGGCAATGGTCAGGGCTTTATCTGAAATATCGGTCGCCAGAATACCGGCATCCCACGAGCTGTAGTCTGCGCCAAGATGTTCCATTATCAGCATGAGTAGCGTGTACGGTTCTTCACCGCTTGAGCACCCGGCGCACCAGATGCGCAGATCCTTGCGGTTTTGTTTTTTTAGTTTGTCAATGACTGCGGGCAGTGCCGTCTCGGAGAAATAATCAAAATGATCTTTTTCGCGATTGAAATAAGTGTGGTTGGTGGAAATCAGGTCAACAAGTTCACTTAACCCCACTTCGGTTTTGTCGTTATTGAGATACTCGAAGTAAGCAGAAAATGTCGGCAAGTTAAGCTGCCGCATTAACTTTTGTAGACGACCAACCAGGAGCGAGCGTTTTTGCTCGGTCAGGTTAATACCAAAGCGTTGATAGATCAGATCCCGCAACCGGGTGAATTCGGTATCGGAAATCGCCATCAAACTGTTGCTCTGGTGTTGCTGTGGGTTGGCGTTCAGGGTCATTGTTTATCTCGGCTTTCCGGTTATTCTTCTAGGCTTGCGGCTAGTTCCTGCATTTCACCACTGAAGAGTAACTTGTGGACATCAAGAAGAATTTTGACCTCCTTGTTAATTTTCCCCATCCCCTGAATATAGCTGTCCCCATGTTTTTTACTGGTTCTTGGTGCCGGTTCGACGTTGTTTTCTGGAATATCGGCGACTTCGCTGACTTCATCAACGACCAGACCAACTTCAGTGGTATCAATATTGACAACGATGATGCAGGTGCGGTCATCGTAGGCGCGATCGGGCATGCCGAAACGGGCACGTACATCCATGATGGGCACAACTTTACCACGCAGATTGATCACGCCGCGTATAAATGCCGGCATGTCGGGAACGTCGGTAATGTTCTGAATACCAATAATTTCAATAACATACTGGATCTCAATCCCGTAATCCTCGCCGGCAAGATGGAAAGTCAGGTATTTGTCTTTCTGTGTGTCTTCGTCTTCAAAATTGCTCAAAGTTGTATTTTCAGCCACGGAATCCTCCTTTAAATATTATTTTTTTGGTCTTCAAATTTAAGTTTTTTACTCTCAGCTGAATCAACCAGAGTGCCGACATCCAGGATTAAGCAGACGCCGCCATCGCCGAGGATGGTGCAGCCAGAAACGCCAGGAACATTGCCGATAAAGTCTGATAGACCTTTAATAACCGTTTGTTGTTGGCCAAGAATTTCGTCAATGAACAAGCAAAACCGGCTTTCCTGAGATTCAAGAACAATCAGAATGCCATCGGCCAAGTCATGGGAATCGGGTTTCTTGCCCAGGATCTCATGCAGCCTGACAATGGGGAGAAAATTGTCTCGCACTTGTGCTAATTCGTCACCGTCAGGGGTGATGGTGATCTGATCCATTACGGGACGGAAGGCTTCCAGCATTGACAGAGTCGGAACAATGCAGGTGGCAGTCCCAACCCGCACAATCATACCGTCGATAATCGCCAGAGTCAGAGGAATGCGCAGGATGATTTTGCTTCCCTGCCCGGGGGTGCTATAGATATCGATTTTCCCTTTGATTTTTTCCAGATTTTTCTTGACGACATCCATCCCGACGCCACGCCCGGAAATGTCGGTAATTGTCGCTGCGGTGGAAAATCCGGGGGCAAATATCATGTTATTAATCTGTTTGTCGGTCAGGTCTGAACCGTCACCCTCGATCAGCCCCTTGCTGATGGCTTTTTCCAGGATTTTTTCTTTATTTAAGCCACGACCGTTATCTTCGATGGTGACCCAGACCTCGCCTTCTTCATGGCGAGCAGAGAGTTTGACGGTTCCTTTTTCATCTTTCCCGGCAGCCAGGCGCTCATCCGGTGGCTCTAGACCATGATCCAGAGAGTTTCGCAGCAGGTGAACCAACGGATCAGTTATGGTTTCAATCACTGTTTTATCCATCTCGGTGTCTTCACCGATCAGCTCCAGCTCAACTTTTTTCCCAGCTTTAACTGAAATATCATGCACCAGGCGGATCATCCGGCGGAACAAGCCTGAAACGGGGATCATGCGGATGGTCATTGCCATTTCTTGTAGTTCCCGCACCAGCTTTGACATGTGTTGGCCAGCCTTGTTGAAATTTTCCAACTGCAGCCCTTTTAAGTCGGGGTTGTGAATCAACATGTTTTCGGCAATAACCAACTCTCCAATCAGGTTGATCAAACTGTCCAACTTGCCCAGTTCAACACGAATATCCTGCCGCTTTGCCGAAGTTTTAGTCCTGGCAACCGGCTTGGCAGCAGCCTTAGTTTTGTTGATGTTGTCCTGCTGCTTTTTCAGGGCCGAATTGACCTGCTCAGTTGACGCTGACTCTTGTTGAACCAGTATTTCTCCAACTGGTTTTTTCTGCGTTTCGACTGCATGGAAAATGGCTTGTTCTTGTACCCCTTCTTCAACCAGAAAATCACCCAACAGGGGAGCTATTAATATTTGTAGATCGCTTACATGCTGGGCAAAGTTTTCAACTCTGTCATCTTTGCCATCGGAAATATTGTTGACGGCTTGCTGCAGGACATCGAGGGATGCCAAAAGCTGGTCAGCTGGATTATCTACCGCCAGTTTTGATCCGGATTTGACCCGATCAAGGATGTTTTCCATCTGATGGCTGATTTTTTCGATCTCTGAAAAGCCGAAGAAGCCGCAATTTCCTTTGAAACTATGAATATTGCGGAAAATATCGCCGATGAACTCTTTATCATCTTGATTTTCACCCCAGGAGAGCAAACCCTGTTCCATATTTTGCAGCAGTTCATTGCCTTCCTGTACAAAGCTCAGGCGCATTTCATCGGTAATTTCGAGTTGCGGAAAATCGTCCTCAGCAGCAGAAGGGGAGGCTTGTATAATCGGGTCTTCTTTCTTTGTTGTCGCGTCTTCTTTGGCCTCCTCAGCTTGAGGCTCACCACTGTCTTTGGCTAGTTCAATCGCTTGATGCAGTTTCTCTGAGATGTCATCGGCAGGAGCAACCATGGCGTCATCGTTATAGTCGCTTTCGACCATATCGAGGGCTTCTTTGGCAAAGTCGCAAGCGGCACAAAGCAAGGTGACATGATTAGAAACCAGCTCGATCTCACCATTACGGATCATATCAAGCAGGTTTTCAGCAGCGTGGGCGACTCGCGTCATGTGATCGAATTCCAGGAAGCCAGCACTCCCTTTCATGGAATGAAACAGCCGGAAGATTGAATTTATTGTTTCTGGTTCACTGTTTTGACCCAGTTCAATGATTGCAGGTTCCAGCTGCTCGATCATGTCGCGGCTTTCAGTTGCAAATTCCTGAATAATTTCAATCTGGTCGTCGTCGAGAGGCATACTCATCGCGGATCCTCAAAATGTTGAATTTGTTAGCATTCTAGTTAATTTAAAAATATTTATTAATTATACAAAACAAATAATTAAAAACAAAGTAAATAATGTCTGGATATGATTAATTTTATAATAGGCACCATAAATTTCGCCCCTACATGTGGCAGATTGTAAAAATCCGTAGGAGCGAAATTTATGTACCCAGATTGATAAACTTTTAACGTTATTGTAAATATTTCCCGTAGCCGTCGCGATCCTGTTTTTCAATATGGCTTATCAGCCAATCCTTCAGGAAATTGTAGATATCAGCTGGGGGTAGGCGCTCTCCAGATTTTAGTTTTTCAGCATAGGCGCCAACTTTTTCGACAAAGTTTTTATGGATCTGTTGATGGGCAGCAAAATCCGGATATTTATGTTTTCGCATCATCTCTTCTTCCGCTCGGAAGTGAGTGACAGTGTAGCTGACCAGCTCATCAACAACCTCACCCAACAGCATCCTGTCGCCGCCATCTTTCATGCATTGGAAAAGTTGATTGATCAGATCAACCAATCGACGGTGTTGTTGGTCCATTAATGTGACACCGGTGTTGTATTCGTCTTTCCACTGAAACATCTGGCTACTGTTCTGTTGCTGGGGTTGCGTATTCATTTGTCCCCAACCAGCGGTATTGTTATGTGATGATAACGACAGCTGTGGAGTTGGGGAATAATTCTGACCGTATGAGCCTTTGAGTTTGAAGCGACTGAGTTGATGCTTCAGTTCAGCAGCCTGACTGGACAGCTCTTCGCTTGTTGCTGCGCTTTCTTCAGAACTAGCGGTGTTTTGCTGGATTACCTGGTCGATCTGCTGCATGCCGATATTGACCTGAGAGATTCCTTGGGCTTGTTCGTTACTTGCAGCGGCAATTTCTTCGATCAGGTCGGAGACATTGCTGATTGAGCCGACAATCTCTTCCAGGGCTCCAGCGGTACGCTCGGCAATTTGGGTGCCGTTACTGGCTTTTTGTATCGAGCCCTCTATCAGCTCAGCTGTTTCTGAAGCTGCTTTGGCGCTGCGGGCCGCCAGGTTACGTACTTCTTCGGCGACCACAGCAAAGCCTTTACCGTGCTGACCGGCACGGGCAGCTTCAACCGCGGCGTTGAGAGCTAAAAGGTTGGTCTGGAAGGCAATTTCATCAATGACTTTAATTATTTTGCCGATATCCTGCCCAGCAGAGTTAATTTCACTCATAGCACCGATCATTTCGGTCATGCGTTCACTGCCGGTATTTGCCGAGGCACTAGCACTTTTAGATAATTGATTGGCCTGCTGAGCATATTCGGTGCTGGTGTTGGTTTGGCTACCGATTTCGTTCATGGAGCTGCTGATTTCCTCAACCGATGCAGCTGAATGTGCCGCCCCATCTGAGAGGCTCTGCGCCGATTCGCTGACTTGCGAACTGCCAGATGCAATTTGATCGCTGGCAGTTTGAATCTGTAGCATAATTTGGTTGAGGTCTTCGCCAAGCTTTTTCAAGCTGCCGCGGACTTGATCGCGTTCATCTCGTGGCTGGATATCAAAAGTCAGATCTCCATTAGCTAGTTTCTTTAGGGAGTCGACCATTTCATATTGCAGAGAATCGGCCAGGCGATCCATCGAATCCGCCAGTTGGCCAATTTCATCCTTGCGCTGCATCTGCAGGCGTGTATCGAGATGACCATTTTCAATATCTTCTATCATTTTGACGGTTTTTTTCATCGGTGCGGTCATGGAGCGGGTGATGAAGAAAGCTAAAGTAGTACCGATCAGCAGGGCAAAAATACCGAGGATAGTTACCCCTGTTCGGGTGTTGTTGGCCGTGGCAATCATTTCGCCATCACTCATGATCTGCTGTTTGGAGGTTTCAGCTATTTTCACAAGTAGTTCGCCAACTTTTTTAAGGTGGAGAGTGGTTTCATTTTTATAGATGGCTTTGGCTTCAGCGTTAACAGGGCTGAATGGGCTATAGGCTGCCTTGATTTTTGCACCAGAGGCGTGTAGGAGTCGGTGTGGCTCTTCAAGGGCTTGCAGGTCTACTTTGATTTCTGGCAGGATTTTTTCAGCATGCTGCCGACCTTCGCCGTAATACCAGGTACCGAGAGTACAGGTTTTATGATCCAGTTTAGCTTTCAATTCTGTGATTGCGGGATCATCAAGAAAATCACGGACTGTATGCGCCCATTTTAAATGCTTGTTTTCCAGATTAATCATCTCACTACGCATCTTATTGCCGTCGGAAACCTCAATGCCGTTGCTGGCAGTTTTTGAGAGGCCGAAGATGCCCCAAAGAAAGATTGCAAGCAGCATGATAAGGATGGTTCCAGAGAGCAGAACCATTTTGATCCCGATTTTTAGATTGTTGAACATATGATGATCTCCGCATCGTCATTTAGTAGGAAATGTTAGAACCTTTTCAATGATTAACATGATGATAATTTAATGTCAAAAGATTTATTGGTTTTCTCTACTATTTAAATGTAATGCGAACCATAGTGATTTGATTAGCTGTACGATAGGGGATGAGATTTAAGCCTTGCTTATAAAGGGGCTCTTGCAAAACTCTTTAAAGTCCAGTGACCGTCATTCCCGCGCAGGCGGGAATCCAGAGGTTACCTTGGTTCGCCAAAAGGCTGGCTCCCCGTTTTCACGAGGATGAGGACTTTTGCAAGAGGCTCGCTTAGACTGATTTTTTACGGGGATGATTTTTCCGCCGCCGTTTCCGAGGTGGCTGTGCTGGTTTATTTTTAGCTGTAGATCCTTGAATAGCTTTACTCCAGTTTTCAGCTAGAGGGGTTAGATCAGGTCGAACCTGAGACCAGAGGGCAAACAGTTCGAGTGCTTTAGGTGTCAGGGGGTGTTGCAGAAAGCGTTTTTCCGCTCGCAAGCCACGGCCACGAGCCAGGCGAAAGCATCCGATCAGCAGTTCACGGGCTTGATGACGAATGCCACTGGCAATGCTGAAATAGCGGCAGTGGGGGATAATAATCTCATTTGCCTGGAGCAAGGCTTGTGAGATGTTGGTTTTTGCAGATGGTGGGCAACTGTCCATGAATAGTCGCAGGTAGAGTGCCGCGATGGCAAAACTCTCTTCAATGGGTATCCCTGCAGCCGTTCTGTGATCAATCTTTTGCATCAGGGCAATGCTTTCTTCTGTCCCCGGATAGCCAGCCAACAGGTGCGGCAGCATCCCCAATTCACGACAGTGCTTTAATACTGGGCCAGAGATTTTATGGCGGAACAGCTCCATAATCTCTTCACGTACTCGCGCCGGAGCTGCCGTTGTCAGCAGTTCTTTGTGCTCTGCAATAGCTGTGTAAATATTTTCTTCGATGGTGAAATCGAGCCGGGCGGCAAACTCAACGGCCCGCAGCATCCGTACTGGATCTTCGACAAAACGGATCAGTGGGTCGCCGATAACGTTCAGCCGTTTGTCCTTTAGATCCTGGATCCCGCCCAGGTAATCAAGTACGGAAAAATCGGCAATATTGTAAAATAGAGCATTGATGGTGAAGTCCCGTCGCGCAGCATCTTCGCCGGGAGTGCCAAAGACATTTTGAACGAAATGAAAATGCTCATCCACGTCATCGGGAAGTTCACCCATTTCGGGTTGGCGGCGAAAGGTGGCAACTTCAATTATTTTATTTCCGGCAAAGCGGATGTGTGCCAGACGGAAACGCCGACCAACCAGAAAGCTGTTGCGGAATAATTTCCGAACCTGGTTTGGAGTCGCATCGGTGCCGATATCAAAATCTTTAGGCTGGCGACCCAGCAGTAGGTCACGAACGCTCCCACCGACCAGATAAGCTTTGTAGCCATGTCGCTGCAGGCGATACAGAACTTTCAAGGTGTCCGGGTCAATCTGGTTTCGGGATATGCAATGTTGGTCACGGGGCAGGATTGTTGGTTTATTTTCGCTCATGGTCACTCGGGGAACTGGGTTAAATTCAGCCGGACTATAGCAGATTATGCATAGGCAATGAAGTTCTTTTCCTGTAGTCTTGAGCCGTTGCGAAGAGGATATAGAGCCGATGAAAAATCCTTATAATCTACTGGTCATTCTGGGAGCAACCGCCGGAGGGAAGACCGGACTGGCGGTTAAAGCTGCGAGCTATTTTGCTGGAGAAATTATCTCAGCCGATTCGCGTCAGGTTTATCGCGGGATGGATTTGGGAACCGGGAAAGATCTGCAGGAGTATGGGGATGTTCCGTACCATCTGATTGATATTGCCGAAGCGGGGAGTGAGTACAATGTTTTCCAGTTTCAGCGGGATTGCTTTGACAGTATCGAAACAATCTGGCAACGGCAGAAATTACCGATTATTTGTGGCGGCACCGGCATGTATCTGGATGCGGTGCTGAGTGGTTATCGTTTGGTCGCCGTTCCCCAAAATCAGCAGTTGCGGGAGGAATTAGAACTTTTCAGTGACAATGCCCTGCGGCAGAATTTACTTCAACTTAAGCCGGAGCAGCATAATCGAACCGATCTGGAGCAGCGGGAGCGTCTGATTCGGGCGATAGAAATTGCTGTTGGTGAACAATCTGCGACAAAAAAATTGCCTCCCTTGCCCGAAATTTCTCCCTTGGTTTTTGGGATTAAATGGCCGCGTGAAGTTTTACGCAAACGGATAGCGGTGCGTTTACGACAGCGTTTTGAAGCGGGGATGATTGATGAAGTTCAGCAGTTACATGATGCTGGGGTTACTTGGGAAAAATTGGAGTTTTACGGGCTTGAATATCGGCTGATTGCTCAATACCTGCAGGGTCAGTTGAGTCAAAATGACATGGTGCAGAAACTTCGTAGTGCTATCGGGCAGTTTGCTAAACGGCAGGAGACATTTTTCCGGCGGATGGAAAAGCGTGGGATGGAAATTTGTTGGTTGGATGGGGAGGGGGATGTGTTTGGGGAGTTGTGCCGGGAGGTTAATCGCAAGGCATGTATTTGATGTACGCCTCCCAATTCTGCCCTTCTCCATGAGGGAGAAGGTGACCGAAGGTCGGATGAGGGGGATGTTTTAAGCCCAAGGCCGCGGGGGTGCGACCCTGCAAAGCTACACTTCACTCCGGCTGCGTCACACGGGGGAAAAGATCAACAAGTCGTTTTCCCGCCGGGCATAGGTTTTTTTTGAACAAGCAACTGAAAAAATATCTCCACAGCCGCGCTATCACTTCCCCTTGGCAAATCGGTGGCATAAGTCGAACCGGTTTTACTGCCGCAATCATCGTCCCCGCTTTGGCGGAGGGAGAAAGTCTCCCCGCAACGCTCGAGAGTCTCTGTCTCAATCCTCCTGAATATCTTGTGCGGACATGGGTCGTGGTCGTTGTTAATAATCGGGCTGATATCCCTGCTGAGCCACTTGCTGATAATCAAAAGACCATCGACTGGCTGCGGTCGAACCCTTATCCACAACTTAACCTCGTCTGGGTTGATGCCAGCTCTTCTGGTCTGGAACTCCCGGCACGAGACGGAGTTGGCCTGGCGCGTAAAATTGGCTTTGATGCAAGCTTGCCATTGCTTGATTGGGGTGTTGATCCACTGTTGATTTCATTGGATGCCGATACTCTGGTTGATCAGCAATATCTGCCAACAATTTTTGACCATTTTGCGCGGAGTAACAAGGGCACGGTGGTGATTCCATTCCGGCATCAACCTGTCCCATCTCCGAAGCAGGAAATCGCTATCCGCCATTACGAACTTTATCTGCGCAGCTATCTTTTTGGTTTGCAGCTGGCCGGTTCTCCTTATGCTTATCACAGTATCGGCAGTGCCTTTGCTTGCCGGGCAGAAGCTTACGTCAAAGCGGGGGGGATGAATCGGCGTTGCGGAGGGGAAGATTTTTACTTTCTGCAGCAACTGAGAAAAATATCAGGAATTGAAATGGTCCGCGGAACTGTTGTACGACCTTCGCCCCGTTTTTCCAACCGGGTGCCGTTTGGTACCGGCAAGACAGTTCAGGCTCATGTGGAAGAGGGAAGCGCTCAGTTCCATTTTGTCCCTGTCGGTGGTTTTCAAATGCTAAAAGAGTGGTTTGAATTGATCGACGGTCATTTGGATCTTCCCGCTGATCAAATAAGCCAGCAAGCATTGAATATTTCTCCAGTTTTATATCAGTTTTTGACTGAGCTGAATTTTAATCAGATTTGGGAAAAGTTGCAAGAGAACCATTCTTCCCGACGACAGCTTTTAGCCGCTTTCCACAACTGGTTTGACGCTTTGCGGACGCGTCAGTTGTTGACCCGAATTGAGATCAATTCATGCTTTTCTGCTGAACAAATTGTTGAGGAGCTGTTGAGCTGGGGAGGATATGCAGGGGTTGGAAAAACAGCTGATCAGTTGGATTTAATGGAAAAATTGCAGGGAGTGTGATGGTCCATAAAGGGGCACATATTTAAATACGTGCCCCTAATGGTTTAGAAACACTACAGGAGTGTGATCCAGCCATGATTATCTGGTTGTCTGCCATATTGAATAGCAGTCAGTTTGTTGTAGAGCTCCATGGTGAGTTTGCCCGGATTGCCATCGCCCAGTTGGACACAGTTGTTTTTGTAGCAGAAGGAGCCAACCGGAGAGATCACCACGGCGGTTCCTGCACCAAAAGCTTCTTGCAGGCGCCCGTTTTCGCTGCCTTCTATAATTTCATCGACACTTAAGGCGCGCTCTTCAATTTCGTACCCCATCTCTTTAACCAGGGTCAGTACTGAGCGGCGGGTGATACCGTCCAGGACGGTTCCATGCAACGGTGAAGTAACAATTTTCCCATCATAAAGGAACAGCATATTCATGCTGCCGACTTCCTCAACATAGCGTTTTTCCTTGGCATCCAGCCAGAGTACTTGATCATAGCCGTTTTCTGCAGCTTCTTTCGCTGCGTAAAGGCTGGCCGCATAGTTGCCACCAGTTTTGGCCTCGCCCGTTCCTCCTTCAGTGGCCCGCACATAAAAATCTGAAATCCAGATTTTTACAGGAGCAACACCTCCTTTGTAATAGGGGCCGACTGGACTGAGGATGATGTAGCAGAGATATTGATTTGACGGACGAACCCCGAGCATCGGCTCGGTTGCTATCATTGTTGGACGAACGTAGAGACTGGTTCCTTCGCTGTGTGGCACCCAGTCCGATTCCAAGCGGATCAGCTCAAGCATGGCATCGAGGAAAAATTTCTCATCAACTTGGGGCATGCACATCCGCTCTGCACTGCGATTAAAGCGGGTGACGTTATCCGCTGGACGGAACATAGCGAGGTTTCCGTCCGGGTGGCGGAAAACCTTAAGTCCTTCAAAAATCTCCTGGGAGTAATGAAAAACCATCGCAGCTGGATCAAGGGAAAACGGCCCGTAGGGTTGAATCCGTGCTGAATGCCAGCCTTTATCGGTATCATATTCCATAACGAGCATCCGGTCGGTAAACAGTTGACCGAACGCGAGTTCGCTTTCATTCTCAATCCGCGCTTTTGGCGCAGTGACAGGTAGAATTTGTAAGTCCATAATATGCTTTCTCCAGGGTAGAATAAGAGAGTATTTTTTAGCACAGCAGCTGCCTGCCCTGCAACAATATCCTGTTTCCTGATGTTCTGTCGGTAGAGATTCTGTTATTCTTGGTTGCAACGTGGGTAAAAGGATTGAGGATGAAGAAATGTCACAAGATTTAACGCGGAGATGGAGAGAGGCAGAGAAGGTCAAAAAATGAAACCTATAGAGCTTAAATACGGCGCTGTAACATTCTCTTGTCAGTTGCCCAGCGCCAGAATCCTCCAGGCAAAACAGTTGCCGGACCCCCCTGCAGCTGAATATTTGATCCGTGAAGCGTTGGCCAATCCCATAGATTCATTGCCTCTAGCCAATATTTTACGTCCGGGGGAGAGAGTTGCCATTGTTACTTCCGATATGACCCGTTACAGCGGGAGTGAAATCTATCTGCCGATTCTGATTGCTGAACTCAATGCCATTGGGATTCCTGATGGCGATATTGAGATCATCATTGCGCTGGGGATTCATCGGAAGCAGACTGAGGAGGAACATCGCAAAATACTGGGTTCTCTGTACGGTAGGATTGCCGTTTATGACCATGAATGCGATGATCCCGATGAACTGGTTGATTTAGGGGGGACCGATTCCGGCATTTCGGTACAGGTCAATCGCCGGGTCGTTGAAGCTGATCGGGTGATCGTGACCGGCACCGTCGGCTTCCACTATTTTGCCGGGTTTGGTGGCGGGCGCAAAGGCTTGGTGCCGGGGGTTGCCAGCCGTGAAACCTGTATGGCCAGTCACTTTGCTGTGTTCAATCCGCCAGAAATCGGGGGCAAACATCCACAGGCAGTGACCGGAGTGTTAGAAGGTAATCCAGTTGATCGGAACCTGGTTCAAGCCGCCCGGTTGGTAAACCCCGACTTTTTGTTAAATACTGTCCTTTCGCCCAAAAAAGAGATCCTTGGCGTATTCTGTGGAGACCTGGTCCAGGCTCATCTGGCGGGTTGTGAGATGGTGCGGGAACTGTTTCAGGTCACATTGGATCGGCGCGCTGATCTAGCGGTGATTTCTTGCGGCGGCGAACCGAAAGATATCAATTTTATCCAGGCGCAAAAAGCGCTTGATTATGGTTGTCAAGCAGTCAAGGAGGGCGGAACGATTATTCTGCTGGCTGCTTGCCGTGACGGGTTTGGTAATGAAACTTTTTTTGACTGGTTTCGTTTTCAGGATCTGGATGAGTTTGAAGCTGCCCTGCGAGAAAATTACCAGATCAACGGGCAGACCGCTCATGCTACATTGTCCAAAGCACGCCGATTTCGGGTGATTCTGATAAGTGAATTCAGTGAGGAACAAACCCGGAAAATGGGGATGGAAAAGGCGGATGATTTGCAGAGTGCGCTGGATTTGGTCTTGCCGGATTTAGATAAAAATGCAGAGATAGTTGTTATTCCTGATGGAGGGATGGTTCTTCCTGTGGTAGAAAAAAAGGTTTAATTCAAGGTTGAAAAACTTATTATTTACCACAGAGGCACAGAGGCACAGAGACACTGAGAAAAGCAAAATCTTTTTGATGTTTAAAATCAAAAGAGCTTTTCTGATTTTCTCTGTGACTTAGTGTCTCTGTGGTGAGAGCCTTTATCAAGTTTTCACTAAAGGGATTTATATGCCAACAAAAGAAGAAGTTATCCAGCGGGTGATTGAAACCGGTTCTTTGCCGACCCTTTCGACCGTCGCGTCCACGTTGATCAATATTACTGGCAAGGAAGAAACAACGATCTACGACATTTCCAAGTTGGTTTCCCAGGATGTGTCGCTATCGTCTAAAATTCTCAAGGTGGTGAACTCTTCTTTTTACAATTTCCCCAACGAAGTTGGAACGATTCAGCAGGCGGTTGCTATTCTGGGGACCAATGCAGTGCGAAGCCTGGTTTTGTCTTTCTCCTTTTTAAATATGGAGCGTCCAAAGCATGGAGCAGGTTTCCATTATAAGCGCTTCTGGGAAGAATCCCTTGCCGCTGCGGTTGCCTCCAAGCTGATTATGGCCAAGGTTTCTGATCAGGATCCAGAAGAGGCTTTCACCGTCAGTTTGTTGCAGAATCTGGGTAAGTTGATTCTCGCCTGCGCTTATCGTGAAACTTACGATCAATTATTGGAAGAGGCGGCTGGCAGTGAAAAACGTTTACTGGAACTGGAAGATGAGCGGATTGGCGCCAATCACGCTTATATTGGCTGGGAGGCGGCGAGGCGTTGGAATTTCCCCGACAGTCTGGCCATTCCAATTTTCTATCACCATGATCCTGGCAGCTATAGTGGCGATGATGCTGACCTCAAAACAGAAATCTGGGTGGTGCATCTGGCAGCTCTGCTGGCTAACATTATGTATTCGGGCAAGCCGATCGCCTATCATGCTCCGTTTCGCGAACGTGCGCAGAAAATGTTTAAACTTGACACTGCCAGCATCGATGACATCCTCGAGCAAGCCAATGGGGAGGTGGCTAACGCGGCGAAATATTTTGGTTTGAACATTGCGGGAACAGCTTCAATACCAGAGATTTTACAGCAGGCCAATATTGAGCTCAGTTTACTCAATATGAGTTATGAACAGATGAATCGGGAACTGGTTCAGGCAAAGATGAGGCTGGAAAAATTAACCGTAGATTTAGAAGGAAAAAATACCTATCTGGAGGAAATTGCTAACCTGGATGGGTTGACACAGATTTATAATCATCGCTATTTCCAGGAATCTCTCGATAAAGAGATCAGTCGGAGTATTCGTCAGGAGAACGAGCTAGGGTTGATCTTGGCGGATATTGATAATTTTAAAAAATTCAACGATTTTCACGGTCATCAGGCGGGCGATTATGTGCTAAAAGAAGTCGCCAGTCTTTGTGGTGGAGTCATCAGAGAATATGACCTTATTGCTCGCTATGGCGGTGAAGAATTTGTCTTTATTCTGCCCGAAGCCGGTGAAGTTGATGCCCTGACTGTTGCAGAAAAGATCCGTGCTGCCATTGAACAGCATCCTTTCAGATATGAAGGGGACCAATATCGGGTGACCATTAGTTTTGGTGTTGCTGTTTTTTCTGGAACCGGGAAGCCGATGAAGAAAACTGAGCTGATAGAGCGTGCCGATAAAGCCCTCTACATGGCAAAGAAAAAAGGGCGTAATCGGGTTGAGGCTTATGTAGAGAAGGGCGGCTGGTTCGGTAAA
>JAQIBX010000099.1 GCA_027858895.1 Desulfuromusa sp. | reverse complement strand
GGTGCCTTCGGCAAGGAAGCGTATGTCTTGACCGGCTACCTGAATGTCCCGAAGATTCTGGAAATCACTTTGAATAACGGGATCGATCCAGTCAGCGGAAAAATTGTCGGGATTAAAACTGGCAATCCCATCGAATTCAAAAATTATGCAGAGCTATATGCTGCATTCCACAAACAACTGAACTTCATTGTCGACACCAAGGTCCGGGTCAGCAACTACATCGACCGGATGTTCGCCAAGTATGCTCCGGCTCCTTTTTTGTCGGTGGTTATCGAGGACTGCATCAGTAAAGGGAAAGATTATTACGACGGCGGCCCGCGCTACAATACCAACTATATCCAATGCACCGGCCTTGGCACGGTCACCGACAGCCTCTCGGCCTTGAAAAAACATGTCTTTGAGAAGCAAACTTTCAGCATGAAACATATTCTCGATGCCGTAGCCAAAGACTTTGAGGGAGAAGAGTTTCTGCGCCAGACAATCATCAATAAGACCCCGTTCTTCGGTAACGATGATGAATATGCTGACGATATCTCCCTGCAGATCTATGCCGATCTGCTCGCCGCAATCGACGGCAAGCCGAATATCAAGGGTGAAACTTTCCACCTGAATATGCTCTCAACCACCTGCCACATCTACTTTGGCAAGGTAATGGGCGCCACCCCCAACGGTCGATTCGCTGGAAAATCGATCTCTGACGGCACTTCACCCTCGCATGGAGCCGACACGCACGGTCCCTCGGCGGTTATCAGATCATTGACCAAACTGGATCACACCATGTCAGGCGGCACCCTGCTCAATCAACGTTTTTTGCCCAGCCTGGTGAAACGGGATGAGGATATCACCAAACTCGGACAACTGGTACGCAGCTATTTCACCCTTGGCGGTCATCATATTCAGTTCAATATTGTCGACACAGCAACCCTTTATGCCGCTCAGGAAAATCCTGAGGATTACAAGGATCTGCTAGTTCGCATGGCGGGATACAGTGATTATTTCAACGACATGAATGCCGATCTGCAGCAGGAAGTGATTGAGCGGACGGAGAATGAAGCTTTCTGACTAAAACCAGTATAGCCACCAAGGCGCCAAGAAAGGCATTTTAACGGAGAGACGCTGAGATGGAGAGAAGGGCTTAAAGTTTTGTTTTTAAAACCTTAAAAAGATTTTGACCTGTTTTTCTCTGCTTCTCTCTACCTCTCCGTTAATGCTTTTGACTTTCTTGGTGTCCTTGGCGCCTTGGTGGCTAACATAGATATTCAGGTCATACCATCATGCAACAACCTCTGATTTTTGACATCAAACGCTACGCCATCAACGACGGTCCAGGCATCCGCATCGCCGTCTTTTTTAAAGGCTGCCCACTTTCCTGCATCTGGTGCCACAACCCCGAAAGCATCTCGGCCAAAGCGCAAAAGATGTACACCAAAAGCAAATGTATCGGCTGCGGAGAATGTGTCAAAGCCTGCCCCAATCACGCCTGCCGGTTGACTGCGGATGGAATCATCACGGATCCAGAATGCTGTGATTTAAGTGGTCAATGTGCGGCAGTCTGCCCAGCCCTGGCGACAGAAATTTCTGGTTACTACAAATCGGTTCCGGATTTACTAAAAATTATCGAGAAGGAACGCATTCTCTTCGACCAATCCGGTGGCGGGGTCACATTTTCGGGTGGAGAACCCCTCCTTCACCCTGAGTATCTGACTAAAATCCTTGTTGCCTGCGGCGCACAGAACATCCACAGAACCATCGATACCTGCGGTCTTGTCAAAGCCGAAATCCTGCTGGAGGTCGCCAAACAAGCCGATCTGTTCCTCTACGATTTGAAGCTGATGAACTCCGAAAAACATAAGGCGTACACCGGTGTCGGCAACGAACTGATCCTTTCCAACCTTGTTGCCCTGGCCGAAAGTGGTGCCAATATTCAGGTTCGCATTCCCCTGATCAAGGGGGTCAATTCCGACCCGGAAAACCTTGCAGCGACAGCCACCTTTATCGCCAGACTGGCGGGGGTTAAAAAAAGTGTCAATCTCCTCCCCTATCATGATATAGCCAGTCACAAATATCAGAAGCTTGGTGAGAACTACCTGGCTAATAATCTGCAGGAGCCAGACAATGTCGACCTGCGACAGGCGATCGACTGCTTTACTGCACACGAATTGTTAACCATCGTTGGTGGCTGAAACACAACTTGATGAAAAACACTCCCCCTCTCAGTTACAGCCAGATATTGCGTTTTTGGCTTCCGCTCGCTGCAACCTGGCTGATGATGTCAGTGGAAGGCCCATTTCTGGCAGCAATTATTGCCCGACTGGCGGCAGAAAAAGTCAATCTTGCTGCATACGGGGTTGCCTTTGCCTTTGCCCTGATTGCTGAATCTCCAATTATCATGTTGATGAGTGCCAGTACTGCACTGTGTCGTGATCGGGAAAGCTACCGGAAGTTACGTAATTTTTCTTTATTTCTCAGCATAAGTGTCACTCTGGTGCTCGCGCTATTCCTCCTGCCGCCGATTTTTAATCTGGTGATCCTCAGGTTAATTGGTTTACCTGCCGAAATCGCAACCCTGATTCATGTCGCCCTGCTGTTTCTCCTCCCTTGGCCGGGAGCGATTGGAATCCGACGCTTTTACCAAGGAATTCTGATAGTCAAACATCAAACCAGGCGGATTGCTGTTTCCACCCTGGCTCGCGTGACCACCATGTCCGGCTGTGCGTTGATGCTCTTTTTTTATAGCTCCCTGCCGGGAGCACTCATTGGGGCAATTTCTCTCGCTGGTGGGGTTGTTTCTGAAGCGCTGCTGACCCGATATCTCGCCCGGCATGCCATCAGCGAAGTCCTGCAAACGGAACCTGGGTCAGAACAACAGCTCAGCTACCGGGAGATCGGGGATTATTATCTCCCGCTCGCGCTGACCCCTTTTATCGGCTTGTCAATTCATCCGTTGGTCACGTTTTTTCTTGGCAAAAGTCGCGACCCACTCGAATCTTTGGCCGTCATGCCGGTCATCTACGGATTGACCTTTGTCTTCCGTGCCATCGGCCTTTCTTATCAGGAAGTTGCTATCGCATTGCTGGGAGAGAACCGGGATAATTATCTGAAAGTCAGGAATTTTGCTGTTATTCTAGGGATATCTACCTCAACATGTCTCTCATTGATTGCCTTCACCCCACTCAGTAGAATCTGGTTTCAGGATCTTTCCGGACTCAATGAGTTGCTGACTAACTTTGCCGTTCTGCCACTTCAAATCATGGCAATTTTTCCGGCATTAACTGTTTTAATTTGTTTTCAGCGCTCGGTTCTGATTGTCACCCGCGTGACCAAACCAATTTCTATTTCAACTGCAATTGAAGCTTTTGGAATCTTTTCGATTTTATTTCTCGCAATGCTATACTTCCCGCTGCCTGGGGTCGTTGCAGCATCAATTGCTTACGTGATTGGACGCTTGCTGGCAATAGCGGCACTGCAGCGCCCATTAACATCCCAATTGAAACAACTATCCGGCAAGAAAGAATCCTGAATCGATGACTATGCAACAAGAAGAAAAAAGTACCGCCATCAGTGGGCATTGGTTCGTCATTGGGGCTGCACTTCTCTGGGGCACGACCGGCACAGCCCAGGCTTTTACACCAGTCGGCTTTGATCCAAAAGTGATCGGTGCTCTGCGCCTGCTGGTGGGTGGCATAGCGCTCCTGTTTCTGGCCATAAAACGGAAAGAATTAGGCCATTTGCGTGACTGGACACTGCTACCAGTACTTCTTGCGGCAGCTTTTACCGCCAGTTATCAACTCTGTTTTTTTGCCGCAGTC
>JAQIBX010000066.1 GCA_027858895.1 Desulfuromusa sp. | reverse complement strand
CCCGTGTAACACATATAACTTGACCATTTATACTGTTCCGGTTTTTCGACAATTCCGGCTCGTACGGGGTTTAAGTGTATGTAACGGGACAGTTCTGTCAGATATTCATCAGCTTCAATAAGAATTGCCTTAAATCTACCTTGGAACAGATGCCCGGATCTTTTCCGTTTCATATTGAAGTATGTTGTGTATGCACCGTTGATGTGTCTCATGATCTGCGACAGATTCCCTTCTGGCGTTTCCAGCAAAAGGTGGTAATGATTGCTCATCAGACAGAATGCATGAACAACCGCGCCATATCGCTCTGTTGCTGAAGTGAGATATTCAAGAAACTTTTCCCTATCCCGTTGGCTCTTGAATACATCCTTCCGCTCGTTCCCTCTCGAAGTTACATGGTAATATGCCCCTGGATATACGATGCGTAATTGTCGCGACATTCTTCTCCCCCCTGAGACACTAAAACCTGTTTAGATTTAACACAGAATTGCTGGTTTGTGTAGAATGTAGACTTGACCCATTATTCACTAGAGCGAAGCAGCTGTTTCGACAGGATAAATTCTTTTTCCTTCAACAGCTTCCGATATAATTCTATGATCTTTAAAGCGAAATCGTAACTCTTTTGACGTATCACATTATCTTTCATAATCCCCCCAAATTCTAAATTTTGGATTTTAAATTAATTCAACATTCAGCATTCAAAATTCATAATTGCCCTTCAATGCGTAACCCCTTCATTCTTGACAACCTTAAGAACCGTCAGAAAAATAATCTTGATATCGAAGGAGAAAGATTTATTCTTCAGATAGTGTTCATCAAACTCAACTTTGACTGGAATCGGCAGTTCATCACGACCATTGATCTGCGCCCAGCCAGTCAGGCCAGGAACCAGTTCATGCACCCCCTTCTCGGTGCGCAGCGCAATCAGGTCATCCTGATTAAAAAGAGCAGGGCGCGGCCCGACAACGCTCATATCGCCCTTGATAATACTGAAGAGTTGCGGGAACTCGTCCAGACTCGTTTTGCGGAGAAACTTGCCGACCTTTGTCAGGTACTGGTCAGGATCGCCGAGCAGGTGCGTTGCGACCGCTGGGGTGTCGATGCGCATGCTGCGATATTTGGGCATTTTAAAAACCACATTGTTGCGTCCGACGCGATTGGACCAGTAGAGAACAGGTCCAGGTGAAGTGAGCTTGATGGCGATGGCGATGACCAGCATGGGGACGGCCAGCACGGACAAGACGCAAAGCGAGGAGAGAATATCAAAGAGACTTTTCATCATATTCCTGTAAGGACCAAAACACTAAATCCGGGGTCTGCTTTTATACCAGATTGCCGTTTTCGCTAACCCTTCGGCCATAGTAAACGGCGGCTGCCAGCCGAGCTGATGCTTGAGGTTACTTTTGTCCAGGGTCAGGGAACCAACCAACCGATCGACAGCGTTGGTTTTACCGAGCATTTTTCCAGCCAAGCGCATGAGTCTGGTGGGGAAAGGTATCAGTCGTGCAGGGCGTTGCAAAGCTTTCGCCAGCCTTCGAATCAGAACAGGTGTAGAGACATCATCGCCATCACTCACTAAAAAAGCATGGCCGCCAGCTTCCGAGTGGGTTGCGCAGAGACTGATCGCATCAACCAGATTCCCCAGATAAACCAGACTGCGTCGATTGTCGATACTGGCGAACGGCAGTGGTATCCCCCTATCAACGATGCCTAACAAACGTAAGAAATTAGCCTTCACTCCAGGACCATAAACCAGCGGCGGCCGGATGATGACCACCTCTAAGCCAGTTTCATCTGCGATGCGCTGGAGAGCTACTTCCGCTTCGAGTTTACTGACACCATAAGGATCTTGCGGAGAAAGAACGCTATCTTCCGTGTACGTGACATCACACTCTTCACCGTGAACCTTCACCGTGCTGATAAAAACCAGACGCTTAACCCCACAAGCGACGGCCTGCCGAGCAAGATTCTCGGTACCGGCGACGTTGACCTGTCGATAAGCCACCAGAGGATCTTCGGAGGTGTCATCCATCACATGCACCCGTGCCGCCAGGTGGATAACGGTATCTACGCCGAGCAGCGCTGCGGACCAATCAGTATCGGGTCCAACACCATCGATAGAAACCGCCTGCGCCCCCGCTGGAAGTTTTGTGAGATTTCCAGCACCCCGCACTGCGCCGTGCACCTTTATCGACTGATCCAAAAGCTTTCCACAAACAGCCCGGCCGACAAAGCCTGTTGCTCCTGTCACCAACACTGACCGCGTGGGTAGATTTGTTTGACTCATGAGCCCCCTTAATTTTAGCTTTTGGTCTATATTTAAATCAGATTTTATCCGTCCCTTCTGCGTCCCAAAGGTTTTAAAGCTTTTCAGATTTCATTGATGCGGCTTGACCTTCACCGCATCCTTGTATGTTTGTTCTAAGGCAAATAATGAGTAAGGAATTCTGATTCAAGTCGATATAAGATATCGATATGAAGTTGCCGGGGAATCCGCTGCATCCTTAAGCTTTGAGCTTGTCTGTAGATTGGCTCCCCGCCCTCTTCGCCAATTCCGTGGGGTACCCTACGGGCTGATCAAACCTAAAAAAGCCCCAGGAAAGAGCAGAAGCGATAATTGTTAAGCATAAAAATTTGACCCAGTGATCCGACCTTGTCTTTAAACCCCCAACACCTCAAACAACCTGACATTGATTTTATGCACATCAAAACGCTCTTCCGCCAAACGTCTGCTCGCTTGCCCCATGGATTCAATCAACGCGGGATTTTCGATAAAGCGCCTCATCGCCACCGCCAAAGAATTTGCATCACGTACCGGCACCAAAAAACCATTAATGCAATCATCCACCGTTTCACGGCATCCTGGTGCATCAGTGGTAATCACCGCCCGCCCCATGGACATAGCTTCTTGCGTGCTGCGCGGTACGCCTTCACGGTAAGATGGCAACACATAGACGCTGGTTTTAGACAGCCAGGGCTGTACCGGCACATGGCCAGGCCATTCCAACAAGCCTTCTACAACCCAAGCCTCCACTTCCTCCCGCTGCAGACCGCCGGGATTGGGGTCCAATCCGCCGAGCAGCACAAAGCGCACCGCAGGGTATTTCGCTTTAACCAATCGAGCCGCCTCGGCATATTGTACGATCCCTTTTTCCCGCAACAGACGCGCGGCCAGTAAAAAGGTAATCGGCTGGGTGCAAGGCGGGGTGGCCTGCCACTCATTTAAATCAATGCCTATCCCCCCCAAACAAGTCGCCCTAGTCGCATCCACCAAGCCACTATTAACAAATTCAGCAATATCATCCTTGTTTAGAAAAATAACTCGATGTGCGCGAGACAGTGCTAAACGATACAGCCAAGATACACTAGCACGCAGTAATTGTCGTTTGCGTGACCAAACCTTGCCGTTGTCAGTAAACACATAGCCCAAACCTTCAATCATTGCCACTCGGTGCGGTACGCGCGCCAACCAGGCCGCCAAAGTGCCGAAAATCACAGGTTTAATAAAATAACCAAAAGTCACTTCTGACCGTAAGCGACGCAACACCAAGGCCAACTTAAAAGTATAGAAACCATCCATCAAGGGGTTCATGCCGGTGCGTGCAAAGTTATAATCAACAGGCTTTGCCCCCAGCGCCATCACTTGTTGCCGAGTCTCATCGTCATAGTCTGGCGCCAAGGCATACACCCGCGCCCCAGCCGCTACAAGCGCCTGAATCAACGGTCCACGAAAATTAACCAAAGAAAACGCCTGGATAGATATGATGGTGATAGTTTTCAATTGTCGATTATACTCTGACACAGTTCACAACTCAATCTTGGTGAAGAGGATATTGCCAAAATCAAATTGGATCCCAAGTCGCGCGATGACATCCCACAACTGCTGGCCTGCCTGCAATACATTCATATAACTCCCGAGTTACACCAGGCCAGCTTCCAAATACTCGAAAACGTTGCTCCTTGTCGTGTTGGCTCCGGCAAAAGCGGCAAAGTCAGCACAGATAAAGGCCGCCCTGGAATGGAACAATGGCAAATTCTGGTCCTTGGAACTCTTCTTCTGGGCTTGAATGCCTATTACGATCTCAAACATGAACTAGCCAATCAACACCGTACCCTGCGCCAGATGCTGGTTCATAGCTTTCCTAATGAAAAGCAAGTGCACTTTACCTCACAAACAGGACAACCTGCGATTCTTCACGTTGGAATTGCTTGACCATATTAAACAGGAAGTGGTGCGATCCGGACACTCCCAGTTTCAAAAACTATATCACCCTCGGCGGTAGCTGTGATTCTTTTGTGGTCAAAATCGATATTCACTTTTCCACCGACATCAACCTCCTCTTCGACGCCATCCGTAAAACCATCGAAGAATGTGCATGCCTGTATGAATTTCACAGCTGCGCTGGTTGGCGGGAGGGCAGCTACAACATCAGAACCTTCAAGAAGAAGTATCAAATCATCCAAAGACAGAAGTATTCTACTTCAAAAAATGAAGAAAAACAGATTGCCGTTGAAGAGAGGATCAAGCAATTGGTAGCGCTGCATCTTTATGGCCAGAAAAAACTGTATTCCCATGCCAAGGTATTATCTAATTAGTCCTTACAATCCCACATTGAGAACCGGCTAACACTTTCTTTCTCCTATCATCCTGAAGAATTGTTAAACAGTAGAAAAACGCCAAAAAGACCCAGAAAATTGGGGTTCGGTAGCCTAAAGTTGAGAAGGAATACAGCAAAGGTGCTGCAAAAATAAGCTTTTGAGACAAGCTTAAGCTCTTAACAATTCTGAGAATAAAAAAAAGCATCAAAAGTAAGCCAGGAATACCATAATAAAAAAGCAGCCCAGCCCACGTTGAATGAATTTCTGTTTCTCTTGAATCAAATCTTACCTCTGCACCTTCACCTGCCCCTAAAAACAAGTATTCGGGGTAGTCGACAAACCTAGTGTACCCCCTATTTACAGCCTGCTCCTCGACATCAACCTGACTCAAACGACTTTGCACATAAACAATTGTCTCCATATTATCTTTAACAAACACATAACCAAGACCAAGACCAAGAGAAATAGTCAAAAAGATACCGGTCAATTTTTTAAAATTAGAAACCGATATGGCATTTCCAATGTAAGCTACCCAAAAGCCCAAAACCAAGACGGAAAAACCTACCAACCCAGACCTAGAGGCACTTTTCAAGATCACATAAAAAAGAAATAAAAACACCAAGCCTTTAACGATATCACTCATCGATCTCTGAGCTAATAGCATAGAAGCCACACACAAAGCCCAAAACGCCATCTGATTAGGATCGTTAAAGAACGCATTGTATCTTGGAAAGAACCTGTAATCGCCAATACCCATGACAGCCATCAGGAAAAGAAGCGCAAGCCCAATGAAAAGAAAACGGGTTATTACTGCCAACCCACCTGAACGATAAAGAAGAATATTCTGCAAGACAACATAAACAATTAACCCATAAAGAAAATAAACAATGGGAACCAAAAAATCAGCATCGTGCAAATAAATTCCATAAGATAAGTTAACTAAAGCTGCGTAAAAAAAAAACACCAGCAGCAGTTTTGGGGATTTTTCACCTTTCGGAACCAGAATGATCGCTCTGTTTCTAACCAGGGAGAAGATCAATGGAACAACCATCAAAAAATGCGCGGGCTGGGGAATACCACTTCTAAAAAAATAGAACTGAGACAGCATCACCCCAACACCAAAAATATAGACACTCATAAAAAAAGTCCAAACTAATCATCTAGAATTTGGCGATCAATCATCGATAACAACTCCCTGGATTGGAACTCCCTACCATATGCCTTAATTTTGTCCAATTTTGGAGAAAAATATTCTCTTTTGCCGCCGCAAAGCAGATCGAAAAGGCACTTCTTGATTCTCTGGAGATCCTGCTCGCACACGATACCTATACCGGTTTCATTAATCAGCTGGCCTATAGCAGAATCTTGTTTACTGCCTAAACTCAAAACGGGCTTGCCGCTAACCATGTACTCAAACACTTTCCCAGTAAGAACTCCCTTTGCAGCTTCATCACCGCTTTCCAAAAGCAGGAGCAAGTCAGCATCTGCCTGCTCTTCAAGAGCTTTCTGCCGGGTTACATGACCATGAATTGTCGTATAGCTCTCTGCATTAAAGCGAGACACAATTTTTTGCAGCCCTGGCTGCCGTTTTCCAAAAAAATCGATATGTATCTGAGAAAGCGAAATATTTCCTTCTTTTGCCAACTCGTTGACTGCTTCAAACAAAGGACTTGGGTCTCGCCAACCAGGGTATATCATTCCGGTATAAACAATCTTCAATGGCCCCCTATCAGGGACTGCAATCCTAGCTAATTCTAACCTTTCTTTAACTACTGAAAGATCCAAATCGTAGCCATTAAAAACAAGACTTACGTCTTTATTAAGAAACTTTCTCAACTGAACAACTAGAGGCTCCGAGACCGTTGTTATGTGGTTCGCTTCCTTTACAACCCGTTTCTCCAACTTATGTTCTTTGCGCTTACATCTGCCCCCAAGACCGGAGTTATGCCTTATACTCCACATATCCCTGTAATCTGCCACCCAAAATATGTATGGGTCACTTTCTTTAATAGCGCACCCAATAAAATGACAGGCTCTCGGGCCATAACTGCTGACTACAACATCAAAGCCTTCAGTAGCGTGGAGCACTAACGCCACTTTCTTGGCTTTTTTTGCCCAAGCGTCTCGAATATCCAGATTCAAGCCGAGAAGTTTTCGGGCGAACGCAGAGTGTTTTTTAACAAACTCCAGAACAGTTCTTTTGAAAGACTTTTTTACAGTTGCACTCTGTCCCCTTAAAGATGCGCGATAAGGTACTTCAACTACTTTAACGCCATCAAGTTCGGGGATTTCGAGGTCTAGCGGTTCATCGTACACACATTTTTCTGCAGTGAGCACAGTCACCTTACATCCGGAACGTGACCAATACTTTGCCCAGGCATAGGGCCTGTGCACGGCGATGGAATTTCTTGGTGGCCAGTCATAGGTAACAATCAGAATATTCAGATTTGACATAAAACACCTTTAAAGGATGACACTGTGATCGTCATTAGAAGTTGTGACCTAGGGAAAATCGATTGTCACCAAATTCCCTGCAACCCAGAATACTCAACACAAGCTGGTTACAACTTTTCCTCCAGAAAATCCGTCACCATATAGCATCTTACTTTCTACGCCTTTAGATACATGAATTAGCGCATTGGTTAGATCGTCTCGATCCGCCCCAACCAACCGATTCCACCCAGCCTCAACCAACTCCACCCACTCCGTCTCATCCCGCATGGTCACGCAGGGTTTGCCAAAGAAATAAGCCTCCTTCTGCACCCCACCAGAATCCGTAGCCACACATTTACAGTTTTCTTCCAGCCAAACCATTTCCAGATAACCCACAGGTTCAATCACCCAAACATTATCCGGGAACGAAATTCCTGACTGTGCCATTTTGGATTTGGTGCGAGGGTGCATAGGCAGAACGACCTGCTCACCACTATTTCCAAGCCCCTGGAATATGTTTTTTAATCTCTGAGGGTCATCCGTGTTCTCTGCCCGGTGGATGGTACAAAGAACAAAACCTTCGGGCGAAGCATCCAACTCAATAGGAAGGTTTGGCTTACGGGCTTTTTCTTTATAAAACAACGCTGCGTCATACATTACATCTCCAACAAGTTTAACTTTTTTTGCTGAGATGCCTTCATTGATGAGGTTCTGGCGACCTGTTTCTGTAGGTGCGAACAGCAAGTCCGCAATATGATCCGTCAGCACACGGTTTATCTCTTCAGGCATTTTCCGGTTAAAGCTTCGTAAACCGGCCTCCACGTGCGCTACAGGAATGTGCAGTTTCACTGCAGCCAGAGCCCCAGCCAAAGTGGAATCGGTATCGCCATACACCAGCACCCAGTCGGGTCCGATTTCCATCATCAGCTTTTCAAGTTTCTCGATCATCCGACCGGTATTTTGGCCGTGGGTGCCGCCACCAACGCCTAGGTTATAATCGGGCTCGGGAATGTCCAGTTCCTCAAAAAAGACGTCTGACATATTGGTATCGTAATGCTGCCCGGTGTGTACAAGAATCTCCTGCACATCGGGACGATGCTCTCTAAAGGCGCGGGACACCACCGCTGCTTTTATAAACTGGGGCCGGGCCCCGATGATGGTCATTACTTTCATGAAATACTAAGTCCTTCTCAGCTCTCGCTTATCAAGCGACGATA
>JAQIBX010000055.1 GCA_027858895.1 Desulfuromusa sp. | reverse complement strand
CGTAGAAATGCTGCGGAGACTCTGTCCATTTCTGAAGATGAAATTAGAGCTATGATTGAGGTGGGGGAAGAGTCAGGTACTGTCGAGGCAGTCCAACGGCAGATGCTGCACGGAATTTTTGATCTGTCGGAAACCCGTGTTCGCGATATCATGATTCCCCGGACTGAAGTCACCGGGATCGATGTCTCCTCCAGTTTTGAGGAAGTTTTGTCAATCGCTCGCGAGACACGGCACTCCCGCTTTCCGGTGTTCAGTGAAAATCTCGATACTATTATCGGGGTGATTCATTCTAAAGATATCCTTGGCTATATGGGTACGGCTGAACAATTTTCTCTTAAAGAATTGAGTCGAAAGCCCTACTATGTCCCCGAGTCAAAGCGGATCGCAGTTTTGTTGCAGAGTTTTCGTAAAAAGCGTGAACACTTGGCGATTGTTGTGGATGAGTACGGTGGAATGGAAGGAATTGTCACCCTTGAAGATGTGGTTGAGGAGATTGTCGGCGAAATCAACGATGAATATGATATTGAAGAAGTCGATTTTAAGGAACTGGCGCCGGATCATTATCTGATAGATGCCGTCATGCCACTACGTGAGGTGAATCGACGTTTTGGGTTAAGTCTCCCTGAAGAGCATGTCACCACGTTGGCTGGCTTGGTGTTACAACTTATGGGAAAAATTCCGATCGAAGGCGATAGTTGTGAAGAAGGAAATCTCCTGTTTAGGGTGCGGCGCATGGAAGATCGGCGGATTGAAGAGATTGAAATGGTGATTTCCAGCCCGCAACTTTGAAAATTTCACAAAAAATTGATTACGAGGATTAATCGCCCCCGAGGGTTTTGTTGATTTCATAGACCCCTTTTGGGGGCGAAATTAACCTCAGTTCTTAAAAGAAGCTTATGATATTAAACAGTTCTGAAGTACCCTTTTCTGTATCTCGCTTCGCAAGTTCCAAGTCCCTGTCATAGCAACATTTTCCTGACCAGATAATCGCCTTTAAATCCGCATTTCTCCTTGACAGTCAATGATTGCACCGTTATATTTTCACCATCTAGAGTGTCAAACAGTGTCAAGTAGTGTCAATATGAAGTTTTCCGGTGAATATAATGTCAGTATCGATCTGAAAGGGCGGGTCAGTGTTCCGGCCTCATTCAGGGATGAACTGCGTCAAGTTTATGAGTCTACGGGATTGTTTGTGACTCGCTATAAAAACGGCTTGGTCGCTTATCCACCGCGTCGCTGGGAAGAGATCTGCGCCAATGTTTTTGCTATGTCCCCCGGCCTACAGCGTGAGGCCAACTTGCGCAACCGGATTGCTCCGGCGAAAGAATGTTCCTTTAATGCCCAAGGGCGGATTCAGATCCCACAATCTTTGCGCGAACATGCCGGGCTGGATAAAGAAGTTGTGGTGATTGGCATGTTCGAAAAAATAGAAATATGGAGCCAGCAGGCCCATACACTGATTGCCGCTGAATCTGAATCGATGTTGGATGAAGATGCGCAGGGGCAGGCGGATTTAGGTTTTTAGCTATGATGCAAGTCTCTTTTGAGCATCTATCGGTGATGCCGAAGGAAGTTCTGCACTGGTTGCAACCTGTGGTTGGCGGGACTTATCTGGATGGGACCCTTGGCGGTGCCGGACATGCTCGCTTGATTCTTGATGCTGCTGCGGGTAGTCGCTTAATCGGTTTGGATCGAGATCCTGCCGCTTTACAGGAAGCAGCTGAAATTCTATCTCCTTATGGGGATCGGGTCAGCCTGCACCATGTAACCTTCGATCAGGCAGGACAGGTGCTGCAGCAACTTGGCATTGATGGTCTCGACGGTATGCTCCTTGACCTCGGGGTTTCCTCCCACCAACTAGATACCCCGGAGCGGGGTTTCTCTTTCCGTCATGATGCACCCCTCGATATGCGTATGAACCCCACGGTAGGGATCACTGCTGCTGATGTTGTCAATCAGGTTGACGAAGCGGAGCTCGTACGCATCTTTTTTGAGTATGGCGAAGAACGCTACAGCAGACGCATTGTCAGAAAGATCGTGGCGCAGCGCCAGGAAGCAGCATTGACGAAAACGCTCGAACTGGCTCAGTTGGTTCGTCAGGCTGTTCCTGGGGGACATCGACCAAGCAAAATCCATCCAGCAACCCGGGTGTTTCAAGCGTTAAGGATTCACGTTAATGATGAGCTTGGACAAGTCAGGCGGGGAGTAGAAAATGGAATCTCACTGCTTAAGCCGGGTGGGCGATTGGTCGTCATCAGTTTTCATTCACTGGAAGACCGAATCGTTAAGCATTTGTTTCGTGATAAGGCAAAAGGTTGTATTTGTCCACCCCGCTTGCCGGTTTGTCAGTGTCAGAATACTCCCGATGTGAAAATTTTAACTCGCAGGGGGATAAAAGCCGGGGATGCTGAAGTTGAGCAGAATGTTCGATCACGCAGCGCAATATTAAGAGCAATTGAGCGTTATTAATCAAGCTCTGGGATAAAAAAAGGAATTAAATGTCAGAAGCCGTATCTCAAGCAACAATAAAAATTACTGAATTTTCATTTTATCGGCCCCGGCTCAGCTCGGTATTTGTAGCAATTTTGCTGGTTTCCCTGCTGTCATTGTTGTTTGTCTGGTCGAGGATTCACGCGATCAATCTTGAATATGGCATCTCCAGTTTGGAACGTGACATTCGTAGTCATGGGAATCAGATCAAGGAGTTGAAAATGGAGGTTGCTTTTCTGGCTCGAGATGAACGGATTGAGAAACTCGCCAGAAAAGAGCTGGGGTTACGTACCCCATCACCTGGACAAATTATCAGGGTGGAGTGATATGGCTTTAACGGAACGTGGAATTCAAATTCGTATCCGCTTTTTCGGGGTTCTATTTATCCTGGCATTTATGACGATTGCCGGGCGTGCTTATTATCTTCAGGTTGTGCAGGCTCCAGAACTCCAAGCGCGCGCTGATCAACAGCGCCAACGTGTCGTTAAGTTAGCTCCCCAGCGAGGAAGTATTTTTGATAGTAAAGGTGACCCACTGGCAGAGAGTCTGGCAGCGGAATCACTTTATGCTGATCCTGCGTTCATTAAGGACCCTGAGGACGTTGCCAGGCAACTGGGAAAACTGCTGAAAAGTTCAAAAAAAGAGTTGGAACGATTACTGTCTTCCAAAAAACGTTTTGTCTGGTTGCAGCGGAAACTTGATCCAGAAATCACAAAGCAAGTTCGTGACCTGAAAATTTATGGACTGCAATTTGTAACTGAGCGGAAGCGCTACTATCCACAAGCCAGTACTGCAGCACATGTTCTGGGCTTTACCGGTCTCGATCCGAACGGGCTTGAGGGGGTCGAGCTGTCTTATGATCGGCAGTTGCAGGGGGAGTCAGGTCGTCTGGTGTCGTTACATGATGCCAGAGGGCGAGGTCTGGCGTCAGCAGATCAACTGATTCAAGGTGGGGTGGCCGGCCATAATCTCTTTTTGACCTTAGATCGGTCGCTGCAATATGTGGCTGAAAAAGAACTGGCTCGAGTTGTTCATGAAACCGGGGCGGTTGGTGGAACTGTTGTGATGTTGGAACCTGCCAGCGGGCGGGTTTTAGCAATGGCCAACCAGCCTGATTACAACCCGAACCTGGCTGGGCACTCTCGGGCAGCGCAACGGCGTAATCGAGCTGTGACCGATATGTATGAGCCGGGGTCAACTTTTAAGCCTTTTCTGATGGCAGGTGTTTTGGAAGAAGGGCTGGTTCGTCCTGGTCAGAAAATTTATTGTGAAAATGGTCGCTATTCGGTTGGCGGAAAAACGATTCGAGACCATAAGAAATTCAAACAGCTGACACTGACAGAAATCCTTAAATTCAGCAGCAATATTGGCTCAGCAAAGCTGGGTAAGGTGTTGGAACGTGAGCGATTTTATTCTTATATCCGTGGTTTTGGTTTTGCTGAAAAGACCGGTCTTGACCTTCCTGGAGAGGTCGATGGGATGCTGCGTTCACCATCAAACTGGTTTGAGATCGACCTGGCTGCAATTTCTTTTGGTCAGGGAATCAGTGTTACGTCGATTCAGATGGCTTCCGCGATGGCTGTTATTGCCAATGGTGGCTTGCTGATGGAGCCATATCTGGTTGAAAAGGTTACCGATGCTGATGGCCAACTCGTACAGAAACGACTCCCTCAGGTTAGACGCCGGGTTATTTCGGAGAAAACTGCGCAACTGGTGAGGGGTATGATGGTCACTGTGACTGCACCGGGCGGAACAGGAACCAGAGCGGCGCTAGCCGGCTACCGGGTTGCCGGTAAGACGGGTACGGCACAAAAGGTTGATACGGTGACGGGCGGTTACTCTCCGGATAAACGGGTTTCCTCCTTTGTTGGTTTTGTCCCGGCGGACAATCCAGCACTGGTTCTTTCTGTCACCGTTGATGAGCCTCAAGGAGACGCTTATGGCGGCCTCATTGCGGCACCGGTATTTGCACGAATTGCCGGGCAAGCTCTGAGTCATTTGAATATCCTCCCCAAGGGAGTCGTTGCCGCTCTCACAAAAGAACAGTTGGCTGCGGAACCCTTACCCGATTTGGCTGCGTTGCTCCCCGATGTTGAGGTGAATGATGGGTTGAAAATGCCAGATTTTGCCGGGATGAGTTATCGGCAGGTGTTGCAGACAATGGAAAAGAAAAATCTGAATTTGAAACTTTCTGGAAGCGGCCAGGTGATTAAGCAATCTCCGGCTCCAGGGAAGGTCATCCATTATGGCAAGCAGGCATGGATTCGGTTTGGAGTGTAACTGATGTCAGATTCACAAGGACAGCAGATGAAACTGAAAAAGTTGTTAACAATAATTCATCCACTCGCAATAACCGGGTCAGCGGAACTGGTTGTCTCCGGATTGGCTTGTGATTCCCGTCAGGTTCAGGCAGATATGCTGTTTTTTGCGCTACCCGGCGTCAAGGTTGATGGCTTTGACTATCTTCCTCAGGCTCTAAAGGCGGGTGCGACTGCGGTTGTTTCGGAGCAGATTCCGACAGAATGCGTGGAAAATGTTTGCTACATCAAGGTGGCTAATGTCAGGCAGACAATGGCTGTCATGGCAGCAGAATTTTATGGCAATCCAACCGTGGGTGTTCCTGTCATTGGTGTCACTGGAACCAATGGAAAAACCACCACTACCTATTTGCTCGAAGCAATGTTTAAGCAGGCTGGATTTTCTCCAGCAGTATTTGGAACGATCGAATACCGGCTCGGTGACTTGCGCTACGAAGCGTCTCGCACAACCCCTGAATCGATCGATTTGCTGCGGATGATGGCAGAGTTCCGTAAGCATGGTGCAGATGTCCTGATCCTTGAGGTCTCTTCTCACGCATTAGAGCAACACCGAGTTGACGGAATTAACTTCGATGCTGCTGTGTTTACCAATCTCACCCAGGATCATCTTGACTATCATGAAACACTGGATCGGTATTTTGCCAGCAAACGACGACTGTTTACCGACCTATTAGGCACCGGGATTGCGGTCATTAACCGTGAGGATGCTTGCGGTGCCAATTTATTGCAGGAAAATCAGAACTGGATTTCATTCGGACTGGATGAGCGCGCCAAAGTTTACCCGCAGCAAGTTGTTGTTAGCCGTGATCAAATCAGTGGAGTTTTTTCAAGTGAGCAAGGGGAAGTTGTTGTTGAAAGTGGGATGATTGGTGATTTTAATGTCAGTAACCTGCTGGCAGCGGTTGCAACGGCGCAACAGTTTGGTATCAGCAATGAACTTATTGCCAAGGGAATCGCAGCGGCTCCCCAAGTGCCCGGGCGGGTAGAAAAAGTTAAGAATATTAAAGGAGTTTTGGCTCTGGTCGAT
The DNA here is from genome assembly GCA_027858895.1 of Desulfuromusa sp. Taxonomy (GTDB): domain Bacteria; phylum Desulfobacterota; class Desulfuromonadia; order Desulfuromonadales; family Geopsychrobacteraceae; genus Desulfuromusa. The sequence continues at coordinate 30,238 of JAQIBX010000055.1, read as the reverse complement.
TACTCCCACACCGCTGACGCCCTTGAACAAGCATTGAAAACCCTGTCAAAACTTGAATTTCATCGATTGCTTACAGTTGTAGGTTGTGGCGGAGATCGAGATAAGGGGAAGCGCCCGATTATGGCTGCCGTGGCGGTTAAATACTCGAATTTATCCATTTTTACGTCAGATAATCCTCGCACCGAAGATCCTCTAAAAATTCTGGAGCAGGTTCGAGGCGGCGCATTGGCTACCGGTAGTCGGGAATTAAGCCAGAAACAGGCCGCGAGTGAAGATGGGTTTGTGGTTATTCCTGATCGGCGTGCCGCGATTGAGTTTGCAGGTCATTTAGCCGGAGCGGGTGATCTTCTGCTGGTTGCAGGGAAGGGGCACGAGGATTATCAGGTGCTTGGAACTGAAAAAATACACTTTGATGACCGGGAAGAATTAGACCGGGTGCTGAACGAGGTCAAAGGTCCAGATAGTATGGGGAGCGAAATCGGAGCTGAAAAACATGTTTGATCTGGAGCGAATTGCCAGAATTACTGACGGTGATTTTTCCGGCAGAAAAGTCAATTGTCAGTTAACGGGAATTTCTACTGATAGCCGTAACCTGACTCCTGGATCTCTGTTTGTTCCCTTGCGCGGAGAACGTTTTGATGGCCACGATTACCTCAGTCAGGCGGTAAAGAATGGTGCCGCTGCCTGCCTGAGTGAAGAAGTTACTGCTGGCTTGAGTGTGCCGGTTGTGCGGGTTGCTAATACTTTGCGAGCACTTGGAGATGTCGCTGCTGTTTACCGATTGCAACTCAACGGACCATTGGTTGCCATTACTGGCTCAGCCGGCAAAACAACGACCAAGGAGATGCTTGCTACAATTCTGGAGCAGGTAGCGCCGGGATTGAAAACGGTAGGAAATTTTAATAACTTGATCGGTTTACCGCTGACCCTGTTTCGCCTGGAAAAAACACATCAATGGGCAGTTCTAGAGATGGGCACCAGCGCACTTGGCGAGATAGAACGCTTAACCGAAATTTCCCAACCAACAATTGGTGTGATTACCAACATCGGTGCGGCGCATTTGGAAACATTGCACGGTCTGGACGGCGTCTCAAGAGCAAAGGGAGAACTTTTTGCTGGTTTACGGGGAGGGACAGCAATTCTCAACCTTGATGACCCACGGGTGGCACAATTGCCGGTTGCCAATGGGGTTAAAAAACTAACCTACGGGGTGTCTGAACAGGCTGAAGTCCGTGCTGAAAACATTGAAGAGAACGTTGACGGTGTTCGGTTTGATCTTTTGTCCACCGGGCACAGGTATCAAGTACAACTGAGAATTCCCGGACGGCACAATGTGTCGAATGCTCTCGCCGCTATTGCAGCGGCTTTAGTAATGAACGTTCCGGTAGAAAAAATTGTTGCCGGACTGGCTCAATTTAGTGCCATTCAGGGGCGGATGAATCTTTCCCCGCTTCCCTGTGGTGGCCTGTTACTCGACGACAGTTATAATTCAAATCCTCTTTCTGCGTATGCAGCTCTCGACGCTTTGTCATCGTTGTCAGGGCAGGGACGCCGGGTTGCAGTGTTGGGAGATATGCTCGAATTGGGTGAAGATTCGGCGCAGATGCATGAAGAACTAGGCGCTAAGGCAGTCGGGGTTACTGAGTTGTTAATTGGTGTCGGTACGTTTTCTGCTGATCTTTGTCGGGGGGCAAAAAAAGCGGGAATGAAACCTGGACAAATGATTGAGTTGGCAGATGCTGCTGCTGCAATCGACTATCTGCAGGTGCAACAACGTCCGGGTGACAAAATTCTAGTGAAGGGGTCACGAGGGATACGACTGGAACAAGTCGCAGCAGCTTTGAAAACTGCCGTCAATACACCTTTAAATGGAAAGAAAGGAAACTAGCGGGTGCTATATCACCTCTTATATCCTCTCCATACCGAATATTCGGTGTTGTATGTTTTTCGTTATATTACCTTTCGCACCATCTATGCGACCATCACCGCCCTGCTTATCTCTTTTATCCTTGGTCCCTGGTTGATTGCAACCTTGCAACGGATGCAGATTGGTCAGACGATCCGCAAGGTTGGACCCGAATCCCATTTTGTCAAAGAGGGGACCCCGACCATGGGCGGGGCGTTGATTTTACTGGCGATTATTCTCCCAACCCTGCTCTGGGCTGACCTGACAAACCTCTATATCTGGGTCACATTATTGGTCACAACGGGATATGGTGCGGTTGGTTTTATTGATGATTATCTCAAGGTTGTGCGTAAGAACAGTGACGGGATATCTGCTCGACAGAAGTTGTTCTGGCAGATTCTGATCGCCCTGATTGCGTCATTGCTGCTCTATCGCAGCGGCACCTTTGACACCCATTTGAGTTTGCCATTTTTAAAAAATGTAAATCCTGACCTTGGCGCTTTCTATATTTTATTTGCGATTTTGGTGATGGTTGGGTCCAGCAATGCGGTGAACCTGACCGATGGCCTCGATGGTCTGGCTATCGGACCGATGATCATTGCTGCTGGAACGTTCCTGTTGTTGGCATACCTGGTCGGCAACGCAAAACTTGCCAATTATCTGCAGATTACCGGTATTCAGGGAGCGGGAGAGCTGGCGATTCTCTGTGGTGCGATGGTTGGCGCCGGGCTCGGTTTTTTATGGTTTAACAGCTATCCAGCACAGGTATTTATGGGGGATGTCGGTAGTTTGTCTCTCGGCGGAGCGCTGGGAACTATCGCGGTTATTACTAAAAATGAATTTGTCCTGGTCATTGTTGGTGGGATTTTCGTGATTGAAGCACTTTCGGTTATTGTCCAGGTGATTTCGTTCCGTTACTGGGGACGCAGAGTCTTCAGAATGGCCCCTATTCATCATCATTTTGAATTAAAAGGCTGGCCGGAACCAAAAATTATTGTGCGATTTTGGATTATCAGCATTGTGCTGGCACTGATTGCACTTTCAACCTTGAAGCTGCGATGAAACTTAATTTCAATCATAAGAGAGTTGTTGTTATCGGCGCTGGTAAAAGTGGTTTGGCGTTGGTGCGCTTTTTCCTTGAACGGGGCGCGACAGTCGCCTTATCTGAAGTCCGCAAGCGGGAACAACTTACGGGACTCGATTCCCTGGCTGGGCTGCCGGTCCGTTTTGACTTGGGTGGGCATAATCTGGAGCTGTTTGAACAGGCCGATCTGATTGCCGTCAGTCCGGGAGTCCCTCTTGATTGTGAGCCACTGCAACGCGCGGTATCCTGTGGTATCCCAGTGCTTGGAGAGATTGAAATCGCTGCTCGGGAAATCACTGTGCCGATCATCGGCGTGACTGGCACCAACGGCAAATCAACCACCACCAGTCTGATCGGTGAAATTATGCAGGCCTGGGGAAAAAATGTTTTTGTCGGTGGAAATTTAGGAACGCCCCTGGTTGAAGCATGCTCTACAAAGATTGATGGTGCGGTTGTCGAGCTCTCTTCATTTCAATTAGAAACCATCGACCAATTCCATCCCACCATTGGCATGTTGCTCAATCTAAGCTCAGATCACCTTGATCGCTATCCCGACTTGCAAAGCTACTACCGAGCAAAATTAAAAATATTCAGTAATATGACAAAGGCTGATTTTGTTGTGCTCAACGCAGATGATCCGGAAGTCTGTCGGCTGACGGACGATCTCAAAGCAACTAAAGTCTGGTTTTCTGCCCGCGGACGGTTGGTTGATGGGATGGTCAGGCTGGGAGAAAAACTGGTCTGGAATTGGGCTGGTACTGATATTCAGCTACCGCTGTCAAGTTTGCAACTTTCCGGTGAACACAATATTGAAAATGCTATGGCTGCCATGATACCGGCGTTACTGCAGGGATGCCCGGCGGAACTGGCATGGCAGGCGGTCTGTTCATTCACCGGACTTGAGCATCGGATGCAACTGGTGCGGCAATTGAATGGCGTGTCCTGGTACAACGATTCAAAGGGAACCAACGTTGGTAGTGTGATGAAAAGTCTTGCCGGGTTTGCTTCCGGAGTCACCCTGATCGCCGGTGGAAAAGATAAGGGTGGTGACTATAAGCTGCTCAGACCGTTGCTGGAGCAAAAAGTTAAACACCTGATTCTGATTGGTGAAGCGGCACAGAAAATGGCTGCAGATCTGTCAGGAAGTTGCGAGATTCGCCTGTCTGAAGGGTTGAAATCAGCGGTTCAGCAAGCTTATAAAATCACTCCTTCCGGTGGGACGGTACTGCTGTCTCCGGCGTGTTCGAGTTTTGACATGTTCGCCAATTTTCAGGCGCGCGGGGTTGAGTTTGAGCGACTGGTACAGCAGCTTCCACTAGAAGGGGAGGCCTCATGACTTTACGGCGTGATGTTGATACCACTCTGTTGTTGCTGACGGTTTCCTTGACCTGTATCGGGGTGGTGATGGTTTATTCATCCTCAGCAATTATGGCAGCTGAGCGATTTCATGACGGTTTTTATTTCCTGAAAAGGCAACTGCTTTATGCACTGATTGGTTTTATTCTGATGGCAGTTGCAACCTATTTCAATTACAAAAACTGGCGGAAATTAGCTGTGATTGCTCTGCTCGGTAGTATTGTCCTTCTGGCACTACTGTTTATTCCCGGGTTAGGTGTTCGGGTTGGTGGCGCCATGCGTTGGTTGCGTTTGCCCGGTTTGACGGTTCAACCGGCCGAGGTGGTTAAGCTGACATTGGTTCTCTATCTTGCCCACTCACTGACCCGTAAAAAGGACAAAGTCAGTTCGCTGCTAAAAGGATATCTTCCCTATATGATCGTCCTTGGATTGTTGCTCGGTATGTTGCTGAAACAACCTGATCTTGGCAGCGCGATGATTATTGCAGGTGTGGCACTTTCGATGCTGATTGTTGCGGGGGTGCGTTGGCGTTATATCCTGCTAACGATTCTTATGACACTGCCTGTGGTTTATTTTCTGGTTATGCAAGTCGATTATCGCCGCCGTCGGATCATGGCATTCCTCGACCCGTGGGATGATCCTTTTGATACCGGTTTTCAGATTATCCAAAGTTTAGTTGCCTTTGGTAAGGGTGGAATAGTAGGGCAAGGACTTGGAATAGGCGAACAAAAATTATTTTATCTACCAGAAGCTCACACTGATTTCATCTTTTCAGTCATTGGTGAAGAGCTTGGCATGGTCGGAGCCCTTACTGTGGCAGCACTGTTTCTGATGCTGGTCCTCTGTGGTATCCGCATTGCTTTACATTGTCAGGAACCTTTTGGCCGGAATCTGGCTTTTGGTTTGAGTTTGTTGCTCGGACTGGAGGCGTTTGTCAATCTGGCTGTTTGCATGGGTTTGTTGCCAACCAAGGGCTTGGCTCTGCCGTTTGTTTCCTACGGTGGAACCAGTCTGGTGGTGAGTCTGATTGCTGTTGGAATCCTGTTGAATATTTCAACTTCACTGGGGTCGACCAAATGAGGCTGCTGCTGGCCGGTGGAGGAACCGGAGGTCATCTTTTTCCGGCAGTCGCACTGGCGCAACTATTACTCAAGCAGGATGAAAATTCAGCGGTGCAGTTTGTCGGTACCGAACGCGGTTTAGAGCAGCGGTTGCTGCCAAAACTGGGATTTCCTCTGGCCACTGTCGACATGGTTGGAGTCGTTGGTCGTGGCTGGCGGGGCAAGTTTGAAGTGTTGCCAAAATTATTCAAGAGTCTCGGCCAGGCCTATAAAATACTGCGTAATTTTGAGCCTGATTTAGTTGTGGGAGTTGGTGGGTATGCTTCAGTTCCGGTGTTGCTGATGGCAAAAATGACAGGAATTCCTTATCTGATTCATGAGCAAAATGCGATCCCTGGCTTAAGTAACCGACTGTTGGGTAAGGGCGCAAAATTAATCTGTCTCTCATTTGCTGCTGGTGGTGCCGGTTTTGACAGCAACAAAACCATAGTCACCGGAAACCCATTGCGGCAAGGGCTGGATAGCGTTCCTGAAGAAGTTCCTCAGCCGGGGCAGCTTTTGATTTTCGGCGGCAGCCGGGGAGCCAGAGCGATAAATCAGGCGGTCATAAAAATGTTGCCTTTGCTGAATGACTGGGCAAAAAAACCGGAAATTCTGCATCAAACCGGGGAGGATGATTTTCTTCATGTCCAGCAGGCATATCGCGATGCCGGTCTTGATCCGCAGCAAGTTGTTCCTTTTATTGATGATATGGCCGCTGCTTACTCTGCAGCGAGTTTGGTGATCTGTCGTGCCGGTGCCACGACTTTGGCCGAGCTGACAGCCTGCGGGAGAGCGGCGATATTGATTCCGTTTCCCCATGCAGCCGCAGACCACCAGACGGCCAATGCAAAAGCGCTGAAAAATGCCGGAGCGGCAATCTTACTGTCACAAGATGAATTAACCGCAGAACGATTAGTGGTTTTGGTGAAAGAGTTACTTGAAGGACGAACAGAATTGGAAAAGATGGCTGAGCGAGGTCGTCGAATTGGGTTTACGGGGGCAGCGGAACGAATTCTCAACGAGTGCCGACGATTGCTCGGGACGCCACTGATGGAGGAAATGTAAATGTACGGAAGAATCAAAAAAATACATTTTGTCGGTATCGGTGGAATTGGCATGAGTGGTATTGCCGAATTGTTGTTGAATCTTGGTTATCAGGTCTCTGGCTCCGATCTGCGTGAATCTGAAACAACCCGGCGGTTGGGTGCACTTGGGGGTGAGATTGTCATTGGGCACAGTGCCGAAAACATTTCAGAAGTCGATGTGGTTGTGACATCCACAGCAGTCAAAGCTGAAAACCCCGAAGTGGCTGAAGCGCTGCGCCAGCATGTTGCCGTGATTCCACGTGCAGAGATGTTAGCTGAGCTGATGCGGATGAAATATGGAATCGCCATAGCCGGAACTCACGGCAAAACCACAACAACCAGTATGATGTCGGTGGTGTTGCAGCATGCCGGGCTCGACCCCACTGCAGTGATTGGTGGCAGGCTGGATGTGTTTGGCTCCAACGCAAAACTGGGGCGTGGCAAGTTTCTGGTTGCCGAAGCTGATGAATCTGATGGCTCCTTTATGCATCTTTCACCAACCATCGCCGTAGTAACCAATATCGACGCAGATCATCTAGATTTCTATTCAGGAATTGAGGAAATAAAGCAGATCTTCATCGATTTCATCAACAAGGTTCCTTTTTACGGCCGAGCTGTTCTCTGTCTGGACGATCGGAATATTCAAGATATTCTTCCCAAAGTTAAAAGGCGGTTTATTACCTACGGCTTTAACCGTCAGGCCGATTTTTATGCTGAGGACGTTCATCATCGGCAGGGACGAACCAGTTTCAGCGCTTTTTATAAGGGTGAAAACTTGGGGAAAATCTCATTTCGGATGCCCGGTCGCCATAATGTTTTGAATGCTCTGTCGGTGATTGCTGTTGCTCATGAACTTGAGGTTCCGTTCCAGACAATCATTGGTGGGTTTCGAAACTTTGGCGGTTTACAGAGACGTTTTGAACTTCGGGATGAAATCGACAACATCATGATCGTGGATGATTATGGCCATCATCCTGTAGAGATTAGAGCGACTTTAGAGGCGGCTAAGAGCGGCTGGAATAAGCGGGTGATTGCAGTATTTCAACCGCATCGCTACAGCCGCACGGCGGCATTGTTCGATGATTTTTTGATTGCATTTTACCAGGCCGATCAGCTGGTGGTCACCGACGTTTACGCGGCGGGAGAAGAATCGATAGAGGGGGCAACAGGAGAAGCGTTGGCTCAGGGAATCGTTGATCATGGCCATAAAGCGGTGACTTACCGGGCAACTCTGGAAGAAGTAAGTGCTTATGTCGCAACAATTGTGCAACCGGGCGATCTCGTAGTGACCCTCGGAGCGGGGAATGTCAATCAGGTTTGCGAAATGTTGGCGGAAAAATTGCGCCAGAAAGTTGTCCAGGGTTGAGTTGTTATACGCGAGAAGAGATGTTGCCAAAGAAGATTGGTGTTTTGCTGGGAGGCTTGTCGGCAGAACGGGAGATCTCACTGAAAACTGGATATGCGTCTCTGCGTGCGTTGCAACAGCTTGGCTACAATGCGGTTGCTATTGATGTTCAGCAAAATCTGCCACAACAATTGCAGGAAGCCAACATTGAAATTGCGTTTATCACCCTGCATGGTCGGTTTGGCGAAGATGGTCGGGTCCAGGGGTTGCTGGAAATGTTGCAGATTCCCTATACCGGCAGTGGCGTGTTGGCCTCCAGTATGGCGATTGATAAGGTCATGACCAAACAGTTGCTGATTTATCATGAGTTACCAACACCCGAGTTTGATTTTATGCGCCCCGGAGACTCAGCCAGTGATTTGTCCCAGCGCTGCAATCATTTGCCCCTGGTGGTAAAGCCCTCACGTGAAGGTTCAACCATCGGGATCACAATTGCCAGGAATCGTGCTGATTTAGATTCTGGAATTGCAATGGCTGCCGCTCTGGATGGCACGGTTCTGGTTGAAGAATTTATCGCTGGTGCCGAGTTAACCGTATCGGTGCTGAATGGAAAGGCCTTGCCAATTATCCAGATTGTCCCAAAGAGCGGTTTTTATGATTATCAGGCAAAATATATCTCTGGAGATACTGAGTATCTGCTGCCGGCTCCGATCGATGCAGATAGCTATCAGCAGGTTCAGCAGGCGGCACTTAAAGCGTGTCGAGTTCTCGGTTGTCGGGGTGCCGCAAGGGTCGATTTTATGTTCCTTGAGGGAGAGTTTTTCTGTATCGAGATTAACACTATTCCGGGGATGACAGAAACCAGTTTGCTGCCGAAAGCAGCTCAGGCTGCGGGGATTGATTTCCCGCAATTGGTTGAAATTATGTTGCTCGATGCCGATCTGGATAAATAAGAGAACAGTATGCGTGATCTGAAAAAAAAATTGGTAAAGACTAAAAAGGTTCGCCAGAACCGGCGGAAACAGCAGAAAAAGCCTTTGAACTGGCGCAAACTGCTGCACCGGATTTTGCGCGTCGGAGTTGCGGTATTTAGTGCAGTCATGCTTCTGGTGGGCGGTTTTTTTGTCACACAACTGTTGTTGGCCTCCGATCTGTTTCGGATTGATCAAGTTACAGTGCAGGGGAACAACCGGATCGCTGAGCAGCAGGCCGTGGCACTATCGGATATAGAAATCGGTATTAATACTTTTAATCTCGACCTTGGTCTGATCGGCCGTAAAATAGAGGAGAATCCATGGGTGCAACAAGCACATGTCCAGCGAATCTTTCCTCGCCAAGTGGTGATCAGCTTGAAGGAACGGCAGCCAGTGGCAATCATCAATCTGGGCTACCTCTACTATCTTGATGCTCTCGGGGAAGTTTTCAAAGTTCTAGATGCAACAGACAACCTTGACTATCCGATTATTACTGGATTTGACTACGACAAGGCACAGGGGCACGACGCAGAATATGCACAACGTTTACGGCAGATTGTCGGTTTACTGTCCGACTTAAGAAAGCGCGATCTGTTTAGTCTAGATCAAGTGTCGGAACTTCATCACGAAGACGGCGGCGGTTTATCGCTCTTTACGTTAGAAGGCGGTGTCAAGGTTAAGCTGGGTTACGCCGATTACAGCAAGAAATTAGATCGACTGGAACGGATCTATGCACAACTGCAACCTAAGTTGCAGATACTCGATTATATTGACCTGAATGTTGATGAAAAAGTGATCGTCCGAATTGAACGGCTGAAAGTAATGGCCAAGAGCTGATACCAAGGGGGTGTCATGAGCAAAAGAACAGAAAATTTAATTGTAGGACTTGATATCGGCACCACAAAAATTTGCTGCATTGTCGGCAATATGACGGAAGAGGGACTGGATGTTGTCGGCATTGGTACCAGTCAGTCGAAGGGCTTGCGCAAAGGTGTTGTGATCAACATCGAGAGCACTGTTTCGGCAATTCAAAAGGCGATTCGTGAAGCGGAATTGATGGCCGGATGTGAAATTAAATCGGTTTTTGCTGGAATAGCCGGTGGACACATCAAAGGGCTGAATTCGCAGGGAGTGATTGCGATTAAAAATCGCGAGGTGACCAGTGAAGATCTGCAGCGGGTGATTGATGCCGCCAAGGCGATTGCGATTCCCATGGATCGTGAAGTTCTGCACATTTTGCCGCAAGAATTTATTATCGATGATCAGGATGGCATTCGTGAGCCACTGGGAATGAGTGGCGTGCGCTTGGAAGCAAAGGTTCATATTGTCACCGGAGCAGTGGCAAGTGCCCAGAATATTATTAAGAGCTGCAATCGGGCTGGGATCGATGTTGCGGACATTGTCCTCGAGCAATTGGCCAGCAGTGAAGCGGTACTGTCGTTAGATGAAAAAGAGCTGGGTGTCGCATTGGTCGATATCGGCGGAGGAACAGCTGATATCGCTATTTTTTCTGAAGGTGCGATCAAATATACCTCGGTTCTGTCCATCGGCGGCGATCATTTGACCAACGACATTGCTGTGGGTTTGCGAACCCCAATGGGAGAAGCGGAAAAGATCAAACAAGCTTACGGGTGTTGTTTGACTTCCATGGTTGGTAAAGATGAAACCATCGAGGTTCCGTCTGTTGGCGGTCGTGAACCACGAATTTTATCGCGACAATTGCTGGCAGAAATTCTTGAGCCACGGGTTGAGGAAATTTTTTCACTGGTTAATCGGGAAGTCAGTAAAAGTGGTTATGCAGATTTAATTGCTTCGGGAATCGTCATTACTGGTGGCAGCGCAATCTTGCCCGGCATGCCAGAACTGGCAGAGCAGGTTTTTAATTTGCCCGTACGACGTGGTAATCCCCTTGATATTGGTGGTTTGACCGATGTTGTGAATTCACCTATTTACGCGACCGGAGTTGGCTTGATTAAATATGGAAGCATGAACAGCCAGGCTCAGAAGTTTAAAATCGGAGAAAAGAACGTATTTGAGCGGGTTTCACAGCGGATGAAAGAGTGGGTCAGTGAGTTTTTTTAATTGATAATTATACAATAATTACTTGTCAATTAACGGAAAGTTTGCTAAATTAAGCTCACTTAAATATAACTAGTTTTCGAGTTCGCGGAGAAGTCGAAAACGCAGCATCAGGGAGGGCATTATGCCTAGTCAAGAGGGAGTCATGTTCCAGTTCGAAGCAGCATTGGATCAAGCTGCAAAGATTAAGGTGATCGGCGTCGGCGGTGGAGGAGGAAACGCTGTCAATTCGATGATCCGCAACAATGTTGAAGGGGTAGAATTTATCACTGCTAACACCGATGCGCAGGCATTACGACGCAGTGAGGCATCTATGAAGGTTCAGCTTGGAGGGCATCTGACCAAGGGGTTGGGTGCTGGCGCAAATCCAGAAATTGGCCGACAGGCGGCAGAAGAAGATAAACAACGTCTGGTTGAAATGTTTGAAGGTGCCGATATGATCTTTATCGCTGCCGGCATGGGCGGTGGAACCGGAACCGGGGCCGCACCAATTATTTCAGCAGCGGCAAAAGAGGCAGGTGCGTTGACTGTTGGCGTTGTCACTAAGCCGTTTACCCGTGAAGGACGTCAGCGGATGCAACGGGCTGAAGCTGGCATCGCCGAACTGCGCGAAATTGTCGATTCTCTTGTTGTTGTACCAAATGATCGTTTGCTCGGTCTGTCCGGTAAGCATATGAGTATTCTGGATGCATTCAAACCGGCTGATGATGTTTTACGCCAGGCCGTTCAGGGGATCTCTGATCTGATTACAACTGAAGGGTTGATCAATGTCGACTTTGCCGATGTGCGGACTGTTATGAGTAATCACGGCATGGCGATGATGGGGATCGGCATTGCCGAAGGAGAGCGACGCGCAGCTGAAGCGGCACATAATGCTATCAGCAGTCCCCTGTTAGAGGAAGTCGATATCTCCGGTGCAATGGGCGTCCTGGTGAATATTTCAGGTTCGTCAAGTATGACTATGGAGGAATTTGAAGAAGCATCAACAATCATCCACGAAAAAGTCCATGCAGATGCCAATATTATTGTTGGACTCGTGATTGATGAAGGTCTTGGCGATAAAATTAAAATTACCGCAATCGCTACTGGTTTCGGGGAAGCTTTTGCAGAAAAGTCTACTAAGGATGATATGGCTGATGTTGTAGATCAACGTGTACAAACACTGGCTCAGGTGAGTGCTAAGGCCGATCTGGATGTGCCAAGTTTTATCCGAAAGCAACAGCCCGTATCTCAAAACAGCCGCAGAACGCGCGATCTGTCGAATCAAGCTCGTGATTTGTTTTTTGATGACGAACATTTTGATATCCCGACTTTTCTGCGCCGGCGGGTAGACTGAAGCCGCTTTTCAGTTTCTCAGCAGTATTTTGGATTGATGGCCCTATAAAAGGGCAGTCATGTTTTTATCTTTGTGATGTAGGCCGGTTCTCCGCCCGGCAGATGTGCAGCTTTCTGTACTTTGTTATGAATTCCCGACGACTCCCTCGTCACGGGGGCCACTTTGTGGCCCCTTTTTTTGTCAGCTCTTCTGGAAATACTCGAAACAAAATCAATAGGATGTTACATTGACTGTCTTATTATGCTGAACACGCAACTTTTCCATTGAATAGGGTTGTTTAAATGCCAGACACAGTATTGCTTCACGGGACATTGTTCGACATGCTGCTGAATAGCAGCCAGCAGTATGCTGAGCAGACCGCCTTTATTTATCGCTCCTGCAATACCGAATTCAAGGTCAGCTATGAGAAACTGTTTGATGATGCGCTGATCCTTGCAAAAGCCTTCAAATCACATAAAGTTCACAAGGAGAGCAAGGTTATGCTGCTTTCCGACAACCGCTATGCCTGGATTGTGACAGATTTTGCCCTCCTTTCTCTTGGTGCAATTAGTGTCCCGCGGGGGAGAGATACCCCCACCCGTGAACTTGAATTTATCATCCAACATGCCGAGTGTGAATTTCTGGTACTCGAAACAGAGCATCTTCTTAAAGCTCACGAAGAGATGCTGAAAGGTTTGAAGAACCTTAAGGCGATTTTTATAATCGAGGGAGAAAAAATTCACCGCTGGTTTGCAAATACTTACAGCTACAACGACATTCTTAAAGATCGTAGTATCGACCCGGCGGAAGCCGAAAGATTTATTTCTCAGCGTTATGCGCTCACTGGTGATGATATCTTCACTTTGATCTATACCTCAGGAACGACTGGAGTGCCTAAAGGGGTGCTGCTGACCCATCGTAATATTATGTATAATGTCCGCAATATGCCTGAATTGATAGATTTGCAGGAGAGTGACCGTTGGGTTTCAATTCTTCCCAGTTGGCATATTTTTGAACGCGCTGCCGAGTATATTGCTCTCTCGAAAGGATGCTGTACGGTTTATTCATCGGTAAAAACTTTTGCCGCTGATTTGGAAAAATATCAACCGACAATGGTTGCGACGGTGCCACGTCTGTGGGAATCGATGTACAATAAAATTAACCAGACTCTGGAAAAGGAAAGCCCGCGCAAGGCGCGTCTGTTTAAGTTGCTGGTCAGCATTTCAGCTCGATACAAATATCAGCGGCGGGTACTGCGTGATCAGTTGCCGGTTTTTAGTAAAGTGTCACTTTTGCAACGCTGCCTAAATAAGCTGAACGCTTTCATTGCACTGCTGTTACTCTCTCCATTTAACCGTCTGGCACAAAAAAAGCTATTGTTGGTACAGCAAAAATTTGGTGGTCAGTTACGCATGGCAATTAGTGGCGGCGGTAGTTTGCCTCCCTATCTGGATGAGTGGATCGATGCGATCGGAATTCGTATTGTTAACGCTTACGGGATGACTGAATGTGCCCCAGCAATTGCCGGTCGTTCTGTCAGTTGTGAGATCTTCGGTACCCTGGGACCTCCAACTAAAGATACTGAGTTGAGAATTGTCGGTGAAGAAGGACAGCAGTTGGCAGCGGGGGAGGTTGGTGAAATTCAGCTGCGCGGTGAACAGGTTTTCCCCGGCTATTATGATAATGAGGAGGGGACCAGTGATGCTTTTACTACAGACGGTTTTTTTAAAACCGGTGATCTGGGTAAGTTGACCCTGAGTGGCGAACTGGTCATTACTGGACGTTCTAAGGAGATCATCGTCCTGGCCAGCGGGGAGAATATAGATCCTAGCCGGATTGAGTCAGTCATCACTAAATTTCCTTTTATCAGCGATGCGGTGTTGGTTGGGCAGGATAAAAAGGGATTGGGAGCGCTGATCGTTCCTGATTTCGATCAATTGCGTCATTTTATCAGTGGTAAGCTCGAGCATGGATCATCAACGACTGACAAGTTATTGCTGGATAAACAGATTCTCACTCGGGTAAAAACTGAAATTAACCGTTTCCTTCAGCCGAAGCATGGATTCAAACCGTTCGAAAAACTGCAGAACATCCATTTTTTGGATAAAGAATTTAAGATTGGTGAAGAACTGACCAACACCCTGAAAAAGAAACGTCACGTAATCGAAACTAAATACCAGGAAGTGATTACTAAGCTGCTCAAATAATTGATGACTACTTTTTCTTACCCAAAACCCTTATAACCTCCGCATTCTCTTCTTTTCCTGTGGCCAACTGTGCTTAAATGCTTGCATGTCTAAAAACCGGTATCACAATCACAAACTGAGACTCCAGCAAGAAACGGGAGCCATTTTTCATTCCTGGAATGAGGGTCGTTATCGGATCGCTTTGGTTTATCCGAACACCTACCACCAGGGGATGAGCAATCTTGGCTTCTTAACCGTTTATCAGCTTCTTAATCAGCGCGATGATTGCCTTTGTGAGCGCTTTTTCCTGCCCGATAAAGATGAGTTAGCGCAAACTCAGCGATCCACCTCTCCGCTGGTTTCTCTCGAATCTGAACAGCCGCTGACCGCTTTTGACCTGATCGCTTTCTCGATATCTTTTGAAAATGATTATCTGAACCTTCCGGTTATCTTCAATTTATCTGGAATCCCTTTTTTTTCAGCCGAACGTGACCAATTCTGGCCATTGGTTTTATTTGGCGGGGTTTGCGCATTTATCAACCCCGAACCTTTAGCCGATATTGTTGACCTAGTCGCAATTGGTGAGGCAGAACCGCTTTTGCCCGGATTGCTTGATGTTCTGCTGGATAAATTGACTGATCGAAAAGGTTGTCTGCAAAAACTGGCGCAGCTGCCTGGTATCTATGTGCCAAAGTTTTATACACCTGTCTACGCTGAGACGGGTGAAGTAACTCATCTCAACTCTGAATCTGGAGTTCCTGTCCAAGTCCGCAGGCAATTTTTGCACGATCTGGATCTGTCTGCCAGCCGGAGTTTTATTCAGGCAGAGGAAACTGAATTTGGCAATATGGCCTTGACCGAGGTGTCACGTGGTTGTTCCCGTGGCTGTCGGTTTTGTGCTGCCGGGTTTGTCTACCTACCTCCCCGGGAACGCAATATGGATAATCTTTTAGAACAAGTCGATAAAGGGCTCTGTCAGCGTGATCGGGTTGGGCTGGTTGCGGCAGCCGTGTCCGATTATTCAAATATTCAGGAGTTACAACGGGGAATTCTCGAAAGAAACGGTCAGATTTCCATGTCGAGTCTTCGCCTGGATGCTTTAACTGTCGAAGAAATAGAAATTTTATATCAAGCTGGGCACAAATCGGTGGCTATTGCCCCTGAAGCTGGCAGCCAGAGATTGCGTGATTTTATCAATAAGGGGATTAGTGAAGAACAAATATTAGCATCGGTAAAAATGCTGGCCGACGGCGGCATTAAAAATCTGAAGCTTTATTTTATTATCGGTTTTCCCGGTGAACAACAGAGTGACATCGAAGCAATTATAACCCTGACAGAAAGTATTTCTGCTATCTGGCGAGAAGCCGGGCGCAAACGGGGACAGCTTGGAAGCCTGACTTTGAGTGTGAATCCGTTTATTCCTAAACCGTTTACACCGTTTCAATGGGCGGGAATGGAGCAGGAAAAAAGTCTGAAAAAGAAACTACGATTATTGCAATCTGCCATTTCACAAATACCTAATACCAGGATGAATCATGAGTCGATCCGCGCGGCGATTCTCCAGACCTTTCTGTCGCGGGGAGATCGTCGCATTGGGCAGCTTCTTCCCCAACTTGCTGACGGGGTAAATCTTAAACAATTATGTAAAAAAACCGGTTTAACCCTCGATTTTTATGTTACTCGTGAAAGAGGTATTGAAGAACTGTTTCCCTGGGAGGTTATCGACCAGGGAGTTAAGCGGATATACCTTTGGCAGGAATATCAAAAAGCCCAACAGGAAAAAACGACATCTCCCTGTGTGGCAGGTTGCACGCGTTGTGGGGTTTGTGGTGAACAGGTAAGCTGTTGCTGAGGTTATTGGACAAAGTATCGATCATCCAAGCTTGCATGGATATTGGTGCGGTTGTGCTGTTGAAACAGGTGTGGTTTGGCAAGGAGAGATTAGATGAGTGAAACTGAAAAGTCGAAAGAAGGGCAATTTCGTGTGTCAGCAGCTGCGAGAAAGTTAGCTGACGAATTAGGAATAGATCTGAGCTCTTTGTCTGGAAGTGGTGCGCAAGGGAGAATTGTCTTGGCTGATATCGAACGTGCGCAATCAGCAGGCAGTATGGATGGGAGAGAGCAGACAGCGTATCAGCAGAAAGTCTCTTTACCAAATCTAGTTGAGCGGGGAAAACTGGTCAAAATACGCCGCCTTCTGGCTCTGAAAATGGAACAGGCTTGGCAAACGATCCCTCATGTGTATGTGACAATTTCAGTCGATATGACTGATGTGGTTCGTTTTCGGCATGATCTCGGTGTGACCATTAATGATTTTATTCTTGCTGCGACTGCTCGCGCACTGATTGAGCATCCCTGGGTCAATGCAACTTGGAACGGCGAGCAGGGGGTTGAACTGCCTGATATTAATATTGCTATTGCTGCTGCTACAGATCGTGGCCTGTACTATCCAGTTCTGCATCAATGTGAAAAATTAAGTTTGCGGCAAATCAGCAAAAAAGCCCGTGATCTGGCAGAAAAAACTATGTTACAGGGAGAATTGCCGGAGCACGATTGCAGTGGTGCGACCTTTACAATCACTAACATGGGGATGCTTGGAGTCGAGTCTTTCAGCGCCATTATTACTCCACCACAGGCCGCAGTTCTGGCGGTGGGGACAATAAAGGGGGAGGTTGTAGTCGATGATCAGGGCGACCCGGCGGTTGCGCCGATCATGCGCCTCACCTTGTCTGCAGATCATCGGGTATTGGACGGGGTTGATGTCGCCGAATTTCTGGATACCATAAAATGCTATCTCGAGGCACCAATCGTGCTATTTCAGCACTAGCTTTTCTTTGGACTCTATGGATTCACCCCGCGATGCTGCAACTCTAGCCTGACCTCATTGCGCCGATCACGCAGGTTAGTTGCCACGTTTTGTTTACTGCCGCCTGTTGAGACGCCCACTCCAGCGCTGCTAGCACTGCTATGGCCAAAACTACCCAACCCAAAACCCAAACTGACAGAAGGTTTGCTTTTTTTGCGTTCGACCACTTCAATTTGGTCTTCAAGTTGGTAGTAGTACAGAATTAAATCATCGTTCGATAAGCTGTGATAGCTTTTGGCTAAGAGTTCCTGGTTTCTGGCTGAATGGTCTGCGCAACCAGATAGAAATCCCACTAACAGCAGCGATAGTAGCGTTAATCCAAGCCGTCGAAGTAATTTTCGATGCCTACACGATTGAAGCTGAGCGGGTTTTTCAACCCTATAGACGTTAAACATAAAAATTTCCTTTCGCTATGATTCTCCCAAGGGGTCAGATTTTAGCATATTTCCAGCAAGGAATACTGTCGGTCCATTTGCTGGGTTTTGTTGTTATCTTTCTCCAGCCAGACAGTCAGTTGACTTTTGTTCACATTACTTGATACAGTACCTCCGTTGTTATCGTTCTTTAAAAAAAATGAATGAATAACAACTGAATAGCACTGTTCCAAGATTGAAAAAGACATTCTTCAAGGCTCCGGGATATTCTGGAGCCTTTTTTATTTAGAGCCTGTCCGTAAGTGTCAATTCTCTCGTTACAGTAATAATTAGCTAATTCGGACCGGCTTGTCAAAGAAGGAATAAATGGATTTCACAAGTTTTAATCTCCACCCAAAGATCGCTGCTGGAGTTACTGCAGCGGGATTTATTCAACCGACCCCGATTCAGGGGCAAGCCATCCCGAAGATCATGCAGCACCGTGATGTGATGGGTCTGGCGCAAACAGGAACTGGCAAGACAGCTGCATTTGGTTTGCCGATCCTGCACCAGCTGATGACAGGACGTCGCGGTTGCGTCCGAGCCCTGATCATCGCTCCGACCCGTGAGCTTGCTGAACAGATTCACATGTCCCTCAGTCAGATGGGGCAGCAGAGTGGCTTACGCAGCGTTACAATTTACGGCGGAGTTGGTATCAACCCGCAGATTACCAAACTGAAACGCGGCGCTGAAATTGTCGTTGCCTGTCCGGGTCGATTGCTCGATCACATCAAGCAGTCAACCATCGATCTGAGTCAATTGGATGTGCTGGTACTCGATGAGGCGGATCGGATGTTTGACATGGGCTTTTTGCCCGATATCCGCCGAATCATTAAATGCCTGCCGACAAAACGTCAGACCTTGCTTTTCTCGGCGACTATGCCGAAAGAAATTCGCCATCTGGCTCAGGAGCTTCTCAATAATCCGGAAACGGTACAGATTGCTACGGTTGCTCCCGCACTGACGGTGAGCCATGCCCTCTATCCGGTGGGCCAACATCTCAAGACCGACCTGTTGCTGGCATTGTTGAAGCAGACCGATACTGAATCAGTCTTAGTCTTCACTCGGACCAAGCATCGGGCGAAGCGGCTCGATGAAAAACTGAAGAAGTGCGGTTATCGGGCGGCATCTTTACAGGGGAATCTCTCTCAACCGCGGCGCCAGGCTGCTCTGGATGGCTTCCGTGATGGTCGCTTTCAGATCTTGGTGGCGACCGATATCGCTGCTCGTGGCATCGATGTCTCACAGATTTCTCATGTAATTAATTTTGATATGCCTGATACGGCCGATGCTTACATCCACCGGATCGGTCGTACTGGCCGTGCTGCCCGTAGTGGCGATGCTTTTACCCTGGCAAGTGAGGATGATAAGCTGATGGTGCGAACCATCGAACGGGCCCTTGGTACTCAACTTGAGCGCCATAAACTGGATGGTTTCGATTACACTGTACCTGCTCCCAAACGAGCTGTTCAGTCGGTAAGACCCTCCGCTCGGCCGGCGCCACGTGTCAAGTCGCAGCAGGGCAAGATGAAGCCACAATCTAACAGCAGGAAAGCCGCCGTTGCTGGCGGGCGACGTTAAATATAAGGGTGAGTGCAGAGAGATCACGCTACAGTTCATCAGGTACTTTGGAATCTATTTCAGTCTAATCGCTTGCGTAATATCAATCGGAAAGGACAACCAGATGGCTATGAAACCGAACTACGGCTTTGAAAAACGGCAGAAGGAAATTGCCAAAAAAGCTAAAAAAGAAGAAAAGAATAAGCGGAAACAGGAAGAAAAGGCTGAGGAACCTGCTGGGAGTTTGTCCGAGAATAAGGACCGAAGCGAAAACTCGGAAGTTTGAAATCGGATTTTGGCTCATTTGAGAGCTCATGGCCATAGCTATGGGCTGAAAAGAAGCTGAAATATGGGCAAAACAGCTGGGTTTGCAGCCGGACATTCATTGTCGGACAGTCTCCTAGGGAAGATTAGCCTTCAGGTGTCAACAGAGATAAAAAAAGACCTCTCAATCTGAGAGGTCTTTTTTGGTTTGCTTTTAAGGTTACGCAGCTTTGTTTTTGCCAAAGCCGAGCCAGGTCTTCAGCCAAATGCCGCTGAGCATGTAGGAGTAGAGCCAGGTGCCGAAGAAGATAAAGATAAAGGCCTTGATGATATCCATCGAAGTGCCGTCGAGGGAAAATCCAGGCACGTAGCCAAATAGCAGCGGCCCAAGATAGAGGAACTTGGCAAACTTAAAGGCAGCGAACCCGGTTTTCCACATGTTGGCTCCGGCGATGGTCGCTCCGGCAAAGGCAGCGATACAGACCGGCGGTGTGATATTAGAGTCCTGTGACAACCAGTAAACGATCATGTGGGCAGCCAGTTCATTAACGCCCAAATGGGTCAGGGCCGGAACCGCAACCACGGCGGTAATCAGATAGGCTGCTGTGACCGGGACGCCCATCCCCAGAACCAGAGAAGCGAGCGCAATCAGCAGGATGGTCATGAGCAACGAACCGCCAGCCAACTCGATAACGATATCGGCAAAGGTCAAAACCAGGCCGCTGTAGGTCAGTACGGCAATAATAATACCGATAACACCAACCGTTGCACCGATCTTGAGGCTGCTTTCGGCACCGTTGCGGGCTGCTTCGAGGAACTCTTTCGGCCCGATCCGGGTTTCTTTTACAACATAGGAAACGGCAATGCAGGAGACTAGGCCGAGGATGGCGGCATAGCCTGGGGAGTAGCCGTACAGCATGAAAATCGTGATAACGACCAGCGGCAGAGTGTAGTACCACTCTTTCTTGAAAATCGTCATGGCGCTTTCTGCCGATTTTTCACCGAGGATACCTTCCTTCTTCGCTTCGTAGTGCACCATGACAAACACACTGAAAAAATACATCAGCGCCGGGAACAGGGCGACGAGCATAATTCGGGAATAGGGCTCCCCGGTCAGCTCGGCCATGATGAAGCCACCGGCACCCATGATCGGCGGCATAAACATTCCACCAATCGAAGCCGCTGGCTCGATTCCGCCAGCAATGTGTGGTTTGAAACCGGCTTTCTTCATCATCGGAATAGTGAAAGCTCCGGTTGAGACGACGTTGGCAATGGCACTGCCTGAAATGGAACCGAACAGGCCGGAAGCGATAACCGCAACTTTGGCCGGGCCGCCAATTTTATGTCCAACCGCAGCCAATGGGAAATCAATAAAGAATTTTTGCGCGCCACATTTTTCCAGGAAAGCACCGAACAGCACAAACAAGAGAATGTAGGTGGCCAGAACATTGGCCATAATGCCGAAGATACCGTCACTTTTATAAAATATCGAAACACAGAGCTCCGGGAAGGATGCCCCTGCGTGCGAAATGAGGTCGGGCATGGAGTCGCCGTAGACGCCATAAGCGAGCATTATAACGCCGATGATGACAAAAACGTTACCGACTACGCGTCGAGCCAGTTCAATACTGACCAGTACGCCGGCAATGGCAATGGTCATGTCGAGCTGGGTTTCGGCGCCGGTGCGGTAGTTGATCACTTCAAAGTTGAATATCCAGTAACTGATGGTCACCACTGAGATGGTGATCAAGCAATAATCGACTACCCGAAACAATTTTGTTTTAGATTTGTATAACAGGAACACCAGGATGTAGGTGATGATGACATAAATGCCCCGGTGATACTGGGTCGATGTTGGTGATATGACCGCCGCGTAAGAGTAGAACAACAGGAGAAACAGGGCACAGACATCAAAAAGAATCTGCTCAAATCGGTTTAATGCATTATACACGGGATACCTCTGTTGGTTGAAGATGAATGTTTAAGCTGGGGAAGACGCAATAATGAACAAATAGTTTGGCTAGTTTTATTCACTCTGGCCTGTTCCCGAGCCGAAAATTTATGCAATGAAAGGTTTCAACCCGGGGCACTTCAGCGCCCCGGGTTGAATAAGTTACAAATCCGAATCAATGAAAAAGATTAGAGAACACCTTTTTCTTTCCAGAACTTGATAGCGCCTGGATGCATTGGAGTTACGATGCCGTCAGCACCCTTAGCTACGGACATAGCTTTGAAGGTTTTCTTCTGCGCGACCATGTGTGCTAAGCCTTCAGGGGTATAGATTGCAGAGAGAAGCTTGTAGACAACGTCATCAGAAACGTCCTTATTAGCTACCCAAAGAGCTGAATCCTGAAAGGAAGGAGTCTCGGTGTCGACTCCCTTATAGGTACCTGCTGGAACGCTGAGTTTGCCGAAGTAGGGGTACTTCTTGAAGAAACCGGAGGCTTTAGCATCGGCAGCCAGGTCGACCATTTCAATGTCGTTGGTCTGGGCAGCCATGATGACAGCACCAGATGGGAAGGCGGTAAAGAGCCAGAAGGCGTCGAGTTGATTGTTGCCGAAAGCAGCTGCGGCATCGTTGTAACCCATGGCATTACGCCCGACTTTATCCCAAACACCCATGTGGCTGAAGAAGAGTTCACAGTTGGCAAAAGCGCCGGAACCAGCATTACCCACGCCGACTTTCTTGCCCACCAGATCTTTGACCGACTTGATGCCGGAACCTGCACGGACAACCAGTTGAGCTGGTGCTCCGTAAAGGAAGCTAACTGCACGAACATTAGTGTACTTTTTGGTGTCGTTCTTCATCATACCGTTGGCGCCAAGGTAAACGTGGCCAGAGTAGACAGTGGCAAAATCCATTTTGCCAGAATCGACCCTGCGCAGATTCTCTACTGAACCCGCTGAAGATTGTGCTTTAAGCGAGAAGTCCATTGCCTTGACTGGATCATAAACCTGAATGGCGTTTGCTACGGTCTGGAAGGTGCCGCCAGCAGGGCCACCACCAAAAACAATACGATCTTTGGCAATTGCAGGAACGCTGAAAGCGATGGTTGCTACAACAAGTAGCGATAAAATTTTGACAATTTGTTTCATTTTTCCACTCTCCTTTGTGTGGGTTGATAACATGAAGTGCTACATAAAAGTCAGAATGCTGAATTAGCTTTTCTGACAAAAAAATCTAAAAGAGAACAACGTTATTTATTTCCATTCTTACGTTATAAAAATACATATACCACCATAGTATAAGTTAAGGGTAGAGCTAAAGTTTCTTTCTTTTATGGCTAATCATTGACTCAATTTAGCAAGGATAATGCCATTTTTAGAATTATGTTTTTTTCACTGATACTGTGTAAGCAATGGGTGTTACTATTTTTTTAAAAAGTAACTAATTGTTCTGTCTGGCTAAAATTGACCACCAGTGGTCAAGGGCAGCCGTTTTTGATGATTCTTGATTCGGGGTAGGGCATGTTTTGTACTAATGTTAGCCGCCATAAAGAATCTTTTTAGTCATACTTAGTCTTGGTAGGTGACGTCAGTTAACGACTTGACTGTTCGTATTGCATGGTTAAAACTGTTGCGCCTTGATACATAATTGGGTTAGAGGGAATATGCGGACATTAGTAAGAACATTTAGAGCCCCAGCTAAAATCAATCTTTGCCTGTACGTATTAGGCCGTCTTGAAAATGGGTATCACGAACTTGCGATGGCGATGCAGCGGGTTGATCTGTGTGATGATATCCAGATCCAGTTGGGTGGGTCGCCGGGTGTGCGAGTAGCGTGTGCAGGGGTAGAATTGTTGTCAGGCGAAGATAATATTGCAGCTCGGGCAGCTCGACTATTCCTTGAAGAGACTCAAATTGACGTTGGAGTTGATATCAAAATCATAAAACGGATACCTGTGGCTGCCGGTTTAGGTGGAGGATCTTCAGATGCAGCAACTGTTTTACTTGGATTGTCGGAATTGTTAGAAGTGGATCTGGGTGATGATCGGCTACTCGAGATTGGTGCTCGCCTGGGGGCTGATGTCCCATTTTTTATATTTCAGCAGCCTGCCTGGGCAACTGGGATTGGTACTAGACTTGAATCATTACCGGTTTTGCCAGAGGTCGCATATCTGTTAATTACCCCGGGGATAGCTGTATCTACTGCCGAGGTTTACCAAAGTTTGCAGTTGACAAAAGGGGGCGTACTGGCTAACCTTCCAAGGTTTTCTGTTGTGACGAGAAATGATCTTTGTGCTGCTTTACATAATGATCTGGAGTCTGTCACTTTACCGCAGTTTCCGCTCATCGCTGAGATTAAACAGCAGCTTCTTGATCAGGGTGCCCTTGGCGCTTTGATGTCGGGTAGCGGATCCACTGTTTTCGGTGTTTACAAAAATTTTGCAGCTGCAAGTCATGCTGGTGAATCACTGGCAAAAGAGAATGACTGGGTGGTCTGTCCGGTTCGACCTGTTTAGCAGAAATTGATGAGTTGAGGTTGACAGCAGAAAGTAACTTGGGTAAAACTTACCGGTTCTTTATTTGAAGATTTGATAGATAGTTTTTAAAAAATAATGGGGCGTGGCCAAGCGGTAAGGCACTGGATTTTGATTCCAGCATTCCCAGGTTCGATCCCTGGCGCCCCAGCCATCTAAATCAAACGAGTCCATTAAAGGGATCGAAGCGGAATGCTGACTAAATGTCAGTCAAGCGGCAAGAATAGTTACGTCAGTCAGTGTAAATTTGAAGTCAGGGTTGGTTGAATTGTGCAGCTGGCATAATTCAACCATTTTGCGTTCTTCCAGTCAGAAAAGGTATATGCGCCGTGGGGATGATTAAAGTCTTTGCTGGTAATTCAAATCAGCCGCTGGCCCGTGATATCTGCCAACATCTGAACGTTACTTTGGGGAACGCCAAAGTCAAAACTTTTTCTGATGGCGAGGTGCTGGTAGAGATTGGCGAGAATGTGCGTGGCCGTGATGTCTACGTGGTTCAATCAACTTCGTCTCCGGCCAATCATAACCTGATGGAACTGCTGGTTATGGTTGATGCGCTGAAGCGGGCGTCTGCTGCACGGATTAATGCCGTGGTCCCTTATTTTGGTTATGCTCGGCAAGACCGCAAAGTGGCGCCACGGGCCCCTATTACGGCTAAATTAGTCGCAGATCTAATGTCAGTTGCCGGGATTGACAGGCTTTTGACTATGGACCTGCATGCAGGGCAGATTCAGGGTTTTTTTGATATTCCGGTGGATCATCTCTATGCTGCACCCGTGATGCTAAATGAAGTCCGGCAGCAGAACTTAGCCGATTTGATTTTTGTTTCTCCTGATGCCGGCGGAACCGAACGTGCCCGGGCATATGCCAAGCGACTTCATGCTGGACTGGCGATTATAGATAAACGCCGCAGTGGACCCAATGTTGCTGAGGTCATGCATATTATTGGTGATGTGGAAGGGAAGAATTGTGTCATTATTGACGACATGATCGATACGGCTGGCACCCTCTGTGCTGCAGCCACAGCACTTCAGGAGCAGGGGGCTGTCGATATTTATGCCTGCGCAACCCACGGTGTGCTCTCCGGCCCTGCTTTGCAGCGGATCACTGACAGTCCACTGAAAAAGGTTTATATTACTGATACAATTACAACCCACGAAAAACTGGCTCAGTGTAAGACCTTGCATAGTCTGTCGGTCAGTCACCTGCTGGCGGAAGCGATCCGCCGTACCCATAATGCTGAATCGGTCAGCTCACTGTTTGTATAAAACTAGATTAGTTTCCTTATTGATGGAGGATAGATAGATGGCACAAGTAGAATTAAAAGTTGAAATTCGTGAGAAAAGCGGAAAAGGTGTTGCGCGTAAGCTGAGAGCGGCCGGTAAATTACCCGCAGTTGTCTATGGTAAAGCCCTTGAGCCTACGACAATTGTTGTTGATCCTAAAGAACTGCAACAGGCTATGTCTGGTGATGCTGGATTGAATACTCTGCTCAAATTGAAAGGGGTCTCAGAGCTTGCAAGCAAAGTCTTTATTTTGAAGAATGCGGATGTTCATCCAATCCGCCGCACTATGATCAGTGCAGATTTTCAGTCGATCAACCTCATGGAGAAATCTGTCTTTCTGGTGTCTATCAATATTGTTGGTACCGCTGTTGGGCAGAAAGAAGGCGGTACCTTGCAGTTGGTCAGGAACGAATTGGAAGTTTTTTGTTTGCCAACCGAGGTTCCACAAGGAATTGATATTGATGTGACCGAACTTGAAGTGGGCGATACGATCCACATTGAAGAAGTGGTGGTTCCAGCAGGGGTTGAACTGGTTCATGAGGTTAACTTTACCGTTCTCACTTTGAGTATAATTAAGGAAGAGGTGGAGGAAACTGAAGAGGAAGCTGAAACTGTGGAAGCTGGTGAAGCTGGTGAAGCTGGTGAAGCTGGTGAAGCTGAGGCTTAATAATTATTTGCAACTGGATTTAGCGTGAAGCTATTGGTTGGGTTGGGAAACCCTGGCGATAAATATTCAGCAACTCGACATAATATTGGGTTTATGGTGGCAGAGCAGGTTGCTTTGCGCCACCGGATAGCATTGAAAAAAAAAGGTTATCAGGGGAGTTACGGGGTTGGCCGGGTGGTAACCCAAGAGACCACCATTCTCCTGCCACAGACTTTTATGAATTGCAGTGGCTCCAGCGTAAATGCCGCATATCGATCCCTTGGAATTGACCCGGGGGATTTGATTGTGATTTATGATGATTTGGATTTGCCCTTCGGCCGCTTGAGGGTCAAAGTGGATGGGGGGCATGGCGGTCACAACGGCTTGCGGGATATCGTTGCGGTTTTGGGCTGCAAAGATATTGTCCGCTTGCGGGTCGGCATTGGTCGACCAGAGCATGGTGATGTGACCGGGCATGTTTTGAGCCGATTTGCCACAGATGAACAAAAACTACTCCCTCAGTTACTTGATGTCGCCGCTGATGCGGTTGAAAAAATACTATCAAGTGGAACGACTGAGGCGATGAATTCTTTCAATAACTACAATCTACTGGATTAATATTAACACCAACACAGAGAGGTGAGGAACAGATGCAACTGCAAACGTGGGCTCCTATTCTTGGAGCGATCGGATTTGTGATCGCGATTGTGCTCTACAACATGGTTAAAGCACAACCGGTCGGTAATGAGAAGATGCGAGAGATTTCTGATGATATTCATGATGGAGCCATGGCTTTTCTTGGCCGTGAGTATCGGGTATTGGCCATTTTCATTGTGGTGGTATTTATTCTGATTGCTGTCGCCATGAATTTTCAAACCGCACTGGCTTTCCTGGGTGGTGCTGTCTGCTCCATGACTTGCGGCTTTATCGGGATGAAAGCAGCAACCCGAGCTAATGTCAGAACCTGTGAAGCAGCTCGTGCTAATGGACAAGCAAAAGCTTTGGAGGTTTCTTTTAACGGCGGTGCTGTTATGGGACTGGCGGTTGCTTCCTTGGGTCTGGTTGGTGTTGGCACCGCTTATATCTTCTTTGGTGGTGATCCAGAAACAGCAAAATATATCAACGGTTTTGCTATGGGCGCTTCCTCTATCGCGCTGTTTGCCCGTGTTGGTGGTGGAATTTATACCAAGGCTGCCGATGTTGGCGCTGATCTGGTTGGCAAGGTTGAGGCGGGTATCCCTGAAGACGATCCACGTAATCCGGGAGTTATCGCTGATAATGTTGGCGATTGTGTCGGCGATACGGCGGGTATGGGTGCCGATATCTTTGAATCATATGTTGGTTCTATTATTGCGACAATGGCAATCGCTGCCGCTGCTGGCCCAGAACTGCTGGCGAAGCTGGGTGTTGGTGCCGGTGTACAAGCCAGTACCATGTTGCTGCCGCTAGCTCTGGCAATGATTGGTTTGCTGTTTTCGTTTCTAGGTATCGGTTCCATGAAACTGCTCAAGGGGATGGATCCTGCTAAGGCATTACATAGCACGACTTTTGTTGCTGCCGGCGGTTTTTTGGTTGCTGCTTTTATTTACATCCAGTTTGCTGGTCTTAACACCGGAATATTCTGGGCCATTCTGGCTGGTACTCTGGCAGGTATCGCAATTGGTCAGATTACCGAATATTATACCGCAAAAGCCCCCGTTACACGAATTGCTGAGGCAAGTAAGACCGGCCCGGCCACCACTATCATCCACGGTCTGGCGGTAGGGCTTGAATCGACTGCTCTGCCAATTATTATTATCAGTATTAGTATTTTTATTGCGAACTACTTTGCTGGTCTCTATGGTATCGGTATCGCTGCTGTTGGAATGTTGGCAACTGTCGGGGTCACCATGACAGTCGATGCTTATGGCCCGATTGCTGATAATGCCGGTGGTATCTCTGAGATGGCCGCTCTTGGTCCTGACGTCAGGAAGATCACCGATGGTCTGGATGCAATCGGCAATACAACTGCTGCCATTGGTAAAGGATTTGCCATCGGATCAGCTGCTTTGACTGCATTGGCGCTGTTCTCAGCTTATGCAACAACAGTTAAGCTTGAAGTTATTAACCTGATTAACCCGATGGTTGTTATTGGGTTGTTGATTGGTGGGGCTTTGCCATTTTTTATGGGAGCTCTCACTATGACCAGCGTTGGTCGGGCGGCCGGGGCTATGGTTGAAGAGATTCGTCGCCAGTTCCGTGAAACTCCAGGATTGCTGGAAGGTAAAGAAGGGGTTAAGCCTGATTCTCAGCGTTGCATCGATATCTCTGCCAAGGCGGCTTTAAGGGAAATGGTCCTGCCGGGCGTCATCGCTGTTTCCGCTCCGGTTCTGATCGGTTTTCTGCTGGGTAAAGAAGCTTTGGGTGGCATGCTTGCTGGTGCAACAGTCACAGGAGTATTATTGGCGTTAATGATGTCAAATGGTGGTGGTGCCTGGGACAATGCTAAGAAATACATTGAAAGTGGCCAGTTAGAAGGTGAGGGTAAAGGCAGTGATGCTCATGCTGCTGCCGTTATTGGCGATACCGTTGGTGACCCATTCAAAGATACTTCGGGTCCGGCAATGAATATTCTCATCAAGCTGATGAGTGTTGTTGCGTTAGTCATTGCTCCGTTGCTGATCTGATTTGGGTTTGTAGATCACAGCAAAACAGTTAATAAATAAAATGATTGATTTGATAGCCGGAGCCTGTGCTCCGGCTATCCGTTTTTTAGAGGCAAAATTTATGGGTTTTAAATGTGGGATTGTCGGGCTGCCGAATGTCGGAAAGTCGACAATCTTTAATGCTATTACTTCTGCCGGTGCTGAATCGGCTAACTATCCTTTTTGCACAATTGAACCGAATATCGGAGTCGTCGCTGTGCCCGATTCGCGAATGGACCTGTTGGCAAATATTGTCGATCCTAAGAAAATTGTTCCGACAGCAATGGAATTTGTCGATATCGCCGGTCTGGTCCGTGGTGCCAGCAAAGGAGAAGGTTTGGGGAATCAGTTTCTCGGCCATATCCGCCAAGTTGATGTCATAGCCCATATTGTCCGCTGCTTTGAGGACGACAATGTCGTCCATGTTGATGGAAATGTTGATCCGCTCCGCGATATTGAAGTCATTCAAACGGAACTGAACCTTGCTGACCTGGAGAGTATCGATAAGCGGATTTTGCGTAGCAATAAACTGGCTAAAAGTGGTGACAAAAGGGTGCAGTTGGAGCTTCGGGTTCTCGATAAGTTAGCGGCTGCTTTGAATGAAGGGTTGCCTGCACGAGCCGTTACCCTGGATGCTGAAGAACGTCGTGCGATTTCTGAAGTCCACCTGATTACCATGAAACCGGTTTTCTATGTTGCCAATATTGCAGAAGATGATCTTGCCGGGGCACATCCTTTCGTCCAGAAAGTGCGGGATCATGCGCCAACCGAAGGTGCTGAACTTGTCACGATCTGCGGAAAGATTGAGTCAGAAATCGCGGAATTGAAGAGTGAAGAAAAGCTGGAATTCTTGCAGGAATTGGGACTTGAAGAAGCGGGGCTTGAGCGCACTATTCATGCTGGCTACCGTCTCCTCGGGTTAATTACTTATTTCACTGCTGGACCGAAGGAAGTGCGCGCCTGGACGGTTTCTGATGGAGCTTTGGCACCGCAGGCGGCCGGGGTGATTCACACCGATTTTGAAAAAGGGTTTATTCGTGCCGAAGTTACGGCTTACGACGATTATATCAAGTCAAAGGGCGAGGTGGGGGCTAAAGAAAAGGGTCTTCTGCGTCTTGAAGGAAAAGAGTACCGCGTTGTTGATGGTGACGTGATGCATTTTCGATTTAATGTTTAATCTCTGGATTCGCGAGTAATCGATCCCCGGTTCCGTTATATTTATGCCCCGATATTGGTATGTCGATAGCGGGGCTTTTCATATTCTGAAAATCAAGTGTTATACTTCTCTGTGAATGTTTTCGTTTTATGAGAGGGTACTCTGGTGTCAGAAAATCATGTTATCGCTCAGATCTTGATAACCTTTGGTGGTTTGTTTCTCCTTGGGTTGCTCGCTGACCTGGTCGGGCGGCACACTCCTCTGCCCAGAGTAACCCTGTTGTTGTTGGCCGGGTTTGTCATCGGCCCTTCGGTTCTTGATTGGCTCCCCTCCTTTACCGACCAATGGTTCCCTGTCATTACTAATGTCGCCTTGGCAATGATCGGCTTTATGCTCGGGCAAAAGATGACCCTCTCTGCATTTCGTAATATTGGGCGTACGGTTTTCGG
>JAQIBX010000048.1 GCA_027858895.1 Desulfuromusa sp. | reverse complement strand
AATTTGAAGAACGTATTCACACTGAATTTGCTAGCGGCGATATTCCTGGCTTCGTTCATCTCTATTCGGGAGAAGAGGCGGTCGCCGTTGGTTTCTGCGAACACTTAGATAATAAAGATCGTATTTCCAGTACCCACCGTGGCCATGGGCATTGTATTGCCAAGGGTGTCGACATAATGAAAATGATGGCCGAAATTTACGGCAGAAAAACGGGTGCCTGCGGTGGCAAAGGTGGTTCTATGCATATCGCTGATTTGGACGTCGGTATGCTTGGTGCGAACGGCATCGTTGGTGCTGGGCCACCGTTAGCTTGTGGTGCTGGGTTGGCTGCCAAGTTACGCAAAGACGGAAGTGTCTCAGTCGTGTTTTTTGGAGATGGTGCTGCAAACCAGGGAACCAACTTTGAGTCAATGAATCTAGCTGTCACCTGGAACTTGCCGGTTGTTTTTGTCTTGGAAAATAACGGCTACGCTGAATCAACATCACCTAAATTCACTGCGCGCATCGGTACCGAAAATATTGCCGATCGCGCTCGTGGTTTTGGTATGCCTGCTATCACTGTTGATGGCAATGATTTTGCGGCAGTCTTTGAGGCTGCAGGCGAGGCAATTGACCGGGCTCGTAAAGGGGCAGGACCTTCTTTTGTTGAATGTAAAACCTTACGCTATTATGGCCACTTTGAAGGGGATGCTCAGACCTATCGGCCTAAAAATGAAGTGAAGGAAGCCCGTGCCAACAATGATTGTTTGAAACGTTTTGCCGCAACCGTTACCGCGACAGGATTGATCGACAAGGCTGAACTTGAGGTGATCGATAAAGAGGTTCTGGCTCAGATTGAAAAATCTGTGGTAGCAGCCAAGGCGGCTCCTGAACCTGATCTTGCAGACTTATTGGCTGACGTCTACGTCTCCTACTGATCTCTTTACTCAAATTTCTGTTAAAAGAAAGGGGAAATACCATGGCAAGAAAAATTATGTTTAAAGAGGCAATAAATGAGGCGATACGCTTGGAGATGGAAAGGGATGAAACAGTAATACTCATGGGTCTTGACGTTGCTGGCTCGGCTGGCACCGATCAGGAACGCGATTCCTGGGGTGGCGTGCTGGGCGTCACCAAGGGGCTCTATCCTCTATTTCCCGACCGTGTTTTAGATGCTCCGATTTCCGAATCTTCTTACATTGGTGCCGCTGTCGGGGCGTCGGCCTGTGGAATGCGTGCCATTGGGGAACTGATGTTTGCTGACTTTCTCGGCGTCTGCTTTGACCAGCTATATAATCAGGCCGCTAAATTTCGTTATATGTTTGGTGGAAAAGCGGTGACTCCGGTGACTATCCGCACCATCATCGGTGCCGGGTTCTGTGCTGCGGCTCAACATTCTCAAAGTCCTTACTCTATATTTACTCATGTCCCAGGCTTGAAATGTATCATCCCTTCCAATCCTTATGATGCAAAAGGTTTGTTAGCTGCATCAATTCAGGACGATGATCCTTGTATATTCTTTGAGCACAAGGCTCTTTACACTGTTAAGGGTGAGGTGCCTGAGGAACATTATACGATTCCTTTGGGCAAAGCCAATATTCTGCAGGAGGGTAAAGATGTCACGATTGTCGCGTTGGGTCTGATGGTCAGCGTGGCAATAACGGCAGCAAAAAAACTGGCGAAAGATGGAATCAGCTGCACGATTATCGATCCTCGAACAACCTCGCCATTAGATACGGATGCTATTTTCTCCAGTGTAGAAAAGACAGGACGGCTTGTTGTCGTCGATGAGGATAGTAGTCGCTGCGGGTTTGCCTCAGATATCGTTGGCATGGCTGCGCAGGAGGTTTTTGGTTCACTGAAATCGGCACCGCAGATGGTGACACCCCCATTTGTCCCGGTACCATTTGCTAAAAATCTTGAGACGGCATACCTCCCCAACGCCGATAAAGTTGCAGTTGCAGTCCGAAAAGTTATGGGTAAGTAGATATGAGTGAAAACAAGATTTATGCCCTGACTGTTCCTAAATGGGGCCTGACCATGGAGGAAGGAACCATCTCAGAGTGGTTGCTCGATGAAGGTGACGAGGTTGAGATTGAAACAGAAATCGTGGAGATTGCCAGCGACAAAATCAATCAAGTTATTGAAAGTTCTGTCGCCGGTGTTCTGCGCCGAATTATTGGAGAGGAAGGAGAAGATTACCCGATTAAAGAACTGATCGGAATTATCGCTGATGCGGACGTATCAGAGGACGAAATAGATGCCTTCATTGCCAGCTATAGGGCTAGTAATCGTTCAGTAGATGCTGAAGAAGAAGATACAGAAGGATCTGCGTCAGAAAAGAAGGCTCATCCAGTCAGCACCAGCAAGCCTCTCTCAAAAATGCGGGCGACAATTGCTAAAACCGTGGTCTCCTCATGGACTATCCCGCAGTTTCCGGTCACTATGGCAATTGAAATGGGGAAAGCCAAAGCTTTGCGGATGACGTTGAAAGAGACAGGTCAAGCAATTTCAATGAATGATATCATCACCCAAGCCTGCGCAAAAGCTATTGAAAAATATCCCATGGCCAACGCTCAGCTTGGGGACAAAGAATACATCCTTAATCCGCATATCAACATTGCTATCGCAGTCGCTGTTGATGAAGCTTTAATGATGCCGGTGATTCAAGGGTGCGAAGCACTCAGCTTGATTGAGGTTGCCGACAGGTTTCGCCAATTGATCGCTATGGTCAAGGACGGTTCAGTTGGTGAAGCTGAGTTGATCGGCGGAAATTTTGCGATTTCTAACCTGGGTATGCTCGGTGTGGAACACTTTGCAGCCCTGGTGCCGCCGGGGATGGCTGCAATCCTTGCGGTTGGAGGTATTCAGGATGAGGTTGTGGTGAAAAATGGCGAAATGGTTCCTGCCGCTATGATGCGAGTAACTTTGATGTCTGACCACAGGGTGGTGGATGGAATGTATGCTGCCAACTTTCTGGTTGAACTGAAACGCCTGCTGGAAGCCCCTGAAAACCTTTAGTTCTTCTATATCGCCGGCACCCGAAAAAGGGTGCCGGTCTCATAAATTTCTTGAATATCCATTGTCGCTACGTTCTGAACCCACAATAAAAATACATCCTGGCGACCAAACCGTCGTTGAAAGATCAAAAGATCCAGCTTGGGCGGAACCTCTTCTTTTCTGATCGGGGCATTCGTAGTACTAACGCTGGTTACAGCAAACCAAATATTGCGTGTAGAAAGCACACTAAAAAAGGGATGCTACTGCTGGGCGCTTTATAACGCTTCCCTGGTATTTCTGCTTATATAGAAAAATTTACCGCTTCCGAAATGGAAGCAGCCATTTTCTTGTCAAAAGACCACTAACGGGATTGATGACTTGACAGGTCAGCTATAGGTGGCGGATTATAATTGTAGTCACTGAAAAAGCCAAACCTGCCGCAAGACAGGGGCGGAAAGCTACGGGTCTTCCAAAGATAGCCGAGCTACCGAATGACAGAAAACATTCGGGAAACTCGGTTTTTTATTGGTAGTCAGAAAATGATCCAACATTTATTTTCTGCACCCCATGGGGCTTCGCCCCGCAGAAAGGAGCTTTATTGTGATTGCAAAAAACAGAAGAACAAACCTCCGTATTCTCTGTCTATTCTTCGCTGTAACCTTCGTCTACTTGCTACCTTCACCAGTCTTAGCGGAGGGATACGGCAACGCACTGAATGGTGTCAACAGCTATGATGCTGTCTTCGAGGTTACTCAGGCAAGCCCCCGAGCAGCTAACATTGTATTCTGGGCAATAAAGAACGCCTACGAGGTCGCCGAAGTCAAAGGACTCGCAAAAGCACCCAATATTGCCATCGTCTTTCACGGACCTGCGGTGAGACTAACCTCTTCAAACAAGGCCCCTTTCAACGACGCAGAATGGACAGAGGTGGAGAACTTCCAGGAGACACTTCGACAAATGAAGACGGATGGGGTGAAACTGGAGATATGCCTCTACGCCGCAAAGGTGATGGGCGTGGATAGGTCCACAATCATTCCAGAGGTCGATCAGGTGGGTAATGGCTTCGTTTC
>JAQIBX010000154.1 GCA_027858895.1 Desulfuromusa sp. | reverse complement strand
GGAATACGATTACGGAACAGCGGAATGGGAAGGATGACATTTTTACCAAACAGGCAGTTCTGCCAACCCCCGATACCATGCAAGAGTTTGCCATCCGAATGGGTCACCACATTGGCATTGAAGTTGAGATCCACTTCTGTTGCCCCCAGGATAACAATATCTATCAACCCGGCAAAATTGCCTTTCCCATGATAGTTGTAGCTGGTAAATGGGCTGGTCGTGACATGCTGTGGATTCTCCCGCAGAGACCGAATCCCATCCAGGTCAAAAGTCTGTCCATCCAGAATATAATCAATCAACCCCTCTTCCAGCATTTCTACCAGATACTTATTACTTCCGCCCCGAGCAAAGCGAGCCTTAATCCCCTTCCGGCGCATAATTTCACCGAAGAAATTACCAATAGAAAGAGAGGTTCCCCCGGCGCCCGCTTGAAAAGAAAAACCATCCCTGATGAGGCCTGATTCTTCACAAAATTGAGCAGTGAGTTCGGCAATTAAAAGTCGATCAGGGCTCTTGGTAACTTTTGTTGTTCCAGAGACAATTTTGTCAGGAATACCAACTTGCTCGACCTGAACCACATAATCGACGTGGTTGCCCTGAATCTGCCAGGGAATACAGGGAAATGGAACCAGATTGTCAGTAACAATAATAACTTTATCGGCATATTCAGAATCGGCCAGCGCGAAACCTAACAAGCCGCAAGCAGAGGGGCCATCCACACCGTTAGCATTACCAAAGGGGTCTGAAGTAGGAGCAGCGATGATGGCAATATCAATCTGCACTTCACCGTCCTGAACTGCCTGGTATCGACCTCCATGCGAGCGAAGAATCCCGGTTCCACGCATTTTACCTTGCGAAGCGAATTCACCCAGCGGACCATTCAAACTACCCTCAATATGATGAATCGTGCCATTTTCAAGTTGTTCAATAATCGCTTCCTGACACGGAAATGCGGCCGAAGGAAACCAGATCAGATCTTTGACCCCAAGTTCCTGGGCAATTTTAAAAATCTCAACTGCAATGAGATCCCCATCACGGAAGTGGTGATGGGTAGAGATAGTCATCCCATCCTTCAAGCCGGCGTTGATCAAAGCTGTTCTTAAATTTTTGACTTGTTTGTTGCCATCTTGAGGATAGTCTGCGCAGGAGGCTATCTTTGGCGCGTATTTTTTGCCAATAGGTTTATGCGCTCCCACACCTTTAAAGGGGATTGCTGGCTTCCCATTTATTTCGCTTGGAACCATCCGTCCAACGGCATTTTTGACCAACTCAACCGACATAATTATCCCTCCAGGTTTGATTTAATTTGCCGACAGCGATGGCCAGATCAATGGTTGTCTGTGCGCGTTTTACAACCGGAGGATCGATCATTTTAGAACCTAATGAAACCACACCGAGCCCTTTTTCTGTAGCGAGATGAAAAGCATTCACTATCTTCTTCGCTGTTTCGATTTCGGCATCATTTGGCGCATAATTTTCATGGATCACCTTGATCTGGCGTGGATGAATACAACCCATACCATTGAAACCAAGGGTCTTGGATTCCAGAACAACTTTACGCAGTTTTTCCATATCAGAAAAATCAGAAAAAACCGAATCGATAGCCTGGATACCGGCAGCACTGGCAGCATTCACTAATTGACAACGAGCGAAGAAAGATTCTGTCCCTTCATCGGTACGTTGAACTCCCAAATCTGCGGTGTAATCTTCCAGACCAATGGCCAGGGCAACAACATTGTCAGCCTGGGCAATTTCCATTGCGTTCATCACACCCTTAGCGCTTTCAAGGATCGGCATCAAGTGGACCGGGTGTTCCATGCCATGCTGCTCCATAATCTCCCTGATTCGGGAGTTGATCTGTACGATTTGGTCTGCATTTTCACATTTCGGGACAAGTAGCAGGTTCACAAAATGGGGAACAACAAAATCCAAATCATCCAATCCCTTTGGCATTTGATTGATTCTTACCATTCGCTCTGTATTGTAAAAATCAACATTGCGCAGTGCATTTCTAACCAGAATGGCTGCTTCAAACTTTTTATCTGCAGCAACAGAGTCTTCCAGATCGAGAATAATCCCGTCGGCACCGTAAACACCGGCATTCAATGCAAGCTTTGGTGCATTCCCAGGCAAATAAAGTCGTGAGCGGCGATGTTTATCCCGCTGTGTTTCGACTTTGTTTTGTGGCAACATCTCCAACAAAAATTCTTTGTCGGTATCCATCAACTGCTTTATCGCAGTTTCAATCCGGGCAGCCAGAACATAGTCCAGCGCACCGGTATCCTCAATGTAGATTTGAGCATTTTCAATATTAAAATAGTGTAAAACATGGAAACAAAATGCCTTGATTTTTTCACCGAACAGAGACTCAACCTTGCTCTTCAACTCAAGCTTGATACCGCCGTTGGCAGTGAGTTCCAACTCAACGTAACAGTCAGAGCTAACACCCTCTCCCCTGTTTCCGGCAGTCGCTTTTTTTTGCATAACCTCTCCTTATCGGCAATCACCTAGAACACTTTTTAGCCAGATGATGATGTGTAACTATTTATCCAAAACCTCAGTAACAGTTTCAGCAAAAATCTCCATGGCCTGATCAAGTTGTTCATCGGTCATGACCAAGGGTGGCAGAAAACGGATAACGTTGCCAAACAGACCTGCACCTATCACTAACAAGCCACGGCAAAAACAAGCGCTGATAATGGCGGTTACAGCATCTTTATCTGGAGTCTTGGATTGCGGATCTTTAACAAACTCCACTGCCACCATCGCACCAAGGGAACGTATGTCGCCGAGTTGCGCGTAGCGTAGCTTTAAAATCTCCATTTTGCTGGTGATTTTTGCGCCTATTCGTACCGCCTTGCCGCAAAGATCTTCTGTTTCAATATGTTCAAGCGCAGCCAACGCAGCAGCACAAGCGACAGGATTGCCCCCGTAGGTGGTTCCAAGCCGTCCAGGCTCTGGAGCATCCATGATCTCTGCCTGCCCGACAACTGCACTTAACGGCAACCCTGAGGCGATCGATTTAGCGAGAGTCATCAGGTCAGGGATCACCCCGAAATGTTCTATGGCAAACATTTTTCCGGTTCTGGCAAAACCCGATTGTATTTCATCAGCAATAAAGACAATGCCATGTTTTTCACAGATGGCTTTGAGTCCTGGCAGAAACTCTTTAGGCGGGACAACAAACCCTCCTTCACCCTGCACTGGCTCAATAATCATAGCAGCAATATTAGAAGAATCGACTTCACTGACAAAAAAACGATCAAAATGTTCAAGACAATGCAGTCCACATTTTGGATAGGTGGACTGAAAAGGACAACGGTAACAGTAAGCAAACGGAGCCTTGTAGACTTCAGGTGCAAAAGGTCCAAACCCCACCTTGTAAGGCTTAACCTTGCTGGTAAGGGTCAGGGTGAGCAAAGTACGACCATGGTAACCACCACCAAAGGCAATGATTCCCGGTCTCTTGGTGTAAGCTTTGGCTATTTTGATCGCATTTTCAACGGCTTCTGCCCCACTATTCACAAACATCGTTTTTTGGGGATCATCACCCGGGGTGAGGTTGACTAGTTTTTCAGCCAAATTCACGTAGGAATCATACATGGATACGCTAAAGCAGGAATGTAATAGCTTTTCTGCCTGTGCCTTAATTGCATCGATAACAAGATCTGGACAGTGACCGGCATTTATGACCCCGATTCCCCCGTAACAGTCAAGGTAGACATTGCCGTCCAGATCTCGCACAACGGCCCCTTTGGCACTTTCGATAAAAATCGGAGCGACGTTGGAAATCCCCTTGGAGACATACTGCTCTTTCTTTGCAAGCAGTTCCCTGGTAGCACCTCCCTGTACAGCACCAATGCTTATCAGTTCTGTCCCTTTAAGCATAGCCAGTTCTCCTTTCATGCCCCGTAGAGATTTCTGCTGTCATTGCAGCTAATCGTCGTTTTATTTTCAGCAGATTATAACGATTTAAAAATGCTCATGTAAAACAACATAAAAACATCAATTGATGACTTTTAGGAATAAATTAGATAAAATTTCATTTTGCTATTATAAATTTTAAATCTGAAAGATCTTTTAAATTTATTAAGTTATGTAGCCGATGATGCCACTGGGTCTACTGTGAATATTCGCTAAATATGGTAGCTACTGGAGTTTAAATCATGAGAAGAACAATACCAAGCCGCAGTGCACTGCTTGCTTTTGAATCAGCCGCAAGACATCAGAGTTTTACCAGCGCTGCCGCAGAACTTTTATTGACGGAAAGCGCCATCTCAAGGCAAATAGCAACATTGGAAGGTCAACTGGGACTAAAATTATTCAACCGGATAAAAAAGCGGGTTGTATTAACTAAAGCCGGGTTGTTATACAGCAAACAGGTCAGAAAATCGGTGGAGCAGATGGAACAGGACATGTTGAATGTCATGTCCCATGGGGGGACGAGGGAAATCCTTGAACTTGCCGTACTGCCGACCTTTTGCTCGCAGTGGCTGGTTCCCCGCATTGGAAGTTTTTACCAGCAGCATCCCGACGTAACAATTAATATGTCTGCACGGTCAGTTATATTTCTTTTTCAAGAAACACCTTTTGACGCAGCCATCCATTTTGGTCAACCAAACTGGCCAGCCACGGTTGCTGACTTCCTCTTCAGTGAAGACGTAGTTGCCGTCTGTAAACCAGAGCTATTAAAATCTGGATATTTAGCTAACGCGGAAGAGGTTATGGAATACCCCATGTTACATTTGACATCACGTCAGGATGCTTGGCGCCACTGGCTTAACAGTGCCGGAATCTCAGGCGTCAGTGCCATGCAGGGTGCGCGTTATGAACATTTTTCAATTTTGATCAGTGCGGCCTGCGCTGGTCTTGGGATAGCTCTTATTCCACGCTATTTACTCACTCAAGAACTGGAACGGAAAGAACTGACGATTGCACACAACCTGCCGGTTGAAAGCGATGCGGCCTACTATCTGATATACCCCGCAGAAAATGCATCAAGCAGTGTTCTGAATCACTTCCGGAACTGGTTGCTTGACGAAGTGAGTAGTTTCCAAAAATAGTGGTTGGTGCTCAATCAAGATGTTTTTCTTGATAATCTACTTTGATCCCCCGCTTAGAAAGCTCAGACATGAATTCTTCAGCAGGAATATCAACAGTAGGCGACAAAAGACCCTTCTTCGTTATTTTTCCTACAGCAATCATCTGAGCAACAATACTTGCCGGATAACCAACCCCCTTATTCATGGCAAAAAGACCCGACTCTAGATCCCGCTCAATCAGCAGATTCATGACCACTCTCTTACGCCTTCCGTCCTTGATTCCTTCAAAAATATTCTGCATAACGACAATATCTTTTTCCGTATCCTGATACTGCACCTGCGGGCCAATCAGAGCACTAAGAAACTGGTGCGGGCTGACTTTGCAATCAGAGAAGTTGAGGGGCTCATCCGAAAGGAATCCTAGCTGCTTTAATGGCCGCCAAAAATCACCCCACCCGGGCCAACGTAGTGCATAGCGGGTTGTTTCGACAATTGTATCTGCTATGCCTAAAATATCCATATAGACAGCAGCATCGCCATTGGGAATTGCTTCCAATTCACCTAGATCTGGAAAATCAACTTTAGTGATATTCTTCTTACTATGCTGTTCAGCCGCCGGGATAACTAATTTCTTGCCATCTTTGATAAACACCGACTCCCGTTTTGAACTGGTTAAAACCATATCCCAGTTCCAGGTCACTTTGTAATTAAGTGGGTTATTGCAAGCACTTTTTTCCGGGAAGCCCCCGCAACAGGACTGCAGTACTTTGACCTCATCAAATTGCTTGACGCCATAGCCGAACAGGACCAGATCAATCCCTGGGTCCAGCCCACACTCCGGCATGAGGCTGACACCAGCATCCAGAGCTTTCTGATGTAAGTGACGCAGCGGGTGTGCATAGTTAGTACTGACCAGTGGTACTTTGGCAATTATTGCTGCTTCAAAGGCATTAAGCATGAATTTTAACGGCAGCAGGTCGATCGCGGCATCAACGTCCTGCCGTAACAACTGAACCAGCGCATCGGTAGAAGAAGCGTCAATTTTGATTGGGGTATTTTTTTTTGTATCCACTGTTGCAGCAAAGCTATTCCAACTATCAAGATTTGCATCAGCACAAATAATTTCATTTACAGCAACACTATTAACGAGGTCAAGCAATGCGCCTCGACCCTGCGAACCAAGGCCACCCAATACAACAATTTTCATTATATTCTCCTATACTGAGATATAATAGTTAATCTAATATCTCTAAAAATACGCGCATAAAATTACCACCAAGAATTGCGATAATCGCTTCATCCGTGTAGCCTCTGATAATCAGGCCCTGGGTGAATTCACCCAAACCAGCATGTGTCTTGACAACATCGCAAGTTTTAACCGCCGGACCTACGTGGAGGTAATCCGTGAAACCATCACAGAGATCAAAACCGAGACCAACATGGTCCACTCCACCAATCTTAACGATATGATCGACATGATCAATAAAATGCGAAACACGGACTTCCGGTTCATTATCGCGAATAAAAACATCAACCGAATTCATGCCAATCACCCCACCATTTTTTGCCATGGCCTTAATCTGGTCATCAGTGAGATTACGCATGGTTCCAGCGAGTGCTCGACAATTTGAATGTGAGGCGATGAGAGGTTTTGTCGCCAACTCGAGGACATCCCAGAAGCCTTCATCATTGATATGGCTGACATCAATAAACATCCCGAGAGCTTCTGCTTTTTCAATCAGTTCGACGCCAAATGAAGTCAATCCACCCTTACGACCTTCGCGGGTTTCACTAAAGAAGGCACCATCAGCGACGCAATTACGCCGACTCCAGACCAGACCCAATCCCCGCACGCCGAGTTCATAAAATATACGTAATAGGCGTAGGTCATTCTGTAACGGTTCGGCTCCTTCAAGTGAGAGAAAAAGAGCCATTTCTCCAGCAGCTTGAGCAGCATAAGCTTCTGTTGTCGAACGGCATATCCTGAATTGACCAGGGGTTTCACCAATCTCTTCATGCAGATAGCTGATTTGATCCAGAGCTCTTCTCAACCCCATCTCAGGGAGAAAAAAATTATTAATAAAAATCGCTGAAACTATCAGATTAAAATTACCACTCTTAAATTGTGGGAGAAAATTCGTCTCAACAACTTTCTTCTGTCCCCTTTCGCGGCGATTCGCCACATCATAGGTCAGGTCAAAGTGGGCATCGACAGTAAATGCACGGCGGTGAATGTCTGCCACATGTTCAAGAAATTTCTTTTCCAAAATATTTTTCCCTGTGAAAGTTGAAGAAAATTTGCCGTTTTTACCTATCCAATTGATTCGATACCGAGACCGGGAGCATTTGAGAAGCAGACTCTGGACCCTTTGTAGGTTATCCCGCCGACCGCCGGGTTGATACTACAAAAAAGTGGCGCATCAAGATCGTAGCGTTTGATAATGGATCGACTTACGGCCAAATGAGCAGCTGCGGTCACACTGATATGTGATTCCATCATCGAGCCGATCATACAGGGAATCCCTGCCGTTTCTGCAATTGCCGCTATCTTCAAGGCATTGTAAATACCGCCGCACTTCATTAGCTTGATATTGAGACCATCCACCGCATCCATACTGACGAGATCCAGGGCATTTTGAGGAGAAAAAATACTTTCGTCGGCATATACCGGCATGCTGACATTTTCGCGGACGAAGCGTAACCCTTTAAAATCACGAGCAGCAACAGGCTGTTCCATAAGTTCGATGTCGACTCCTTTACGCTCAAGCTCCTTTCCCACCAGCACAGCTTCTTTGGCGCTCCAGCCTTGATTAGCATCAATTCGAATACGGGCTTCTCTGCCGATGGATTCTCTGACCAGCTGAAGACGGTTGATATCAAGTTCAGGATCACCGCCAACTTTAATTTTAAGGATATTAAAGCCAGCACTCAGCTTTTCTTTGCTTTCGCGTATCATCTTTTCTGGTGTGTCAAGGCTCACGGTGACATCTGTTTCCAACGTGTTAGTCATGCCACCAAGCAGTTGATAAAGGGGAACTTTCAGCTCTTTTGCCAGCAAATCATAAATCGCCATATCCACAGCGGCCTTTGCCGACGAATTGCCGATAATACAGTTATTAAGACGCTGAAAAATATTTTCTGAATCAATAAGATTCATCCCGATAATACTGTCACGAATATGCTCGATGGCACTACAAATGGAGGCGGTAGTCTCACCCGTTATGACCGCTGTTGGAGCTGCACCACCGAATCCAATCAGGTCAGTATCGGTTGTGATGGTAATAATAATATTTTCTATCTGGTCAACTGATCTCAGAGCTGTTTTAAAGGTTGTTACAAGGGGGATATTGATAATCTGAATTTTTATATCGGTAATTTTCATCTCACTGCCTCAAACTGAATATCTGTTGACAGAAATAAAGGTATTTAACAGGTCGCGGTTGAAATCGGTATCGGTCTCTTTGAAGCTGTTCAATCTCACCCATCCTTGTGCATGGATGAAATGTTCATTCCCGAGAGAGATAGCAACATGGGTCACCTTATCCGGGGCAGCACCGAAGAACAGCAGATCGGCAGGTTGTGCCACGTGATAATCAGAGGAAACCAAGTTACGCTGCTGCTGTTGCCAGGAATCACGGGGCAGAAGACAATCAACGAGCCGAAAAATTGTCTGGACAAATCCGGAGCAGTCAAATCCTTTTGGCGTGCTGCCACCCCAACTATATTGATAACCAAGAAACTCACGAGCTAAGGTGACAATAATTTCAGCAGAATAGGCAGGGAATGGTCCAAAATGCATTTTTTCAGCCCAACCGGTGGAACCGTCAGGGAGGGCGATGTGATACCAACCATCCACCTCTTCAATGGCTTTAAGCTTAGAGCCAATGACTGCGTCCTTGATGCCTTCAGCTGCAGTCGATGGCTCAGCATAAATACGCAGAAAATGACTTCTGACCGTAATATCTTCACCTGCCAACTGATGACCCGATACAATTTGCCCAGCTGAAATCCAGCTCTCGTAGCCATCGGCCTGCCGCACTTTACTGAAAGAAAATTCGGTCTCCAGTATCTCAACTTTTTCACCAAGAATCCCTTGAGTCACAATTTCGCTGGCATAAGAGGGTTCTCGATATTGATTACTGACGCTGACATTGATGGTGGCGTTCGGAGTCATCTCTTCCTCCATATCTGAGGGGATTGTTGATTCAGCATGAGGACTAGAAATCCTGGAACAGATCAATGGCTGCCCGATCATACCCCTTACTGGCAGTAAACAATTGTTTGGTGTAGTTTTGGGTCAGGTTTCCACTCTTAAGCTGTTTGGCACTGATCATTTCAACCATAGCTCCTTGACTCATGACCGCACAATTTTCACACATATAGGAAATAACCGCCAAGTCATGGCTGACCATGACATAGGTGAGATTTCGTTCTTTACGTATATCCTGCAATAAATTCAGAACTTCTGCCTGAATTGAAACATCGAGAGCCGAAGTTGGCTCATCCAATAAGATGATTTCCGGTTCAAGAATCAACGCACGAGCAACTGCAACCCGTTGTCGCTGACCACCAGAAAGCTGGTGAGGATAGCGAAAGCGAAACTGCGACCCAAGGTCAACTTCACGCAGAACCTTTTCTACTCGATGGTTTATATCACTGAAATTGTGAATGGCAAGTGGTTCTTTGAGGGTTCTGTCGATGGTATGCCGCGGATGGAGTGACGCATAAGGATCTTGAAATACCAGTTGAACTTTTCGGTAAAAAGCCAGATCTCGTTTCTGCGAAACGGGTACACCGTCAACCTTAATCGTTCCCTGCCAATGATTCAATAAACCGGAAATACAATTAAGTACCGTCGATTTTCCAGATCCTGATTCCCCGACAAGGCCAAAGCTCTCGCCTCTTTTAACCTTGAAAGAAATATCTTTTACCGCATGGTTTTTTTCGCTGCCATGGCCAAAGGATATATTAAGATTTGAGATATTCAGCATTTTAAATAATCATCCAGACACTGTGACCGATGGAGCCGAGAAATCAGCATCAAGCCAGGCATCATCCCTCACCAGAGTCGAAAGGCGCTCATTTCCACCTTCGATTCGCGGCAAGCAATTCAGAAGCCCACGAGTATAGGGATGGGTAGATTTATGCAGATCAGCTGCGTTGACGACTTCCATAATCCGGCCACCATACATGATGATAATCCGGTCACAAAATGATGAGACCAGTTCCAGGTCATGGGAGATGAAAATAAGCCCCATTCCACGCTGACTGACCAGATCATCAAGTATCGCCAGCACCTGTAACTGTACCGTGACATCTAAGGCTGATGTCGGTTCATCGGCAATCAACAGGCTGGGATCAGGTATCAGCATCATCGCGATCATGATTCTCTGCCCCATACCACCTGAAACTTCATGGGGGTAAAGGCGATAGACCTGTTCCGGGTTGCGGATTCTGACCGCCTCAAGCATCTTCAGTGTATGTTCCTTGGCTTCCTGTTTTGTGGCCTTCCGGTGAACAATATAGGCTTCGCTAATTTGCTTTCCAACCGTACGTACCGGGTTCAGGGAGTATTTTGGATCCTGCATCACCATGGAAACCTCCCTCCCCCTGATCTTCCGCATCTGTTTTTCACTTAAAGAGAGTA
Organism: Desulfuromusa sp.; assembly: GCA_027858895.1. Lineage (GTDB taxonomy): Bacteria > Desulfobacterota > Desulfuromonadia > Desulfuromonadales > Geopsychrobacteraceae > Desulfuromusa. The sequence continues at coordinate 3,566 of JAQIBX010000154.1, read as the reverse complement.
GATCCTGTCCTTTGAAAGAAATTTTGTCTGCGCTTATTTTGGCGTAAGGAGGCAGTAGCCGCAGGATTGAGCGGCCTGTGACAGATTTTCCCGATCCCGATTCACCGACAATCCCGATTTTCTCTTTACCAAGGGAGAAGCTGATATTTTTAACAGCATGAACATCCCCTTTTGGTGATGGAAAAATGATATTGAGGTTTTTAACCTGGAGTAATTGTTCTTCCAGAATCATACCGAACCACCCATTAATTATCGCTCTTGGGATCAAGAACTTCCCGCAAGCCGTCGCCAAGAAGATTAAAGGCCAAACTTACAACGAAAATAGCTGTCCCCGGCATGGTAATGAGCCACCAATGATCAAGAATATAAGACCGGCCACTCGAAGTCATTGCCCCCCATTCAGGTGATGGAGGCTGTGCTCCAAGACCAAGAAAGCCGAGACCGGCGGCGGTCAGAATAATTCCGGCCATATCCAGAGTGACTCGGACAATCAATGACGAGAGGCAGAGTGGCATGATATGCCCGCTGATAATCCTTATTGGCCCAGCCCCCTGAAGTCTGATGGCGCGAATGAAATCAGAGTTACGGATGGTAATGGTTTCGCCTCTGGCAATTCTGGCATAAGGAGGCCAAGAAGTGATCGAAATAGCAATGATGGCATTCTCTATTCCCGGTCCCAATGCGGCAACAAATGCGAGAGCCAGAATCAGTTTGGGAAAAGCCAGGAAGATATCGGTGATCCGCATCAAGACCATATCGACAATACCACCAAAATAACCAGCGACTGTACCAACAATAATACCAACGGGTGCAGCAATAATCGCCACCAGGCCAATAACATAAAGAGTCAGTCGAGAGCCCCAGATAATTCGGCTAAAAATATCCCGGCCAAGCTCATCGGTACCAAAGAAATGTTCAGCAGAAAAAGGTAGTAGACGATGCTTCAGGTCGGTAAGAATAGGATCAAAGGGGGCGATATAAGGAGCAAACAAAGCAACGAATACGAGTGCTACGATAATCATGAGCCCCAGAACGGCCAGCCGATTTTTCAGGAATTCAAGCAAGCCAAGATAAGCACGGCCAGCTGCAGCCTGTAATGCCGATGCCGGAGTATCAGTCAGGAGCCACTCTTTCGTACTGCTGTAAGTTGTCGTTTTCTCTGTCATCTGCTTTTCAATTGTTTTGTAAGAAATTGGTTCAACGGGCTCTGGGATCCATGACTTTATAAAGAAAATCTGAAAAGAGATTGACAGCCAGGAAAATACTGCCAACTACGATTGTACTCCCCAGCACCGAATTCATGTCAGCATTGAGAAGTGAATTTGTCAAATAAAGGCCAAGTCCTGGCCAAGCAAAAATTGTTTCGGTTAAAACAGACCCCTCAAGCAGGGTTCCAAAACTGAGGGCGATCACCGTAATCAAAGGAATGGAACAATTACCAAGCGCATGACCCCAAATAACCTTCCATTCGGCAACACCTTTAACCCGGGCAGTCAGAATATATTCCTGACGCAACTGCTCGATCATAAATGAACGTGTCATCCGGGAAAGATAGGCCATGCTGTAATAGCCCAACAAGGTCGCCGGCATGATGAGATGAGAGAGAGCATTACGGAAAACTTCCCAGTCTCTTGCAAGGATACAATCAATCAGCATGAAACCGGTGATCGGATCAACAATGCCTTCATAGAAAATATCGACCCGACCTGGTCCCGGCAGAAGATCAAACTTGGCATAAAACACTATGAGCGCTAAAAGTGCCAACCAGAAAATAGGCAGAGAATAACCAAGCAACCCGACAACCCGGGAGATATGATCCAGAAGCCCTCCCCGCTTGACCGCAGAGAGAACACCCAGAGGAATACCAACAAAAACACCAAATAATGTTGCCAGAAAAGCGAGTTCCATTGTTGCGGGAAAAACCCGAAAGATATCGTCCAGTACCGGTTTTGCGGTCAGAACTGAAGTGCCAAGATCTCCCCGCAAGACACTGCTGAGATAGATAAAAAACTGTTGCCAGAGGGGCAAATGAAGTCCCATCGCAATACGAGCCCGTTCATAGACTTCAGATGAAGCCTTGTCTCCAACAACAGCAAGAACCGGGTCAATTGGGACAACTCGACCAATCAGAAAGGTGATGAGTAACAGACCCAAAAAAGTAATCAAAACTATAGCAATAAGTTGCAATGTCTGGGTTGTTGCCTTTTTAAAGCGCTTTTTTGTCAGGAATTGAACCATTTTGGACTGACCGAGTTAAAGAGGGCAGCCACCCGATAACCGGTGGCTGCCGGAGGGAAAACTAATGTCTTATTTAGTTACATACTGATAGAAGTTACTATCAAAGCTTGGTCCAAGGATAAAACCATTGACATTAGCTCGTTTAGAAAAAATTTCAATGTCTTGGAACATGATGACAAATGGAGACACCTGCTGGTGCTCCCGTTGCAGATCCAGATACATGTTAGCGCGTTTCGCAGTATCCATCTCAAGAACTGCCGCATCGGCTTTTTTAGTCATCTCAGGGATGGCCCATGCGTTTCTCCAGGCCAGTGGCTTGGATTTAGCATCGGCTGCGTTGTCCGGATTTCGGGCGAAGGTATCGGCGTTGGTATGTGGATCCATGTAATCCGGTCCCCAGCGACCAATATAAATGTCATGGTTGCGGGCACGATATTTGGTCAAGGTTTGCTTCCCTTCACCTGGAATGATTTCCAGTTTGATGCCGGCCTGGGCAAAAGTCCCCTGAATAATCAGCGCCATCGATGTTGTCGGCTCGCTGTTGCGGGTGTCCATCGTCAGGGAGAAGCCATTTTCCAGCCCGACTTCTTTCAACAATACTTTGGCTTTTGCAACATTTAAGGTGAACGGCGTCTCTTCCAAGGCACCGAGAAAACCTTTAGGCAAAAAAGCCTGATGAACAGTTGCTTTACCGTCCAGGATCGTTGCTTCCATCCCTTTATAGTCAATCAGATATTTAAGCGCTTGGCGAACTTGCGGGATTTTCAGGTATTGATTTTTCTGGTTTAATCCCAGATACCAGACCGCACCCTTGGCTTTTTTACGGACGATGATATTTTTATTCCCAGCCAGACCCTTAATTTCATCAGGACCTAAATTTCTGGCAATATCGACATCTCCTTTTTCAAGCAGTAACCGCTGGGTTGAAGATTCGGGGATGTGGCGAATAAAGACCCGCTTGAGCTTTGCTTTTTCGCCCCAGTAGTTATCGTTACGATCCAGGATCAGAGACTCAGAAGCTTTCCAAGCGTTGAGTTTATACGGTCCGGAACCCGCGTAAGCAGTTTTTAACCAACCGTAGCCAAGATCGCCATCTTTTTCGTGAGCAAGAACCTCTTTTTTATCAACAACCGAGCCCGGAGTGGAGGTCAGACAATAGAGAAAAAAGGTTGGCGCGTAAGGCTTGTCAACTACGACTTTCACCGTATAGTCGTCAACCTTGACTATGTTTTCAACAACGTTCTCAGGGGTAAAGCCAAATTGTGAAAGAATAAAAGCAGGGGATTTATCGAGCTTAATGACCCGCTGCAGAGAAAACACCACATCTT
>JAQIBX010000136.1 GCA_027858895.1 Desulfuromusa sp. | reverse complement strand
CAGAAGAACTGTCTGACTGGGGTTGTAATCTTTGAAACGCGGCATGTTTCCCCTCCTTAAAAAAGCATGAAAACCGCAGTAAACATAGCATATTTTAGGGTTTTTCTACAGCCTCAACGTTCAAGATAACCGGCGGCGACGCGAGCTTGCGTAACCCACCGCAATTTGGTTTTGGTTTTCAATTTTGCACAGACGTATTTTCCGTCCGCGTTGATTACCTGGTTGGGCTATTTTTTCTTGCCCTTTATCCGTTTAAACCACTCTTCAATTGCACCACATTCAAGAAACAAATGCTTAATATCATCAACTGACTCGGGTAAACTTAAATTATCGATAGAAAATTCAAGCCTCGACCCTATATCCCTAAGGACTTTGTTGGTCAATTTGAATGTGTTAAAAGACCTTTCTTTCTGCAAAGCATCAGATAGGGCACCAGTATCTTTGTTAGGTGGAAAATCAGTGTCATTGCTATATTCAGACCATGGCCACACTGCCCATTTTTTCATGCCATCAACCAAATAGTTTCGAGTTTTTATCGGTAGCCATGCACTGCTATCTGAAAGCAGCCACAGTAAATAATCAATGGTGTCGTAAACTTTTACTTCTGGGCCCATTAGGTGGCCCTGAACGAAGAAACATGCGATTGTCGAAGATTTATAATTGCCAAAGTTTTTTTCATGGAGAGCAATTGGTTCATCGCAGGTAGGGACGCTGCGATCATTTGTCAGACCAGTTCCAGAGATGGAATCTCTTTGCATTACTTCTTTTTGCTTTTTTTGGGAATGCTCAAGCCAGTTGTCATAGACAGCTTCAAAGTCACCACCTAGGCCAGGCACAGTCAACTGAGGTGCGTATGTGGCTAAGTAGTGAGGATATTCAAAGCAAACGTGACGCAAGCCAGGAGTGTTGTTTATGAATTCAAGAATAGTTTCAGGATGAGAAATTTGAGAAAAGCGATTTTGTTTTGCTATTTTCTGCCAATTTAGCTGGAGAGCGGCCCAGGCAATTCGCTCACCTTTTTCAGATGCAGTCTCACCAATAGGGGGCAGTGGAAAACCCCAATGACCCCAACCCATGGAGTCTTGGAATGAACCCTCAAGGGGGTTTGAGCCACAGTATTCAATTGCTTGATGCCACCAATCATCGGTAACTACAGGTGGGTTAAAGCCAATTTCAATTAATCGTTCTCTTGCAACCACCAAAGATGAACCTTGGGGTTTAATGACCGTTAAAAGCTTTTGCACTACATTTGCAATTCCGTTTTCTGCTCGTATAGCGAACTTGTCGGCCAGTGGAGGAGAAAACCCTAAGACTTCTTCATAGGACAACCCTAGCCAAACAGGCAACAATACCGGTTCTTTTGAATTGTTCTGTCTCTGTACGAGGCCATCCAGCTCCCACTCAGGCCACATTTTGCCGATGAATGCTTTGCTTAACACAACTATTCCAAATCTTGATTTGGATAGGCCATGATCGATAGATCGTCGGAGACTATCGCCGGGTTTTAGTGAAAACTCGTCGTACCAAACAGCCACATTTTTGGCGCGCAAAGCTTCAGCAAGTCCGCGAACAAATTCATCTTTGTCTTCTGATGCATGGCTTATAAATACGTCGTATAGCATTTTATATTCAGAGCCCAACATTGTTGATAAGTGGAAAAATTTCCACATATCACGTTCTATAGAATGGACAATATTCCACTTATCGGGATAGTACCCGATAAACATGGAATTTAATTTCCATGTTTGCCAAATTCAATATTTTCCACTTATTGAGATATCACGGGGTAAATATGGAAAATGTCCCGCGGTTTAATCCCGATCCTGATTTCAAATTAATGGATCAGGTGCGTAAAACATTGCGCTACGTTCACTACGCTTATCGTACAGAACAATCTTATTGTCAATGGATTCTTCGCCATATCCGCTTTTGTTGCGGTGCTAAGCCACCGAAAAAACAGGGATGCTCCCGAATGGCACCAGTTTACGAGCCATGAAACTGTGGCGGTTCACACCGCAAAAACCTGAGACAGCGCCCGTGCGGGAACATCCCTGCTTTGCTGCCATCTACCCTTAAACCATTTGGGGCTACTCAGAATTATTTTTTTGCGTCGACAACAGTCTACTGAACCGGTTTTTTCTCATCTGGTTCAACTTTCACCCGCTGCCACCCTTTTGATTTCATGCAGATGCGAAAGAAACGATCCAGATCATTCTGCTGTTGTAGAAATCTGTAATGGCCATAGCTTCTGAAATAGGGGTTGTAACTTCTGATCATAGGTTTGCGGTGTCTGTCGCTATAGTAAGGCCAATAATAAGGGAAGTTGTACATATCATAGTAGTCGTAGAAATAATTGATACTTGCAACTTCTGATTGCGCCAGGTCTCGACATTCTTTTTGATCTTTCAGTAGTTGCAATTCGCCTTGCTTATCGGGATGTTGCCAAGTCCAGTAACCGCTGCTGGCGCAGCCACTGAGCAACAGCAGCATAAAAATCGAGATCAATCCGAATAAATGTTTAATCCTGTCTGGTTTTCTTTGTCTCATGTTTCTATTATAACCGATCAAATGCTACGTTTGTAGCGGCTTCATTATTTTTCATCTTTGGTTGCTTCATTCCACACTCAAAATACGAGATCGATATGCGCATTCTTCATACCGCCGATTGGCATCTGGGCCGAATCTTCAATAAGCAATACCTGACCGAAGACCAACGCCATATTCTCAATCAGTTTGAAACCTATCTTGAACAAACACCACCCGATGTTTTGATTATAGCAGGAGACATCTATGATCGCAGTATCCCGCCTGAAGAAGCCATCAGCCTGCTGGACAATTTTCTCAGCAAGGTTGTTTTGCAATTGAAAATTCCAACGATCCTGCTGGGTGGAAACCATGACGGGCAAGAGCGGATGAACTTTGGATCGCGACTGATGGAGAATGCTGGTCTGTATGTTGTGGGGAGTATTGCCTCGAAGCCGATAAAAATCTGCCTTGACGATGAGCATGGGCCCGTTTATTTTTACCCGATCCCTTACGCGACCCCGATTGGCTGCCGGGATATTTTCCCGGACGATGAGATTAAAACTCATCACGATGGTATGGAGAAGCTGATTGCGGCGGTTAAGTCAGTTCATCCAGAAAGTGCACGGAGTGTATTAATTACCCATGCCTTTGTTGCTGGCAGTGAAGAATCAGATTCCGAGCGCTTGCTCGGGGTCGGGGGGGCAACAGATGTTTCTCCAGGGTTGTTCAAGGAATTCGACTATGTGGCGCTCGGGCACCTGCACCGGCCGCAGCAAGCTGGTGCGGAGTATATCCGTTATTCCGGGTCGTTGTTGAAATACTCTTTCTCGGAAACACAACATCAGAAAGGGATGACCCTTGTCACCCT
>JAQIBX010000132.1 GCA_027858895.1 Desulfuromusa sp. | reverse complement strand
AATTCAGGTAGTCTATTTCATCTGGCCCCGGTCGTATTAACGACCGGGGCTAATTTTGATTTTAGCGTCATTAATTTAAGGAGATAAAAATTGAAGAAAATTCTTATTGTACTACTTTTGTCGTTTTTAGTTGTAGGTGTTGTTTACGCCGAGGATAAATTCAAGTCTAAGCAAGAAGAAATTGGTTATGCTATTGGGATGAATATTGGTACCAACATGATGCAGCAAAAGGTGGATGTTGATGCTGATCAGCTTGCCGCAGGTTTGCAGGCTGTGCTCAAGGGTGAAAAACCCGTCATCAGTCTAGAAGAAATGGGCAAGATTTTAACCGCGTATCAACAAGAAATGCAGATGAAGCAAATGTCAGAAATGGCTGCTGAGGCGGCAAAAAATGAAAAATTGTCACAGGATTTTTTAGCAAATAATGGTGCGCAGGAAGGTGTTGTAACGCTGGATAGCGGGCTGCAGTATAAGGTTATTACTGCAGGGGCAGGGGCTTCTCCTAAGGTTGATTCTAAGGTGCAGGTTCACTATCGTGGAACCCTGCTTGATGGCACTGAGTTCGACAGTTCGTATAAACGTGGTGAACCTGCCAGCTTCCCGGTTAACGGTGTCATTGCTGGCTGGACCGAAGCTTTGCAGTTGATGAAAGAAGGCGCTAAGTGGCAACTGGTTATCCCTGCACCGTTGGCTTATGCCGAGCGTGGCGCACCACCAATGATTCCGCCAAATGCGACCTTGATCTTTGATGTCGAATTATTGAAAATATTATAGAATCTTGCAGATTTTGATTCAATTGGTCCTTTCAGAGTCCTGTCAGCTAACGTTGGCAGGGCTCTTTTTGTTTAGAAATTTAGTTGGCTTTTGGTAAAACTTGACTGATTACAATGAGGGCGATGATGACAAATAAGAGTAGTTCGAACATACGATCTCCTGATAGTCTCCCGATGATTTCCTGAAGTTCATGTTTGCAGTTATTTGACCTCCTCAATATATGCCAACTGTGTGACATAATAAGTCACACTCGATTATCTTTAAGCCATTTTTTCACTTTTAAAATTGCAGATTGGTCTGGGCGGGATCGATAATTGACATGATCTGTTGATTGACAGTCTAGCGAGAAATCGTATACAGTATGCAATATTTCACGTTCTATTAAGTCTTTGTCAACGCTCGAAAAAGCGTTGATGAATAACCTATTGTGCAGTTTAAACTGCGAAACTGATCCTTGGAGGAGAGAGATGATCGAAGCCTATCTGAAACTAGAAGAAGAACGGAATGCGCAAGGGATTCCAGCTTTACCATTGAACCCAGAGCAGACAACAGGTCTCTGTGATCTGCTCCAGAGTCCTCCTGCAGGAAAAGAAGAGTTTTTGCTGAATTTGTTGACCGAGCGGGTTTCTCCTGGAGTCGATCCCGCTGCGGAAGTCAAAGCGGCTTTTCTCGCAGAAATTGTTGCGGGCAGCAAAACTTCACCTCTGATTGGTAAGGTTAAAGCGGTACAGATTCTTGGCACCATGATTGGTGGCTACAATGTCCAGCCTCTGATCTCTGCTTTAAGTGATGCTGACCTTGCTGACGAAGCAGCGACAGCTCTTTCTGCCATGACCTATGTTTATGCTGCTGCTGAGCAAATTATTGAATTGTCCAAGGGGAATGCAGCTGCCAAGAAAGTCGTTGATAGCTGGGCTAAGGCAGAGTGGTTCACCAGTAAACCTGTAATTCCTGAGACAATGACGGTCAAGGTTTTTAAGGTTGAAGGTGAGATCAATACCGATGATTTCTCTCCTGCAGGTGATGCCTGGAGTCGTCCCGATATCCCGTTGCATGCTCTGGCGATGGGGAAGACCCGTTTTCCAGGTGGCATTGAGGAAATTGCCAAGTGGCGCGAAGCTGGTCATCAGATTGCTTTTGTTGGTGATGTTGTTGGCACCGGTTCTTCCCGCAAATCGGCATGTAACAGCGTGCTCTGGTGTATCGGTGATGAAATCCCCGCTGTTCCGAATAAGCGTCGTGGGGGCGTGATTATCGGCAGTGTTATTGCTCCGATTTTCTTTAACACTGCTCAGGATTCAGGTGCATTGCCATTGAAAATGGATGTCACCAAGATGAATATGGGTGACGTTATCACCATCAATACCGTAAAAGGTGAAGTCAACAACCAGGCTGGTGAGGTTATTTCTACCTTTGAGATTAAACCCGATACAGTGGCAGATGAGTACCGTGCCGGTGGTCGGATTCCTCTGATTATTGGGCGTGCAGTAACCACTGAAGCTTGTGCCGCTACCGGTTTAGCAGAACCCGATATTTTTGCGCTGCCGGATAATCCAACGCCAAAATCGAATCAGGGTTACACCCAAGCACAGAAGATGGTCGGTCGCGCCTGTGGGGTTGACGGGATTCTGCCGGGGACTGCTTGCGAGCCGAAGATGACCACGGTTGGTTCGCAGGACACGACTGGCCCGATGACTGCGGATGAGCTGAAAGAGTTGGCCTGTCTGCGTTTCTTGTCACCAATGTTTATGCAGTCATTCTGTCATACCGCTGCCTATCCGAAGCCAGCTGATGTGCTGATGCATCACAATTTACCCAAGTTTATTTCTGATCGTGCCGGTGTGCCGTTACGCCCTGGTGATGGGGTTATTCATAGTTGGCTCAACCGTCTGCTGGTTCCTGATACGGTTGGTACCGGTGGAGATTCACACACCCGTTTCCCAATTGGCATCAGTTTCCCGGCTGGTTCCGGATTGATTGCTTTTGCCGGAGCGCTTGGATTTATGCCGCTCGATATGCCCGAATCTGTTCTGGTCCGCTTTAAAGGTGAGCTCAACGAAGGGATTACCTTACGCGATGCAGTCAATGCCATCCCTTATTGGGCGATCAAGCAAGGGCTGATGACGGTTCCGAAGAAGAATAAGATCAATATCTTTAACGGTCGGATTCTGGAGATGGAAGGGCTGCCAAATCTTTCCGTTGAACAGGCTTTTGAATTGACCGATGCTGCTGCCGAGCGTTCTGCTGCTGCTGGTTGTATCCAGCTTTCTGAAGAGAGTGTCTGCGCTTACCTGCGTTCAAATATTGCTCTGATGGAAAAAATGATCGAAGATGGTTATCAGGATGCACAAACATTGCGCAACCGGATTGATGCGGTCAAAGATTGGCTGAAGGATCCCAAACTTCTCAGAGCGGATGCCGATGCAGAATACGCTGCTGTTATCGAAATTGACCTGGCAGAAATCACGGAACCTATTCTGGCCTGCCCGAACGATCCTGATGATGTTAAATTGTTGTCCGACATTGCAGGCACACCGATTCAAGATGTTTTCATCGGTTCTTGTATGACCAATATTGGGCACTTCCGTGCAGCTGCTGCAATCTGGAAAGGTGAAAAGTTTAATCCAGAAGTTAGAACCTGGGTTTGTCCGCCAACCCGGATGGATCAGACTAAACTTAAAGATGAGGCGGTTTTCTCGGTCTTCAGTGCCAAAGGTGCCCGGTTGGAAATCGCCGGTTGTTCCCTCTGTATGGGCAATCAGGCGCGTGTTCCTGACGGCGTTAATATGTTCTCTACCAGTACTCGCAACTTCGATGATCGGATCGGTAACGGTGCGCAGGTTTACCTTGGTTCTGCCGAGCTCGGAGCGGTGACCTCGAATTTAGGAAAATTACCGACACCGGCTGAGTACTTTGCCGTGTATAAGGAAAAGATTACTCCAAATGCGGATGAAATTTATCAATATCTGCAGTTTGATGAGTTGGAAGGTTATGCAAAATAGGTTATTGTTTCAACACGCTGGTAAAAACCATGGACTTTAGTCCAAGACTTTCAGTTGTTATTTCTGTTTCCTTCTCCCTCAGGGAGAAGGTGCCCGTTAGGGCGGATGAGGGGGTTGTTATCGCTGGGATTTCCCCTCACCCGACGCTTCGCGCCACCCTCTCTCAGGGGGAGAGGGGATGTTTTTTGATCTTTCAGGACTTTCAGTCTCGATTCAAACCCATGCACTTTCAGTGCATGGTGGTTTAGTCCTGGTTTGATCCTGATAAAAAGGCCGTTCTTTTCGGAGCGGCCTTTTTATTAACCCCCTGCTATTTAGTGGATATTTAGAATGTGTCGTTTTCTCCTCTCCCTTATCATGGTTTTATTGTTCAGCGTGCTGCAGACCAGTACGGCTTTGTCTTTTGATGCAATTGAGATTGAGTCAGCGGGCCTGGATATGGGCTTTGGCTATCGTTCCGACCAGCTGGATTGGAGTATCTCTGGTGATACCAATGGTGCAAATCCCAATATCCTTTCAGAACTAACCTGGGACGATATTGAAATATTTCAGCTTCAAGCAACTGGCTGGCTGGAACTGGGGGAACTGCCATTTTTAAAAAGAAATGCAATGGTTCTGGCGAATATTTCCTTCGGCAAGATTCTTTCTGGTGATGTTCAAGATTCCGATTATGCTGAGGATGCTAGAGAATCTGTATGGTCCCGCTCGGTCAATGCTGCGGATCAGGGGATGACAGCTGATCTTTCCGCTGCCGTCGGTCCGATTATTAATTTCAATAAAATGGTAGGACTAGCGGTGACACCCTTGGTTGGTTATGGCTACTACATGCAAGCTCTGACAATGACAAATGGTGTGCAGATAATTTCTAAGCCAGGGATCCGAACGGAGTATTTTGGTAGTTATACTGATCCGCCACCTGATATCGGGATAATTCCAGGTCTGGATAGCTCTTATACGGCATATTGGTATGGCCCTTGGTTGGGAGCGAATGTCGACTATCAAGCCAGCGAAAAGCTGAAACTGACGGTTGGTGTTGAGTACCATTGGATCGAATATTTTGCCCAGGCTGATTGGAATTTACGGCTCCAATTTGCCCATCCGGTTAGTTTTGAACATGAAGCCAGCGGTACAGGGCTCGTCTGGAATATCAAGGGGCTGTACCTGCTCAATAATAAATGGTCCTGGCTTCTCAGCGGTAATATTCAAAATTGGGAGACAGAGAGTGGCACCGATAGAACCTTCTTTGCCGATGGAACTATTGGGCTGACTCGCTTAAATCAAGTTAATTGGGATTCTTATGCTTTGACAACGGGTGTGCAGTATCGATTTTGATGGCGTCGCAAACAGCTTGAACTCCTATGTTTTGTCCTTCTCCCTCCGGGAGAAGGTGGTCGAAGGCCGGATGAGGGGGCTTTTTACGGTGGATCAACTTTCGACTCCCCCTCACCCTGACCCTCTCCCCCAGGAGAAGGGAATATTTTTGAATGGGCTGAAAATTAGCGCTAATAAGGTGACATTTTTTGTATATCAGTTTCTATTTTCTCTTGAAGTTTCTACGAATCCAGTAATGTAGAATGAAGGCGACTAAAATTAAGAGGATTACTAAGCCAAACTTTGCAGATAAACTCTGTGCGTTCTGCCAGCTACTCCCGCCTAAATAACCCAGTCCCGGATAACAGATTCCCCATAAGATAGCACTGATCAGCGCGTAGCCACAAAATGGTCGTCCCGGCATGCCTGAAAGACCTGCAATAAATGGAGTAATGCCGCGAATTGGGCCAAGAAACCGGGCAAAGAAGATACTTTTGCCGCCATGCTCAACAAAAAAATGTTCAGCACGTGTGACCAGTTTGTGATGTTTTTGAAAGCTACGGAATTTTAGTAGTCTTGTACCGTAATAAAATCCCAGCCAAAAACTGAAGAGATCCCCCGATAATGCCCCACCTGTCATTACAATCACCAATAATGTGAATGAGCACTTGCCATGTAAGACGAAAAATCCAGCAAAAACAATCAGGGTGCTTCCCGGAACTATCAGTCCGATCATCGGTAGGGATTCGGCAAAGGCGACCATGAATAGAATCAGCAGATAGCTGCTACCGTCAGGAAGAAATTCAATAAATTGTTGTAGCCAATACTCCATATCAGCCTGCTTTGATCTTAACTCAGATTTGGTTCAAATTCTTTCAGCCACTGATCAAAGATTATCATTTTATTTTTACCGTATTTTTGCAGTTTTTCACGAATTTCCGCAGGAGTTTTTTCACGATCACGATTTTTATTGTCCTTAGAAAAAAACAGGTCAGCGTAGCAGATGAGCTGCTCTTCCAGTGTTTTCGGGCGCATGTCACGTGCAGGCAAGGGCAGGTGTTGCTGTTGGATCTCTTCTACCGTTAGACCGACCCCGATATGTCG
>JAQIBX010000102.1 GCA_027858895.1 Desulfuromusa sp. | reverse complement strand
CCCAGCCATAATCGGTGGCGACTTGTGGTAGTAATACCCCACGGTTGTGACCTTTCACAATATAGATACCGTGGGCGCCAACTTCTATTTGATTGATACCGGCAATTTTTTCCAGAGGCGATAGGATGGTGATTTCCAGACTGAAGCTGTCCAGTTCATCTCGACTCATTGGTTGAAAGCGTGGATCTTGACTTGCCGCTGCCACCGCCATGGTTGCAACTTCCTGAAACAGTGGTTGTTGTGATTGAAAAATTCCGATACAGCCGCGTAGGTGGCCATCCTGCGTAATAGTTACGAAGCACCCAGAACGAACATTGAGATCTTTATCATCTCTTGGCTCCGGTCTATAATCCTCATTATTAACTTGATGAATAATCGCCTCGCGAGCAATTTTCAGTAATTTTGTTGCAGCGGTTGCGGAAAGCATCAACACTCCTTTAACATGCCGAGTTATTGTCAGATGATTGTTTGTTCATTTATAATTGCAGTATCGCTTGTATGCAACCGTTTTCAGAATAAATAGGAACTTCAACTAATGAAACACCCCCTATTTTTTATTTTGCTTCTTTTCATAACCAGTTGTGCTGTAAGCCCGCCGGCTGGACAGGATGAACTCATATCAAAGAAAGTGAGCATTCAGCAGGGAACTCGTCTCGGTAAAATTTTACATGATCAGGCTTTACTGCATTTGGAAGAAACTCACCCTCAAGCTTACCTGCTCTATGAACAGGCGCGTTCTGCCGAGGCACAAGGGCAGCTGGATATCGCGATTGAGACCTATCACAAGGCGATGCAAGAAGCTCCTGAGCATGGACTATTGCTGACTGGTTTGGGGATGGCTTACCTGCGCAAGGAAGATATGATCCCGGCACGGCGCTATATTCTTAAAGCTGTGAATTTTGATCCCAATTATTATAAATCACGGTTGGGTTTGGGTTATATTTATTTACAGACTCGGCAATTGCAAAAAGCTACCACTCAGTTGGAAGCCTCTTTACGATTGTTGCCGACGCTTGAAGGAACATTCCTCCTTGCTGAAGCTGAAGAAGCACAACAAAATTTTACTCGAGCACGTCAACTGTACCAGACAGTTATAGAGGTTGATAAAAATAGTAAATTAGGAGAAACGGCAGCAAGCCGTTTGAGGAGCCTGTCAAAATGAGTCAAGATAGTTTTCAATGGTCTTTGGAAGAGGGTGAAATCTTCCTCTGGCAGGGACGTCCAGCGCCGCGTTGCTATACCTTTCGTCATTGGCTACAGGCAACAATCGGGACAATTCTTTTTCTGGCCAGTAGCTTTTGGTTGATGGTCGGTGTTCAGCTGGTAAGAGCGCACAATTATTCCTGGTGGTTGGCGGTTGCCCCTTTATTGTTAGCGATAGCGGCGTTCTTTGTTGGGCCGGGGCAGTTGGCTCTGGCACGTTTGCGTTGGGAAGAAATCTTTTATGCTTTAACCGATCAACGCTTGCTGGTGAGAAATAGCCTCATCGGTAGAAAAACATCAGAGTATCGACTCAGTGATTATAAGCAATTTAAACAGAAAAAATATGGTCAGCATCTTTCCAGCATCCGTTTATCATTTAAAGGGAGCGCTCCAATTACATTGGAGTGTTTAGAGCACCCTGAAAGTTTGCTCGATCACCTGCCAAAGAAAGTGTCTAAATCAGCATCAAGGGATTCTGTTTGACTTGTCGGGAAGCGGGTCGTTATGATGCGCGACTTTCCGTAAGTTATTGCTTAGCCATTCCATGCCTTTTAGCGAGACCAGCATAAATGAATAAAGCTTTTTACCTGGAAACATTTGGTTGTCAGATGAATGTTGTTGATTCTGAACAGATTATGGCGCTGTTGCAGGGGATTGGATACTCTCAAGTTGATTCAGCAGAACAAGCCGATTTGGTTCTGCTGAATACCTGTTCTGTGCGCGACAAGGCCGAGCGCAAGGTTTATGGACATCTTGGCCGTTTTAAACCGATTAAAGATCAGCGCCCGGGACTGATTATCGGTGTCGGTGGCTGCGTGGCACAGCAGGAAGGTGAAAAAATGCTGGAGAAGGTTCCGTACCTTGATCTGGTGTTTGGAACCCATAATATTCATCGACTTCCGCAGCTGGTTCAACAGGTTGAACAGAACCGTCAGCGAGCCAGCATAACCAATTTTCAAGATCGTGAAACCCGCCTCAATTTGTTTCCTGAACGAACTTTTCAGGAGACGGTGACCCGCTTTGTCACTGTTATGCAGGGTTGTGATAATTTCTGTTCATACTGCATTGTTCCCCATGTCCGTGGACGAGAAATCAGTCGCTCTAGTCATGAAATCATCACAGAAGTTCGAGGTCTTGTTGCTCAAGGCGTGCGGGAAGTCACCCTGCTGGGGCAAAATGTCAATTCTTACAATCTGAAAGATGACAAGGACATTTCCTTTGCTCAGCTGTTGCAGCAAGTGAATGCGATTGATGGATTGCAACGTCTCCGGTTTGCAACGTCTCATCCCAAGGACTTAACTGAGGAGCTGATTGATTGTTTTGGTCCTTTAGAAAAGTTGTGCAAGCATATCCATCTGCCAATACAGAGTGGCTCTGACCGTATTCTCAAATTGATGAACCGCGGTTATACGGTCAATGACTACCTGAAAAAAGTTGCGGATTTGAAAAAAGTTTGTCCTGAGATTAGATTGACAACAGATATTATCGTCGGATTTCCAGGGGAAACTGAAGAAGACTTTCAAGCGACTCTCGACCTGGTAGAGCAAGTTGGTTATGTCGATGCTTTCACTTTTCTTTACTCCCCTCGGGTTGAAACTGCGGCGGCGAAGATGCTCGACGATCAATCGTCAGTACAAAAACAACAACGCTTTGATCGTTTGCTTAAATTGCAACAAGAGACCAGTGCCGCAATCTGGCAAACCGACGCCGGTCAAGAGTTGTCGGTGTTAGTCGAAGGGGAAAGCAGGCAGGGGGATGGTCAGTTGTTTGGTCGATCAACCTGGAATCGAATCGTTAATTTTCGTGGCTCAGCAGACTTGGTTGGGCACACTGTCACAGTCAAGATAGCTAAAGTGCTAAGAAATTCACATATTGGGGAACTCGTTGAGCCCCGATAATGATAGGAGAATATAGATGATAGATTTACATACACACACATTTTTCAGTGATGGTGAACTGGTTCCGGCCGAACTGATTCGGCGTGCCTCTGTTGCTGGATATACGGCGCTGGCAATTACTGATCACGCTGATAAAAGTAATACCAAGTGGCTACTTGATAATATTGTCGATATCGTTGATGAGTTTGGCGCGGCAAATAATATTCAGGTTTTAGCTGGTGTTGAGCTGACCCATGTGCCACCGCAATCGATAGCCGATGTTACACAACTTGCCAGAGATCATGGTGCTGAGTTGATTCTGGTTCACGGTGAGTCGATTGTTGATCCGGTTATGCCGGGAACCAATATGGCCGCGATTAAGGCTAAGGTCGATATTCTTGCCCACCCCGGGTTGATAACTGCCGAAGAAGTCCAGTTAGCTGCAGAATTGGGGGTCTATTTAGAAATAACCACACGCAAAGGCAATTCGCTGACCAATGGGCACGTGGTGAAACTGGCCCAAGAATATGGTGCGAAACTCGTTATTAATAACGACGCTCATGCGCCGACCGATATCCTTCCCCCTGAACTTGTCCATAAAATTGCGCTGGGTGCTGGAATGTCAGAAGAACAATTTATACAGGCGCAGAAAAATTCAGCGGAACTCGTTGCCAAGGCAAAAGGTCGATAGATGAAAAAACAGGATTTTGCCTTCTTGAAAGAATTGGTCGAAACACCCAGCCCTTCCGGTTTCGAGCAACCTGCTCAAAGAATCATAAGGCGTCAATTGGAAGGCGTTGCCGATGATCTGCAGACCGATGTGATGGGTAATCTTATTGCACGGCTTAATGGCCAGGGGGGACCCCGGGTGATGCTGGCTGGCCATTGTGATGAGATCGGCTTTATGGTGCAGTATGTCGATGATCGCGGATTTATCTACTTTGGTGCAATCGGCGGGATAGATCCACATCTTTCACCGGGACAACGGGTGGCGATACATACCGATAACGGGCCCATTCCCGGAGTGATTGGGAAAAAAGCAATCCATCTGATTGAACCAAAAGATCGGGATACGGTCCTTAAGTTTAAGCAACAATTTATCGATATTGGTTGCTCAAGCCGTGATGAAGTCGAAAAACTCATTCAAATTGGTGATCCCGTCACCTTTGCTGTCGGGGTTCAACCCTTGCAGAATGATCGAGCAACCTCTCGAGCCTTTGATGACAAAATGGGTTCATTTATCGTGACTGAAGTCATGAAACGGATTAAAAACCAAGGAACTATTGAAGCTGAGCTTTATGCCGTATCTACCGTTCAGGAGGAAATCGGTCTACGCGGTGCAGTGACCAGTAGCTACGGAGTTCAGCCCGATGTTGGCATTGTCGTTGAGGTGACCCATGCAACAGATTATCCCGATGTCGAAGAATCCTCAATCGGTCGAGTTGAGCTTGGAAAAGGACCCGTACTGGCACGGGGAGCCAATATCAATCCGGTTTTGTTCAAGCTGTTGATTGAAACCGCCAAGATTGAAAATATACCAATTCAGATTATTGGGGTTCCTCGCGCTGCCGGCAACGACGCTAACGTCATGCAGTTATCCCGTGGAGGTGTTGCGACGGCTTTGCTGGGAATTCCACTGCGCTATATGCATACGCCGGTGGAGACCCTTTCCCTGGCAGATCTCGATCAAGCGATTGCGTTGTTGGTAGCGGTTGTAAAACGAATAACGAAAGCTTCTTCTTTTGTGCCACAATAATTTTGTGAAACATAATTCCCCCATCCTGTAGGCGGAGATCGGCGTTTATTCCAAACACTCCCTACGCTTTTCCGAGCCTCCCTATTTCCTGTCAATTTATTAAATATTTGTCTGCGGCTTGAAATCCATCACTAGTTTGTTACACTTTTCCATGCATGATAAAATGCAATTTATCTCTGTAACAGGAAATAACGCCAACTTCTTTCCCTGTTTTACTTAATGTTGTGTATTTTACGATCAGGAGGGAGCCATGACTGATACTATTTTACGCAAGCGCATCGAGACAGCCCTTCACCGCGCCGATGTTGTTATTGACGGAAAGCGCCCCTGGGATATTCAAGTCAAAAATAGTCGTTTATATCGGCGTGTATTAGCGCAGGGGAGTTTGGGCTTTGGAGAAGCCTATATGGATGGTTGGTGGGACTCTGACTCCCCTGACCAACTGCTTACACGGCTGCTTAAAGCCCGCCTCGATGAGCAGTTCAAATCTTTAGTTGTCTATCTGACGGCTCTTAAAGTGAAACTTCTTAACTGTCAATCGGTTAAGCGTGCCTATCACGTCGGTGAAAAACACTACAATATCGGCAATGAGCTCTATGAGCGGATGCTTGATGCACGGATGATTTATAGTTGCGGCTATTGGAATAAAGCACAGACGTTAGATGAGGCTCAGGAGCACAAGCTTGAGTTGAGTTGTCGAAAGTTGCACCTGAAAAAAGGCCAAAAGGTCTTGGATGTCGGTTGTGGTTGGGGGGGGACCGCACGTTATATGGCAGAAAACTATGGCGTTGAAGTTGTTGGGATTACCATATCTACGGCACAAGCTGATTTAGCACGGAAGAATTGCCGAGACCTTCCGGTCGAAATCCGGGTGCAGGATTACCGGAATCTGCATGGCAGTTTTGACCGAATTGTGTCAATCGGTATGCTTGAACACGTTGGTTATAGAAATTACTCTACTTATTTCAAAAAAATGAGGGAATTGTTGAAAGATGATGGGCTGTTTCTCTTGCATACCATTGGTGGGAATACTCCATCAGAAAGAACTGATCCCTGGATTGATCGATACATCTTCCCGAATGGGATGATTCCCTCCTCACAGCAGATCAGTTCCTCCTTTGAAGGCTACTTTGTTCTTCAAGACTGGCACAACTTTGGACTCGACTACGATAAAACCTTGATGTCCTGGTATGAAAACTTTGAGAGTTCCTGGTCGGAAATTAAGAAAAATTATGATGAACGTTTCCGCCGCATGTGGCGTTACTACCTGCTGACCAGTGCTGGTTCTTTTCGGGCACGCAATAATCAGTTATGGCAGATTGTCCTGTCAAAACAGGGGCTCCCTGCAGGTTATAATTTTCCGCGCTGATCATAAATTCTACCAGGAAGCAGTTCTTTTCATCATCTCTCCCAACCTATTGTGTCGTAGCAGCTTTTCGGATGATACCGATTAACTCTTTTCTGGCTTTGGCCCTCTTTTTTTGAAAGTTGCTTTTTTTGCTCCAGGTTTATAGCCACGACTGTCGCCGGGTTTCCCCTTGATAAAGGAGCGTCGCTTGTTTGAGTTTTCTCGCGTATCGCTGTGGTAACCACTGTCTGGACTGATCTGTAATTGTTCATCACAGACCCAAACACCTTTTAGTTTATGTAAAATATCTTGGGAAAGATTTTTCGGTAAATCGACCAGGCTGAATTGGTCAAATAAGCGAATCCTCCCGATCTCACGGCTATTGATTTTTCCTTCGTTGCTGATGGCACCAACAATATTTCCCGGTTCTACACCATGCTTCCGACCAACCTCAATACGATACGTTTGCATCTGCTCGTCGCCGGTTTTTCTTTCGCGTCTCGGAGCGGTATCCCGTTCTGGGCGTTCTACACGGACTTCTTCGACGAAAGTCTCGTCCGGGTTTAATGGGCGTTCTTTCTGCAGTAAGAACGCAAGTGTGGCAGCAATCTTACGATGGCCAATATCGTATTCGCTCTGATACTCGTCGATCAGTTCCTCAAAAAATTCCATATCCTCAGATTCCATCGCACTGGAGATCTGTTCCTTAAATAAGTTGATGCGACGACTGGTGATATCTTTGCGACTTGGTAAGGCCATCGCTTTAATTGGCTGCCGTGTGGCTCTTTCAATTGCCGCGAGCATCCTTTTTTCACGTGGTGCTACAAACAGGATTGCTTTTCCTTCGCGTCCAGCGCGGCCGGTTCGACCAATGCGGTGGATGTAGGCTTCTGTGTCGTAAGGGATGTCGTAATTAATGACATGACTGATTCTTTTAACATCCAGACCACGGGCTGCAACGTCGGTTGCGACAACGATATCAAGAGAACCGTCTTTCAGCCGCTCAACGGTTTTCTCCCGCAGCATTTGAGTCATATCGCCGTTAAGCGCAGCACTGGAAAATCCGCGTGCTTCCAATTTTTCCGCGAGTTCCACGGTGGCAACTTTGGTGCGGACAAAGATCAGCATGCCATCAATTTCTTCAGCTTCCAGGATGCGGGTTAAAGCATCAAGTTTGTGCAGACCTTTGACTTGCCAGAAATGTTGTGTGATTTTTTCAACCGTAGATGTTTTACTTTTGATTCGGATTTCGATCGGATTTTTTAAGTGTTTACGCGCAACGTTTAAAACTTCTTTCGGCATGGTTGCTGAAAACAGGGAGGTTTGATGATCTTCTGGAACATGGGTGAGGATCTGCTCAACATCATCAATAAAACCCATTTTCAACATTTCATCTGCTTCATCAATAACGACGCAACTCAATTTATCAAGTTTCAAGGTTCCGCGCCGCAAATGATCCTGGATCCGGCCCGGCGTGCCAACGATGGCTTGAACACCGCGTTGCAACTGGCGCAACTGTTGACCCATGTTTTGCCCACCATACACCGGTAAAACCTGAAAATCCTTGAGATGGCGCGCATAGGTCTGCATCGCCTCAGCAACCTGCAGCGCTAACTCCCGAGTCGGTGTTAAAACCAGAATCTGCGGTACTTTCAACTTGGGATTCAGGCGACTGAGTAATGGCAGGCAGAAGGCGGCCGTTTTCCCTGTGCCGGTTTGTGCCTGCCCGAGGAGATCACGTCCTTCCAGAAGGGGCGGAATGCTCTGAGCCTGGATCGGTGTTGGGGTCTCGTAGCCAACGGTATTGATTACTTTTAAAAGTGCTGGAGCGAGGTTTAAATCTTTAAAGGATGGACTGTTTTCTTCAGACATAGATTTCCTGTTGTATTTTAAATGTTATTTTGGCAAAAGACGCGCACCTTAGCCTATTTAGCAGCCGCGCGCCAGCTATATTATTATTCATGGATTTCGTTATTAGCAGTTTTTTGTGGTTTCCAGATAATTAACAGTAAAGCCAATAGGGTCAAATTAGCGAACATGGCAATCAGCATGGCCAGGCCGGTGAAAAGACCAAAATAGATGGTTGGAATAAAATTCGACAGGGTCAGAATTGAAAAACCAATGATAATAGTAATCGAGGTGTAATACATCGCCCGACCGACGCTGTCATGGCAGCGCTTCATGGCCGCCAGATAATCGCCATCAATGAGAATCTCATCATTGAAGCGATGGACATAGTGAATTGTATCATCAACCGCAATGCCGATAGTAATGGCCGCAATAGTAATGGTCATAATATCGAGAGGAATATTCAACAAGCCCATTAGGCCAAGAACCATTCCGGCAGATATCAGATTGGGAATGATGGAGATGATTGCCAGGCGTAACGACCGGAACTGAATAATAAACATTGCCATAATGACAAGAAAGACCATACCAATAGTTTTGATTTGTGAACTGAATAAACTTTGCAGGACATTATTGTACAGAACGAACATACCTGTCAGATGGATTTGTTCAGGCTTAATCTTTAGGTTTTCAGTCAAATCGTGGCGAATTTTCTTTAACAAGGAATCGCGCCGCAAATTCGGATTTGAATCGATCACTCGCAGGGAGAAGCGCACCTGATTGCCATCTTCTGACATATAAGGACGAAAGAGCGATTCATTGATGACCTCAGGCAGTTTTTTGTGGATAACCGCAAGAGAAATATTGTCCAGTGGAAGATCATCATTTAACTGTTGCATCAGAGTCATGGTGGTTGCCATTGACAGTACTTTGCCGGTTTCTGGAAGCTCATCAAGGTAATTATGGATTTTATTCAGGGTGGCAATCTGGTAATTGTTATACCAGTAGCTACTTCCAGAAAGACCTGCAACGGCTTCTTCTTCATTGAAAAAATCATCGGCAAATGGGTCATCTTCTACAGTTGTCGCTGCTTGTGCCTGATTGGCCAAAAAATCTGGATCGGCATCAATAATGACATCCAGCGGAGTGGTGCCCCCGAGTTTCTGGTCAATCAACTCCATCCCTTGATAGATTTCGGTGGTCGGCTTGAAGTAGTCAATAAAGCGGTTTTCTACGGTTAATTTTGAGATGCCGACAACACTTATCACGGCCAGGACGGCAAAGATTGTCAGGGTCAGTTTTCCATGGTGTTCAACCCAATGGGCGCAGGTGCGGGTAATGATGCCGGTGATATCAAAGCGTGGTGAAAACTTAACGGGTTTTTTATAGAGCATCAATCCTGCTGGGAAAATAGCAAATGAAATGACGAGGGCAAAGCTGATACCGATTGCCATCATCCAGCCAAAATCAATGACCGGTCGAATATCGCTGGTCAATAAAGAAGCAAAAGCAACAATAGTCGTCAAAGCCGTATAAATGCTGGGAATAGCTTTACCCCGTACCATCTCTTTAACCATGGTGGCTTGATCGGCACCGGGCATTTCATCATACAATTCATTGTAACGCACAATCAGATGAACGCAGAGAGAGAGGGTGATGATCAATAGCAACGAAGTGAAGTTGGAAGAAACGACAGTGACTTTCCAGCCGATCAGCCCGAGAAAGCCGAACATAAACAGAACCGAGGCAAAACAACAGACCATTGGCAAAATGACCCAACGGGGTTGACGAAAAATCAAAAGCAACATCGATACCAGAAAAACCAGAACTCCAAGGCCAAATGCAGCCAGATCGTGACGAATAAAGCTGATCATGTCGGCGACGATCATCGGTACTCCGCCAAGGAACAGTTCAGCATGGTTGCGGTGTTGTTCCATGATCGTGCGAATTTGGGCAATATCGAGAGCTTCCTGCTCTGCCAGGTCGAGGCTGTGTTCGTCAAATTTTTCACTGACTTGTTCAAGTTGGACAGCTTCTGCTGCGGTGAGCGGGGTTGCCAAGCGCATTTCTCGCAGAGTATTTCTCTGCTGCAGCAACGTATGGTAGGTTTCGTCTCGTTCAAAGAGGACCTGCAGGGCGGTTGTTTTCGCATCGGGGCTGACCAGAAGGCTTTTGTAAAATGGGCTGTTTTTAAATTCCTTACGGACAAGATCGATATCGATATCGGGTGATTCCAGCGTGCGAATGCCACTTTTCAAATCGCCCATTGTGAGGCGGGGGCTGTCGATCAATGGGACGTCGAGAATACTGAGTACCGATCCAACTCGCTCAATCTTCAGGAGACTGTCACGGAGTTTACGTAGATCGTCCAAGGTTTCAGCGGCATACAGGTCTTGCTTCGGCGAGTAGCTGATGACCAGAAATTCTGCGCTGCCATATTTTGCATTGATGGCGCGGAAATATTTCAAATCCTGATCATTTTCTAAGAGTAATGAGTCGGCTGAAGCATCCAAGCGAAAGTCTCTGGCATAACTGCCAATACCGATGACCAGAAAAAGAACCAGAAGAATCGTCAAAATCGGGTGTTTTAGAACGATTCGTTCATAGAGTTTTAAGAGTTTTTCGTACATGGGTTTCCTCGTTGAAATTCCAGAGTTCATCACTTCTTTAGCATCCTCAGATAATCACCCATTTTTGACAAAAAGAAAAGCCCCGGCAGAATAACCGGGGCTTTGGCGAGTTGTGTTAGGAAAAATCTGACTTAAAGGCCAAGTGTCTTGAAAAAATCGTTACCTTTATCGTCAACCAGAATAAAAGCCGGGAAATTTTCAACTTCAATCTTCCAAACAGCTTCCATTCCCAGTTCTGGGAAGTCAATACATTCGACCTTCTTGATATTTTCTTCAGCCAGGACAGCCGCTGGACCACCAATGGAGCCGAGGTAGAAACCACGATGCTTAGCGCAGGCATCGGTCACTTGTTGGCTGCGATTTCCTTTGGCGATCATGACCATTGAGCCACCATTGCTCTGGAGCAAGTCCACATAGCTATCCATCCGACCTGCTGTGGTTGGTCCAAAAGATCCAGAGGCTTTGCCTGCCGGGGTTTTGGCTGGACCAGCATAGTAAATTGGATGGTTTTTCAGATAATCGGGTAGTGGTTTGCCACTATCAAGGATCTCTTTAAACTTGGAATGAGCAATATCCCGACCTACCACAATAGTGCCATTAAGAAGCAGTGGCGCGCCAACTTCCAGCTTGGTCAAGTCAGCCAGAATTTCAACCATGGGTCGATTGAGGTCGATCTGGGTGCCAAGGCTTTTCTGGGTGCGTAATTCCTCAGGGATCAAACGACCCGGATTGCGATCCATCTCCTCAACAAAAAGACCGTCTTTGGTGATTTTTGCTTTGATGTTACGGTCAGCGGAGCAGGAGACTGCCATGCCGACAGGACAGGATGCGCCGTGCCGCGGCAGGCGGATGATACGGATATCATGGGCAAAATATTTTCCGCCAAATTGTGCCCCAATGCCTAATTGCTGTGCAGCCTTGAGTGTCTTAGCTTCTAATTCGATATCGCGGAATGCTTGACCATGCTCATTCCCCTCTGTTGGCAGTTCATCAAGGTAGTGAGCTGTTGCCAGTTTTACTGTCTTCATGCAGGCATCTGCTGAGGTGCCGCCAATAACAAAAGCAATGTGGTAGGGAGGACAAGCGGCTGTGCCGAGAGTTTTCATTTTATCAGTCAAGTATTTTTCAAGTTTTTCCGGGTTGAGCAGTGCCTTAGTTTCCTGATAGAGCATGGTTTTGTTGGCAGAGCCGCCACCCTTGGCAATAAAAAGGAACTTGTAGGCATCACCTTCTGTTGCATACAGATCAACCTGTGCGGGCAGGTTTGTCCCGGTGTTCTTTTCTTTGTACATATCGAGAGCGACAGTCTGGCTGTAACGCAGGTTCTCTTCTGTGTAGGTTTTGAAGACGCCTTCAGAAATACGTTCTGCGTCGTTGCCGCCAGTCCAGACTTGTTGCCCTTTTTTTGCAACAACTGTTGCGGTTCCGGTGTCTTGACAGAAGGGGAGTTCAAAGTTGGCTGAAATTTCAGCATTACGCAAGAACGCCATCGCTACCACGCGGTCATTTGCAGAAGCTTCAGGATCGCTGAGAATTTTTGCTACTTGTTCATTGTGCTCAGGGCGGAGCAGGAATGAAACCTCCCGCATGGCTGTGTTAGACAGAACAGTGAGGGCTTGTGGGTCAATCTTGATAACATCTTGTCCATCAAAATTAACCACACTGACAAATTTTTCGGAACCTTCAATCTTATAAAACTTGGTTTTGTCGGCGCCGAGTGGCATTGGATCCTGATACTTGAAATCTGGCATCTTTTCACTCCTTATGGAATTGGCTAATGAATCATATGACCAATAAAAACACGTGCATTATAGGGGATTATTATACAGTTGTCGACCAATAACAACGGTAAAAACATAGAGAATTTTATTGTCTCTTGACAGCTAATTAGCTATTCCAACGCCCAAGTTTTTGAGAGTGATAATACCTGACTAAAATGTTTGAATATAATTGACAGAAATAGTCAGGTATGATAATCCTTAGCTGGATTGAAATAGTTGGTGGTAAAAAATATCATTGCGTATGTGATAGTCGAGTCTTTCAGTGGAGCATCATTTTGTGTGACAATATCAGACGTTGGGAGGTAGGTTAGATGTTTTATCAACTCAAGGAAGATTTAAAGGTTGTCTTTGAGCGTGACCCAGCAGTACGAGGCGTATTTGAGGTCTTGTTCTGTTATCCCGGTTTTCACGCGATGATCTTCTATCGTCTGTCCCACTGGTTATGGAATAGTAAGATGAAGTTTCTGGGTCGGTTTGTTTCTCATCTTGGACGGTTTATGACAGGTATCGAAATCCATCCTGGTGCAACAATCGGTCGTGGTTTCTTTATCGATCACGGTATGGGAGTTGTGATCGGGGAAACTGCTGAAATTGGTGAAAATTGTACCCTCTATCATGGTGTCACCCTGGGTGGAACTTCCTGGGCCAAAGAGAAGCGTCATCCTACGTTGGGGAATAATGTTGTGGTTGGTTCCGGAGCTAAAATTCTAGGTCCGTTTAAGGTTGGTGATGACAGTAAAATCGGTTCCAATTCTGTCGTGGTTAAAGAGGTGCCTGCAATGGCAACCGTCGTTGGTATTCCCGGTAGGGTCGTTTTGTCGGGAGAAAAAAGGGTTGGTTTTAACTTTGAGCTCGATAAGCTGCCCGATCCCGTTGCCACGGCGGTGAGTTGTGTTTTTGATCAAATCCGGAGACTTGAGGATCGGGTTGAGGAACTGCAAAACAACCAGGAAAAATTGAAAACAGAACTTGCCCGGTATGAAAAGCAGGACCAAAACGAGCAGGTCAGTGAGGACGTAATCTGATGAGGATGTCAACAAAAGCGCAATATGCTGTACGTGCTCTTGTTAGTTTGAATTTGACCAGTGATGGAATTCCGGTTTCGATTAAAGACATTTCTGCGCGGGAGAAAATCTCGCTGAATTATCTTGAGCAACTGTTTGTTAAGCTGCGCCGAGGTGGCATTGTCAAAAGTGTTCGTGGTCCGGGAGGTGGTTACTTACTTGCCCGATCTGCGGCGGATATCCGTATCGATCAGATTATTGATACTGTCGAAGAAGCGCTGATGCCGCTATCGTGTATGAATATAGATGGCAGTTGTGGTTGTGGAATGGAATGTACAACACAATCGGTCTGGCAAGGCTTGGGAAATCAGATTCGTTCTTTTTTGGCCTCTGTGTCCCTTGAGGATTTAACCAATGATGGCCGCCGCCAGCTCGACAGTCGAGTGGTAAATAGCTAACAACTTTTAGATGAACCGGAGGATTTTCGTGCAAAAAATATACATGGATAACAATGCGACAACAGCCGTCAAGCCCGAAGTTCTAGAGGCGATGTTGCCCTATTTTTGTGAACAGTTCGGCAATCCGTCCAGTGTCCATTGGGCCGGTCGGATGGTTGGCGGAGCGATAGAAAAAGCTCGTGAACAGGTCGCTGAGCTCCTTAACTGCTCTACTGCCGAAGTTGTTTTTCTTTCGTGTGGCAGCGAAGGTGATAATTACGCGATTAAGGGAACTGCTGATGCGTTAAAAGATAAGGGTAATCATATTATTACCACTTCTGTCGAGCATCCTGCCGTTCTGGAAACCTGTGAAGCGCTTGAAAAAGATGGTTTTGAAATCACCTACCTCAAAGTTGATCATGATGGCATGCTTGACCTTGCTGAACTTGAAGCTGCAATCACCGATAAAACTATTTTGATTTCTGTTATGTGGGCCAACAATGAGACTGGCAATATCTTTCCGATTGAAGAGATTGGCACCATCGCTAAAAAACATAAAGTTCGGTTTCATACTGATGCCGTTCAGGCTGTAGGAAAAATCCCGGTTGACGTGCGTAAAGCGAATGTTGATATGGCAGTTATCTCCGGTCATAAAATTGGCGCTCCCAAAGGTATCGGGGCGATGTACCTGCGCCGTGGCACCAAGATCTCCCGTTTTATGCACGGAGGCCATCAGGAGCGTAACCGGCGTGCTGGTACCCATAATGTGACGGGGATTGTCGGTCTGGGTGTTGCTTGTGAATTAGCCTCGAAGAATATGGAAAAAGATTATGCCTATGTGCGTAATTTACGGGATCAACTTGAAAAAGGCATTTTGACATCAATACCTGAAGTCAAGTTGAACGGACATCCTAACGCTGATGTGCGTTTGCCAAATACGCTGAATGTTAGTTTTAATTATATAGAAGGTGAATCACTGCTACTGTTTTTTGATATGAAAGGAATCGCGGCATCTTCCGGTTCTGCTTGTACTTCTGGATCGTTGGAACCATCACACGTTATGGGTGCAATGGGCGTTGATATTGTTCTGGCACATTCCAGCACCAGGTTCAGTCTTAGTGCCGATAATACCGAGGAAGAGGTCAAATATATTCTGCAGGAACTGCCACCGATTGTGCAGCGCCTGCGTGAAATGAGTCCATTATATCATCGCGAAGATCCAACACCGTTGTCGTGTGATGAATGTCGCATGGTAAAGAAGGCTTGTTAAAAGACTTAATCATTTTTAAAGAATATAGGGAGAGATATTATGTATACAGAGAAAGTTATGGATCACTTTTCCAACCCCCGTAATGTCGGTGAGGTCGAAAATGCTAACGGTGTTGGTGAAGTTGGCAACGCATCCTGTGGAGATATCATGAAAATTTCTCTGCAGGTTGAAAATGATATTATTCAGGATGTAAAATTTAAGACTTTTGGCTGTGGTGCTGCAATTGCGACGTCCTCGATGGTGACAGAGCTGGCCATCGGTAAAACGATTGATGAGGCACTGATATTGACAAATCAGGCGGTTGCCGAAGCTCTGGATGGCTTGCCACCAGCTAAAATGCATTGTTCCAACCTGGCTGCTGATGCATTACATGAAGCAATAAAAAACTATAGAGAACAAAGCGCTTGATTGTATCTATTAGAATTTAGGTTAACTAAAGAGGGCTCTGTTTCAGCGGAGCCCTTTTTGTCTATTGTGTGATGATGGGGTGATGGGTTGAGTGTGAAGAAAAAGGTTGTTGTCGCCATGAGTGGTGGGGTTGATTCATCGGTTGCTGCCGCACTGCTGAAAGAGCAGGGCTATGAGGTGATCGGTTTGACGATGCACCATTGGGATGTTTCTGCACAGGAAGATCTTGCTGCAGATAGTTGTTCTAACAGTGCTGTGACCGAAGCCAGAAAAGTTGCTGAACAACTGAATATTCCATTTCATTCGGTCAATTTTGAAGCCGATTTCCGGCAGCAGATTATCACCCCTTTTTGTCAGGAATATTTATCTGGACGCACCCCAAACCCTTGTGTCGTCTGTAATAAAAAAATTAAATTTGGCTTGCTGCTGGAAAAGGCGTTGCAGTTAGGTGCTGATTATATGGCCACTGGTCATTATGTGAGCTTGGCGCAAGCAGATAACAATATTTTTATTCGTCGAGGGCGCGATCATGAAAAAGATCAAAGCTATTTTCTTTTTCCCCTGTCCCAGCAACAGCTCTCTCAGTGTCTTTTCCCGCTTGGTGATTTGAATAAACAGCAAGTGCGTGAGCAGGCGAAACGTTTTAATCTTCAGGTCGCTGAAAAGGCTGAAAGTCAGGACATCTGTTTTATTCCTGACGGGGATTATATCGGTTTTCTGGAACGGGAACGGGGTTCCGGGAAATTAAGCGGAGAGATCGTTCACGTTTCCGGACAGGTTCTCGGGCAACATCAGGGAATTTATCGCTATACGATCGGTCAGCGAAAAGGGCTGGGTATCGGTTGGGCAGAACCACTCTATGTGATTGGTATTGATGCCGGGAAAAAGAAGGTTATCGTTGGTGAAAAGCAGCATCTCAGTCATACCGAAATGGTGGTGGAACAATGCTGCTGGAGTATTGCGGAGCCAACCTCATCATTTTCAACGCTATGCCGCATCCGTTATCGGCACACTGAAGTCGCAGCAACGGTTGAACCACTGTCCGACAATCAAGTTAAGGTGATTTTTGCATCGCCACAACAGGGGATTACTCCTGGTCAGGCTGCAGTTTTTTATCAGGATGATCTGGTCATCGGTGGCGGCTGGATTCAATGAACACGACAGTCTCCATTGTCACTCTGGGGTGTAAAACTAATCAGTTTGAATCGGCTGCGATGAGTGAACAATTGCAGCAGGCTGGCTATTGTCAGGTAGATTTCGAAGCCGGGGCTGAACTGGTCATAGTCAATACCTGTACCGTGACTGCTGCGACCGATGCACAATCGCGCAATCTGATCCGACGGGCCAGGCGTTTTAATCCGCAGGCTCGAGTGGTGGTGACTGGCTGTTACGCACAAATCAATCCGCAGAGTTTAAGTCAGCTTCCTGGCGTCTCATTGGTGATCGGCAACCAGGAGAAAATTCATTTGCTGGAAAGTTTGACCACGCTTGATCAGCCAGACAAGATTCGAGTCAGTGATATTCGTGATAGCAAAATGATTCAACCCCTCAGTCTAACCGGTTTTGAGCACCGCAGCCGCGCTTTTGTACAAATTCAAAATGGCTGTGACGCTTTTTGCTCCTATTGTATTATTCCCTATGCGCGGGGACGAAGTCGCTCGGTTCAGGTGAGGGATATCGTTCGCCAGGTCGAAAAACTCTCGGGCAACGGATATCCTGAAATTGTTTTGACGGGTATCCATATCGGTAATTATGGTCATGATCTCCAGCCTCCCATTGACCTGCTAACTCTTCTAAAACACATTCAACACTCCAGCTTTTCCGGCCGGCTAAGACTTGGTTCAATTGAACCGACAGAGCTCTCGGAAGAGCTGTATCATTATATTGCTGCGTCTGACTGGATTTGCCCACATTTCCATATCCCGTTACAGTCAGGGGATGATGATGTCCTGCAGCGGATGAATCGACACTATTCCACAGATTTCTTTTATGATTTAGTAGACAAAATTCATCGCTTGCGAGCAGATGCGGCAATCGGCTTGGATGTGATTACTGGATTTCCAGGCGAAACTGATGAACAGTTTGAGCGGACCTGTCAGTTACTTGAACGACTTCCATTCAGCCATCTGCACGTTTTTCCATTCAGTAAGCGTGCTGGAACTCCGGCTGCTGAAATGTCCCATCACGTGTCTGCCTTGGTGATTAAGGAGCGAGCATCACGATTGCGACAAATAGGCTCAGAAAAGAATCAGTGTTTCTCTCGTCGTTTTATTGGTTCAGAACTTGAAATTGTCGTTGAAGGGGGAGAGGTCGACGGTTTGCGCAAAGGGCTGTCGCAGAATTACTTACCAATCTGGATTCCTGCAACCTCTGCCGAGTCGGGGGAGTTACTTCGGGTTAAAATTGTTGACCGGTGTAAAGATGGGCTGATTGGTCAGCTGGCGTAAATCTCTTTCTTGAGATCTGCTGTCCTGAATAGTTTCTATGTGTAAATATGGAATCGGACATAGTGCCATGATGCAGCTATTTTCTGTCAATATGAGCAAAAAATTTAAAGTCCACAATATGGTGTCTATTGGAGGTTATTTTTTATTGTCAGTGGGTTAAAAAATGATATAGGGTTCAACTTCAAAAGGTCGACCAACGAACCCATTTCCAAACATTGAGATTAAATACTATGGGTAGAAAATATGGGTAAAAAACGATATTTACACCAATGAAAGGCCTATATATCGGGTGTTAGCGTTTTAGTTAATTACCAGCTGCGCCCACCAAATAAAATAAGAGAGGTTAACCAATGGTGGTTAGCCTCTTTCAGTTTGCCTTGTATCGATTACGCAGAGCCATACTCATATGGAGGACAGGATATGCTCCTGACTGGTCAACATCTCATTTCTGATCGTATTCTTGTTAGCAATAAAGAAATCTTTCGAGCGGTTAATCCAGCAACAGGCAAACTTTTGACCTGTGAGTTCGCCGAAGGTGGTAGCGAAGAAGTTGAAATGGCTGCAAATCTGGCTGAGCGGGATTTTGATCTATTCAGACAAACCAGTGGTCGAAAACGGTGTGAGCTACTGGAGGCTATTGCAAACGAATTACTGGTACTGAAAGATCTAATCATTGAAAGAGCAAATCTGGAAACGGGTTTGCCAGTGCCTCGTTTAGAGGGTGAACTAGGACGTACGGTCAACCAGCTGAGAATGTTTTCTCAACTGGTTGTAGCTGATGATTATAAATTGATGCGTATAGATCAGGCGATCCCTGATCGGCAGCCTTTACCTAAACCCGATCTCCGCCTGACCCAGATCCCCCTTGGGCCAGTCGCTATTTTTGGCGCCAGTAACTTCCCTCTGGCGTTTTCTGTTGCCGGTGGTGATACGGCATCAGCGTTGGCGGCCGGTTGCCCGGTTATCGTTAAGGGGCATCCTGCTCATCCAGGAACTTCGGAACTGGCGGGACGAGCGATCCAGCTGGCAGTTCAAAAGATCGGTTTGCCTGATGGTATTTTTTCTTTGATTCAGGGCAGCGGTCATGATCTTGGGTCTGCTCTGGTCAGGCATCCACAGATAAAAGCAGTTACTTTTACCGGTTCACAGGCAGGTGGTCGTGTCTTATTCGATTTGGCTGCGGCTCGTCCAGATCCAATCCCGGTTTTTGCTGAGATGGGCAGTGTTAATCCTGTTTTTGTCTTGCCTCAAGCTCTTAAAAAAAATCATCAATTATTGGCAGAAAAATACACAGAAGCATTGACTTTAGGTGTGGGGCAGTTCTGTACTAAGCCCGGTTTGTTGTTTGCGGTCAAAGGGGAAGAATTAGATGACTTTGTGCAGGTTGTAGAGAAGCATCTTCATCGGATAAGGCCTTTGCCTATGTTACATCTTGGGATTAAACAGAATTTCAATCATAAATTGAAAAAAATTAAATTACTTCAGGGTATTAATTGCGTTGGCGAGCATGGCTCTTCGGCCGATGAAAGTTGTGATGTTTCTCCAGCTCTTTTATTGTTATCGGCGGCGGATTTTCTTCATCAACCGAGTGCTTGTGAAGAAATGTTCGGACCGTCTTCCATCGTTGTCGAATGTGAATCTCAAGACCAGATGTTGAATATGGCGAAAAGCTTACCGGGGCAATTGTCTGCAACCGTTCATGCGACCGGTGTTGAGGACATTATTTGTCGTCAGTTGTTTTCAATTTTAGAGAAAAAAGCAGGACGATTAATTTTAAATGATTTTCCGACTGGGGTTGAAGTTTGCAGTGCGATGAATCATGGTGGTCCATATCCAGCAACGACCGATAGTCGTTTCACTTCTGTTGGAAGTACAGCAATTAATCGTTTTTTACGCCCAGTTTGTTATCAAAATTTCAACAACGCATTACTGCCTCAAGAACTACGGGATGAGCAGGAATTAAATAAGCCATGAGCTCAATCAATCAAAATACAACATCTCTAGATATCGAAGATTGGGGCCTGATCGATTATTCGCGTGCTTTTGAACGTCAGACGGAGATGGTTCAGGCACGTCTTGCCGGACGAGGGAGTGATGCCCTGATCTTTGTTGAGCATCCAACAACTGTGACCCTTGGCCGACGCGCAACTCAGGCAGATTTGCATTTTCCTGAAAATGTATTTGCCGAACGTGGGATAGCGCTGCAAGAAATTAATCGTGGTGGTTTGGCAACGGCTCATGAACCAGGCCAACTGGTTGTTTATCCTATTGTAGAGTTGAAGCAAAAAGATTTGCGCTGGTATGCGAATCAGTTGCTGACAGTTGTCGTCAATGTGCTGGCTGATTATGCTGTCGATGGCTATTTAAAAGATGGCGAACCCGGTGTCTGGGTTGATGGCCGTAAGATCTGCAGCTTTGGGATTGCTCTGAAAAAATGGATTTCATCCCACGGGATAGCGCTGAATTTAAATAACTCTCTTGAAACTTTTGCTATGATAGTTCCTTGTGGCCGACCTGATGAGATGGTGACCTCTTTAGGTCACGAGTTAAAACGATCGATCGATATCGCGGAAGCAAAAATGCGCTTTGTCGAACATTTTTGTGTTGCGTTCGATTATCATAAAAAACTTTAAGTTGGAGGTTGGTATGCGGTGTCACGAAGTTGATTATAAAATTTTTGGTGACGATATGCAGATGGTTCAGGTTGAACTTGATCCAGGAGAAACAGTTGTCGCTGAAGCGGGCGCCATGACTTACATGGAAGAAGGGATCAGTTTCGAAACTCGGATGGGAGATGGCTCTGAGCCGGAAGAGGGGTTATTTGGTAAGCTACTTGGGGCAGGAAAGCGTGTCCTTACCGGAGAGTCGATCTTCATGACCCATTTTACGAATCAGGGTCGAGGGAAGCAGCACGTTGCTTTTGCTGCCCCTTATCCTGGGAAAATTATTCCCCTCGATCTTGCGTCAATCTCTGGAGGAGAAATACTTTGCCAGAAAGACGCTTTTCTTTGTGCCGCTTACGGAACCCAGATCGGGATCGCTTTTCAACGGCGGCTTGGCACCGGTTTTTTTGGTGGTGAAGGTTTTATCCTGCAACGCCTCAACGGTGATGGAATGACTTTTATGCATGCTTGTGGAACCATTATTGAGCGTCAGCTGCAGGGTGAAACCTTGCGCGTTGACACTGGCTGCCTGGTCGCCTTTGAGCCAAGTGTCGAATATAATATCGAACGCGCCGGAAATCTGAAGAGTATGTTTTTCGGTGGTGAAGGACTATTTTTAGCAACGTTACGTGGTACCGGGCGCGTTTGGCTGCAAAGTTTACCATTCAGTCGACTGGCTGACCGCATTATCGCTCATGCTCCCAAGGCAGGCGGTTCACAAAAAGGTGAAGGTTCGTTGTTGGGTGGTATCGGTCGCATGTTGGATGGGAAATGACTTTCTATAGGGGCTATAAATGAGTCGATTAGCTGGGAAAACACTATTTATTACCGGCGCTAGCCGAGGAATCGGTTTAGCCGTTGCTTTAAAGGCTGCCGCTGAGGGTGCAAATATTGTTGTTGCGGCCAAGACAGCTGACCCACATCCTAAGCTTCCCGGAACGATCTACACCGCGGCTCAAGAGATTGAGGCTGCGGGAGGGAAGGCGCTTCCACTTCAGGTTGATATCCGTGAAGAGTCACAGTTGGTTGCTGCTGCAAAACAGGCAGAAGAAATGTTTGGCGGAATCGATATACTGATTAATAATGCCAGTGCTATCTTTTTATCCGGCTCCCTGGAAACTCCCATGAAACGCTTTGATTTGATGAATCAGGTGAACGTCCGCGGCACTTTTCTGGCCAGTCAGGTTTGTCTGCCATATCTCTTGAAAGCAGAAAACCCACATATTTTAACGTTTTCACCACCGCTTAATTTAAACCCGCGCTGGTTTAAGAATCATACCGCCTATACCATGGCAAAATATGGGATGAGCATGACGGTATTGGGCCTGGCTGCAGAATTTTCCGACCAAGGGGTTGCGGTGAATGCTCTTTGGCCAAAAACAGTCATTCATACGGCTGCATTGGCGATGTTGGGTGGATTGGTTGATCCCGCAAAATGTCGTACACCACAGATTATGGCTGATGCCGCTTGTGCTATTCTCAGCCGGGATAGTCGTGACTGCTCAGGGCATTTTTATATTGATGAAGAGGTGTTGCTGGAAGAAGGTGTCTCTGATTTTTCTTCTTATGCAGTTGCTCCCGGGAATCAGCTTTTTACTGACTTATTTCTGGATTGATTTTTTTACATGACTTGTTTGCTATAGACTTGCTATGATTAAGTAATTGTTATAAGTCAATACTAAGGAGTGTTACATGGCTACCGATTTTAAGACTGTTGTCAGTACAATTCGAGATCTTCCACCGATGCCAGCTGTTGCTGTTAAGGTTCTTGAATTGCTGAACGATCCTAATGTGAATTATGAAAAACTAGGTGCAACAATTTCCAGTGATCCAGCAGTCTCTGCTCGTATGCTGAAAGTAGCCAATTCAGCTTTTTATAGCATGAAGCGGCAGATAAAAACCCTTGAGCATGCGGTTGCTATCGTTGGTGAACGCACCCTGCGGAGTCTTGTCCTGGCCGCTAGCCTTGAGGGGATGAATAAATCTTACGGGCTGCTGGAAAAAATGCTCTGGGAAGATTGCATGGGTTGTGCTATGGGCAGCCGTATTCTGGCACGTAAGTTTGCTTCTGCTGATCCTGAAGAAGCTTTTCTTGCCGGGTTGTTTCGGCACCTGGGAAAAATAGTTATGAATTACAGTGACCCCGAGGCTTACCATTCTCTGGTTGAAGCGGCTTATTCTGATGGGATCAGTACCTCTGAGTTAGAAGATCAGTTTTTTCCCTATGCCCATGCGGTTGTGGGTGCCGCAGTGTTGGATAAATGGAATTTTTCCCGTACTTTGGTCATGTCCACCTTGCACCATGAAGATTTAGTTATTTCGCTCGAAGAAGAAAACACTGAAGCTTTATTACGGTTAACTGCGACGGTCAATCTTGCCGGGCAGGTTTGTGTGAAGTTGGGAATTGGCCGCCGTGAAGCGAATGAGGAATTGAATATTTACAACAGCCCGGCTGCTAAAATATTGAATTTGGACGAGGCAGATATTCAGAACGCTCTTATTGAGATAGAAGAAGTTTTTACTGAAAACCGAGATTTCTTTATTGGCTAAGCAAAGCATAAGAAGTGGTTATGGATAGCATGGCTGTCGAATTCGACGGATTACATCAGGGAGGCATTTTGCCTCCCTTTTTGTTTGCAGCGCTGTTATCATCCGCAGCATGAAAGAACGCCTAGATAAATTATTGGTGCAACGAGGGTTGGTCGTTTCGCGGGAACGTGCGCGAGCTTTAATCCTTGCCGGGAAAGTCATCGTTGATGATCACCGTGTGGATAAAGCTGGCGCGCAGGTACCGGAGGATGCAGGGCTTCGCCTGAAAGGTGAAGACATCCCTTATGTCTCGCGTGGGGGGTTGAAACTGGAAAAGGCGCTCCGGGAATTTGCAGTTGTCGCAAAGGATAAGATAACGCTCGATGTGGGTGCTTCCACTGGAGGGTTTAGCGATTGTCTGCTGCAACATGGAGCCAAAAAAGTTTATGCAGTCGATGTTGGTTATGGACAGTTAGCCTGGACGCTTCGCGAAGACTTGCGGGTTGTCAATTTAGAACGTTGTAATATCAGGCATCTTCAGCCTGCTCAGCTGGATGATATCCCTGTCTTAGCCGTTATTGATGCATCTTTTATCTCCTTGGCAAAAGTTTTACCAAATACGCTCAATCTTCTGACGGAAGATGCTGAGGTGATCGCTTTAATTAAGCCTCAGTTCGAGGTTGGAAAAGGGCAGGTCGGCAAGGGTGGGGTCGTGAAAGATCGATACCAGCATGATCTGGTTGTTGAACAAGTGCGCAGTTTAGCCAAAGATTTGCATTGCAATGTGCTCGGATTGACAGAAAGTCCGCTGTTAGGACCGAAAGGAAATCGTGAATTTCTCATTTATCTACAAAAAAATAATACAAGCAGATAGAAAACTGTGATTTTGTAAGGTTTCAATTAGATATTGGATGAAATCTTTGCTACTATTTCAACTGTGGAACAGGTTTTAACCTAGGGAGATGAAGATGAATTCTGATTGTTTATTCTGTAAAATTATTGCGGGTGAAATTCCAGCGACTATTCACTTTGAGGATTCACAACTGGTGGTTTTTGAGGATATTGGTCCTCAAGCACCCCACCATTTACTGATTGTTCCCAAGAAGCATATCCGCACCACGCTTGACTTAACCCCGCTTGATAATGAATTGGTCGGTCATATTTATCAGATAGCTGGAAGAATGGCACGTGATTTGGGTTTTTCCGAGGCAGGATTCCGGGTGGTGAATAACTGCAATGATGCTGGCGGCCAAACGGTCTGGCATCTCCACTTTCATCTTCTGGGTGGACGTGACATGACCTGGCCCCCGGGCTAATTGATACTTTAAGAAGGTTTTATGCCAGAGGTTGACGACCGAACAGAACAGCGCTTAATGACCGACATTATGGAACTGTTGGTGACCCATTATGGCGCAGAATTATCTGAAGACGAACTGGATCACGAAATAGAGCGGGTTGAGCAGGCTCTGACTGATGCAAGAACTTCACACCGGGGACAGTTTCGTAAATCGGGTGAACCTTATATTTTTCATCCTTTGCGGGTCACCCATTTAGCGGCACGCCACTGGATGGATTTCCCTTCAGTGATTGCTGCTTTGTTGCATGATGTCGTTGAAGATACGCCGACGACTCTAGAGGATGTTCGAGGCAAGTATGGTGAGGAAGTTGCTCATCTTGTTGACGGTTTGACTAAAGTCACATCGAAGATCATGACCAGGGATGATTTAAAAAAGGAAACCTATCGGAAGACCCTGCTGGTTGCGATTGATGATATCCGGGTGCTGTGTCTTAAATTCTGGGATCGGATCGATAATCTACGCACGATTGACGCTTTGCCACCCCACAAGCAGAAGTTAATTGCTGAAGAAACGCGAATGGTTTATGTGCCCCTGGCACAGCATTTGGGTATGGGCTATGTGGCTACTGAGTTGGAATCTCTTGCCTATTCACTGCTTTATCCACGCCGTGCAGCAAGTTACGTGCAAACAATTGCGGCGCAAAAAAAAGACAACATCGATTTTTTGCGTAAAGTTCGTGCTCACATAAATAATGCTTGTAAACAGCAAAAACTGGATGCTCATCTGAAAGAGCGGTGGCGTCCTTTTTCTGTCGTTTCTGGGCGCACCAAACACCGCGGCTTTACGTCTCTGTTTACCTTAGAAGTCCAGGTTGACCGGATTATGGATGCTTACCTGTTCCTCGGGATATTACATGGGATATTCCCACCTATCCCAGGGAAAATACGCGATCATTTAAATTTGACCTCACAGTATGGATATCAGGCATTAAAAACAACGGTTCAGGCAGATGAACATCGGATGCGGGTTGAGATTACCACCAGAAAACTGACTCGATTCAATGAGTCCGGGGTGTTGGCACCAGGTTTTAAATTTCGCCATAAGAATTTTAGTGAGTTAATTCGATCGTTGATGGATGGGGAGTCAGCTTTTGATACCGAATCACTACGTTTAGCCTCGGCAACGATACAGGTTTATACGCCCCAGGGAGAGATGCGAATCTTACCGGAGGGGAGCAGTATCCTCGACTTTGCTTTTGAAATTCACGATTCACTTGGCTTGCATGCCCGGCGTGGCCAGGTTAACGGACGAACCCGACAACTTAAAACGCGCTTGTTGGATGGTGATCAAGTGGTTGTTGAAACTTCAGCAAAGCCAGAGGTTCTGCCTAAGTGGCTGGAATGGGCTGTGACGCCACGTGCCCGTAATAGTATTCGTCGTTATATGCGCAACAAGGTGAGGGCTGCTTGATGCTGTTTGGGAGGAAACTGTGCTTAGATATCTCATTTTATGCGGAATAGTTTTGCTCACGTTCGCCGTGCCCCAAAGCTATGCAGGGCAGGTGAATGCATTTATTTATCACCGTTTTGACGAGAGCCGCTATCCGTCCACCAACATATCTGCTGAGATTTTTATCCAGCAGCTTGATTATGTCAAACAGCAGAATATCGATGTTATCTCCCTTGGCGAGGTCGCAAGACACCTGACCGAAGGAACGGATTTCCCCGCTCATGCCGTTTCTTTTTCCATTGATGATGCGTTTCGTTCCTTTTATGACGTCGGTATGCCGATTATCCGCCGCTACGGGGTTCCCGTGACCTTGTTTGTCAATTCTGATGCCGTTGGGACCTCCGGCTACTTAAACTGGGATGAACTTAAAGAACTGGCAGCAGAAGGTGTCGAGATTGGTAACCATACTGCAAGCCATGCTTATTTGGTTGAATTGCAGCTGGGTGAAACATTCCCACAATGGAAAAAGCGCATTGGGGATGATATCGAAAAAGCTCAGCAGCAATTTGAAAAACATCTAGGTTTTAAACCGACCCTCTTTGCTTATACCTATGGTGAATATTCTGCTGATGTTATCGAAGTGATCAAGGATCTAGGATTTAAGACGGCTTTTGCCCAACAGTCAGGAGTCATTCACTCGGCACAAAATCGTTACGTGCTGCCGCGGTTTCCTATGGGGGGACCGTTTGCAACCCTCTCTAGTTTTAAGATTAAATTAGCAATGCAGCCGTTGCTGGTAACGGCAGAGAACCCTGCTGATCCAGTGATACAACAGAATCCGCCCGCTTTGCAGTTGCAGATTGCAGGGGCACAGATCGATACGCAGCGGTTTAATTGTTTTGTTCAGGGAGATAATCACTGTTGGGTGGAAGCTGATGCACTTAACCGACCCGGATGGTATCGAGTGGTTGCCGAGCAGCCATTGAGCGGGCGGCGTAATAAGTATACGTTGACCCTTCAATCCAAACAGGGCGACTGGCTTTGGTACAGTCATCTCTGGATGAATGCAAAAAATCCTGCAACAAATGGTGAATAGCAGTTATTGAAAATTTAAGGCAGGGTGGTTTTGTGCATTGCAGGCAGACGCCTGGAATCGATTAGCCGTTGGTGCGGAGTTTGGCACTGACAAAACGATTCAGCTGATTTGACCGAATCATTGCTTGCAGTTCTTTCACATAATCTACTCCGCGAGTTGAATAGCGCAGTAACCCTTCAGCCAACTTTAACCCTTTTGGCCTTTGCCCGGAAACTCTGCTTTCTGAACGTAATTCCCGCAGGTGCTTATAGGCAGAATGGGTATTCAAATTTTTTAGATAAGAGCGCACCGAGTCGTAGACGGTGGCAAATTTTTGCACTTCGTAAGTTTCCCCTTCAGGGCGACCTTGTGGAACAATTCCCTGACCAGGGACGAATGTCCATTCACCAAATAGATTATTGGCCACGCGGGAAAAGCGTGATGTGCCCCAGGCCGATTCATTAGCAGCTTGCGCCAGCACCAGGTCTGCTGGAATAATGTCGATTCGATTCAGCAGCTTATCAATAACTTGATCATGTTGATTCACGCTAAACTTAACCTTGTAACGTTTGGCCAGGGTCGATAAGATTAGCAGTTGTGATTCATCTAATTTTTTTATTTCTGTCAGGGTATGATTGATTTTTAACAACTGCTCTCTCTCAACACGAATTTCATCATTAGCCAGCAGAATCATTGGCAGCAGCGATTTAAAGAAAATTGCTTTACGCTGTTTGCTGGATGATATTTTGTGTAGATCACCGGGAAGGTTTTGCAGGATTAGTGGCGGGACCCCATTTTCCAGGGCGTCTATTTGATAACTATAGCGCTGGAACTCTGATTCCAGGTCTTTATAGAAGTCTTGCCCGATAATGTGAATATCAGGACCTTCATAAACAGGGGTGCTCCCCTCAGTGTAACTGACTAGTAAAAGACAGAGAGCACAAAACAGCGGGAAAACAGATTTGTATATATTTTGAATAGTCATAAACTC
This sequence comes from Desulfuromusa sp., assembly GCA_027858895.1. Taxonomy (GTDB): domain Bacteria; phylum Desulfobacterota; class Desulfuromonadia; order Desulfuromonadales; family Geopsychrobacteraceae; genus Desulfuromusa. The sequence goes on along the minus strand of JAQIBX010000102.1, from coordinate 3,938 downwards.
ACGGGTTCAAGTTAAAGGAAAACAGCGGCATTTATATAGAAAAACTGCTCCCTTGTCAATCGGGTGGAGAGTTAAAAATCCTTATTTATTAAGGGCTTTGATATTGCTAACTTACTTTAAAATCTTTCCAGGAGAGGCCCTTGAAATCATTCAGAAAAGAATTGTACTTTGAGATTTCCACCCGACGCGGGTTCGTTAATATTACCACCCAGGTCGAGCATTGTTTGCGGGAGAGTGGTATCAGTGAGGGTCTGTTATTGTGTAATGCGATGCACATCACCGCTTCTGTTTTTATTAATGATGATGAGTCAGGCTTGCATCATGACTATGAGCGCTGGTTGGAACAACTAGCCCCCCATCAGCCGTTGAGTCTTTATCACCATAACAATACTGGAGAAGATAATGGTGATGCTCATTTAAAAAGGATGATCATGGGTCGGGAAGTTGTTGTTGCTGTCACGGCAGGACAGCTTGATTTTGGTCCATGGGAGCAAATATTTTACGGCGAGTTTGATGGTAGACGTAAAAAAAGGGTTCTGGTTAAAATCATTGGTGAGTGACTCATGTGCATCTAATATGCTAATATTTACTTAACTGTATGTGTCCAGTCGAGTCCCCAGTTGTGAAAGCTACGTAACTATTCAGCAAAATCGGGACTGTCCCCGAATGGGGGCTGTCCCAGGTTTTTGCGGCGCGACCCAACACAGTTTCAAAACCGTAAAACTGGGACAGCCCCCGATGACTCTGGGGACAGTTCCGTTTTACTGACAGATGTGCTGAAGAGTTTAAAATTTACCAGTTTTAATCCGTACTCTTGTTGCAATACAATTATTTGCTAATTTCACCAGAAGGAGATTGATTATGGGTTTAGATGAAGGTGTTTGTTACACATATGAAGCGGCCCTTGAAAAAGCGATAGAAATGGAAGAAAAAAGCTTCCGGAATTATCTGCATGCAATTGACATTGTCACAGATCGGCAGGCTAAGGCGATCTTGCGTGAAGCGGCCATTGAGGAATTGAATCATAAACAAAAGCTGGAGATGGCATTGCTTGATGGACATGATCGAAATGCGACCGAATTGCAGAAAGAAATCCCCTCCCTGAAATTAAATTATGTTTTTAAGCAAAAAGAGATTGCTCCTGGGGCGGACGCTCGAACTTCCCTCGCGTATGCGATTTATCTGGAACAAAGTGCTGTCGATTTTTATCGAAGATTGATGAGTGGTTGTGAGGGGGCACCAATGGCAGTTTTGTTTAAACGTTTGCTCGCTGATGAAACCCGTCATCTAAGTAATCTTGAAGAGTTTTATGAAAAACATTTTTTAACTGAAAATTAGTATATAGATCAGCCTCTTATACTGTTTTATTAAAAAAGACCTTGTCGTGATAAAGGTCTTTTTTTATTGTCAAATAAGCAGAGAATATCTCTGTTGTACTTGACAAAGCAGAGCAAGGTTTTTATCTTCCTGTTCACAAAATCGACAAACTTAAGTCTTTAAAGGAGAAGCAGCTAATGTCAGACAATGTAGAAAAAGAACAAGGTAGTATTTCTATTCACACGGAAAATATTTTTCCGATCATCAAGAAGTGGTTGTACAGCGATAAAGATATTTTCTTGCGTGAATTGGTTTCAAATGGGGTTGATGCCATTCACAAACTGCAGAATATTAATTTGATTGAGGGTTTACAACTCGCTGATGAATATAAGGTTAATATCCATATTGATAAAGAAGCCGGGACTCTGACTGTCACTGATAATGGTATCGGTATGACGGCTGAAGAGGTGCGTAAATATATTAACCAGGTGGCGTTTTCATCAGCAGAAGATTTCATCGAAAAATTCAAAGATCTGGAAGATAAAAATCAGATTATCGGTCATTTTGGTTTGGGTTTCTATTCCAGTTTTATGGTCGCAGAAAATGTGGAAATTCGCACACTGTCCTATCAGAAGGATGCTGAAGCGGTTCACTGGCAGTGTGAGGGGACGACAAGCTACAGTCTGGAGTCGATCGACAAGAAAGACCGTGGTACCGAGATTATTCTGCATCTGAATGAAGATGAAAAAGAGTTTCTAGAGCCTGATGCTGTCCGTGAAGTGCTGAAGAAATTTTGTAATTTTCTCCCCGTGTCAATTAACCTGGAAGGGGAAGAGGTCAACGATAAAAACCCCCTTTGGACTAAAACTGCAGCAGAAATCACTGATGATGAATATAAAGAGTTTTACCGAAAACTCTATCCCATGTCAGCAGATCCCTTATTCTGGATTCATCTGAACATCGACTTCCCTTTCAATCTTAAAGGGATTGTTTATTTCCCTCGCTTGTCGAATGAGTTTGATGTCACAAAAAGTCACATCAAATTATTCTGTAATCAGGTCTTTGTCTCCGATAATACCCCTGAACTGATTCCCGAATTTCTAACTCCGCTGCAGGGTTGCCTGGATGCCCCCGATCTGCCTCTCAACGTTTCGCGAAGCTATCTGCAAAATGATCCTCAGGTGCGTAAAATTCGCGAGGTGATCAGTGGCCGCGTGGCAGCCAAAATTGTTGATCTGGCTAAAAATGATCGCGAAGCTTTTGAACCGATCTGGGAAGATATTCATTCCTTTGTCAAATACGGAATGATGCGTGAGGATAAATTTTACGAGAAGGTGAAGGATCAGGTGATCTATCATGCGACTGGTGAGGACAAATTCACGACTCTGCCAGAATATCTTGAGCGCGCCAAAGAGAAGCATGAAAATAAGGTTTATTACGCCAATGATGAAGGAACCCAGGCGATCTATCTGAAACTGTTCAAGACTCAGGGGATGGAAGCGTTGATTCTGGATGCCATGATTGATAATCATTTTATCCAATTCCTGGAATCAAAAAATACCGATTTAAAGTTTGAGCGGGTGGATTCTGATATCACCGAAAACTTATTGGAAGCGGATGCGAGTCAGAAGATTGTTGAGGGTGCTGACAATAAAACCAAAGGGGAGCGAATCGAGCAGGTTTTCAAGGATGGTCTCGATATCAAGGGTTTGACGATTCGGATTGAAACACTGAAAGATGATAGCGTCCCCGGGATGATTCTGCTTAATGAGCAATCACGACGGTTTAAAGAGATGACCCGTATGATGGGGCAGGGCGAAATGCCCGATATGTTTTCTGACCACACTCTGATGGTCAATACCGCTAGCCCCGCAGTTGAAAAAATCCTCAAGTTGCAGGATGAAGGCAATAACGAGTCAGCCAACATGTTGATTGAACAGATTTACGATCTAGCCATGTTGTCACATCAGGCGATCAGCAAAGAACGTATGGCTGGTTTTCTGGAGCGCAGCGGCAAGCTGCTCGGAATGGTTTGATCGACTGTTCCTTCTCCCCCCAGGGAGAAGGTGGCCGTAGGCCGGATGAGGGGGCAACATTTGTCAACTATCCCCCTCACCCTGACCCTCTCCCTCATGGAGAGGGAATTGAGCGGAATGATGGAATAGTGAAAATGTCGCAGAAAAGCCGGGCTCGATTGCCCGGCTTTTTTATTGGTCCAGTTGCCCGGTTTGTCTTAACGCTTCATACAAAATAATTGCTGCTGAATTCGCAAGATTCAAACTGCGGACTGCCGGAGAAAAGATTGGAATCAGGATTGCTTGTTGGGCTTCAGCTGCAAGAAGGTCTTCCGGTAGCCCCAGAGTCTCTTTGCCGAAAACCAAAAAATCACCCGACGTATATTCAACGTTCGTGTAGCTCTGCGTAGCCTTTTTTGAGGTGTACCAGAAGCGCCCCTGTGGATGTTCCTGCTGTAATTGTGGCAGCGATTCCCAGAGATGCAATTTGACTTCCGGCCAGTAGTCCAGACCCGCCCGTTTCATATGTTTGTCGTCGAGAGAGAAGCCCAGCTTGCCGACTAAGTGGAGATGCGCTCCAGTCGCCGCACAAAGACGACCAATATT
>JAQIBX010000100.1 GCA_027858895.1 Desulfuromusa sp. | reverse complement strand
ATGGCGCATAACTTCAACAATAATTTATCCATTATTCTCGGCAATCTCGAACTGATCAACTTGCAGAAGAATCTCACGCCTAAAGCCCAGGAGTTTTTGAAGAATGCCAAAATTGATGTGATGCGATCCGGTGACTTGATTCAACAGATTATGGCCTACAGCCACACAGGAAAGCAGCAGATGGGTCCGATCCAACTGGCAGCGGTGCTGGACGAATCGATCAAGCTGCTGCGGTCAATGATCCCGACTTCGGTAAATCTGCAATACCATGCAACCCCGGAGAGTCTAGAGACAACGGTTCTGGCTGATGCAACCCGGGTTCAGGAAGCTGTGTTGAATTTGTGTAACAACGCGGTTCACGCCATGGACGAAACAGGGCAACTGACCATTGCTTTGGACACGGTGGTATTGCAGGGTACAGATGTGTCGGCTGGATATAACGAATGCTTGCCGGGAAAATTTATCCGACTCAGGGTGCAGGATACCGGCTGCGGCATGACGGATGAGCTGCTCAAAAAAATCTTTGATCCGTTCTACACCACCAAAGAGGTTGGTAAAGGAACGGGCATGGGGTTGTCGACTGTCCAGGGCATGATGAAAGACATCGGCGGACAGATCAAGGCCAGCAGCACCTTAGGTCAGGGAACGATCTTTAATCTCTACTTCCCGATGCTAGAAGCTACCCAGACAGAAGAATCAACCCCTGAGAATACGACTTTACCAAGAGGCACGGAACGCATTCTCTTTGTTGACGACGATGAAATGCTCGCCAGTTTGGGTGAAAAACTACTCACCGAAATGGGTTATCAGGTCGTCGTCATGAACGAGAGTACCGAAGCCTTAAAAATGTTTACTGTCAATTTCGAACATTTTAATCTGGTCATCACCGATCAAACCATGCCGCAACTCTGTGGCAAAGATCTGATTGCAGAACTGAAAAAAGTGAAACCTGACATCCCCACTATTCTTTGCACCGGCTACAGCAGCAAGATCAACAAAGAAGACGCGAAGGAACTTGGCATCAGCGCCTTCATGATGAAGCCGTTGGACTTGCCCAAATTGGCACAGACGGTGAGACGGGTGCTGGATGGAGTGGAAGTAGAGTAAAGCCCTGCAACTCACCATCCATAATACCAAACCGGCCCAACCTAAAGACATTAAATGGTTGGGCCGGTTTGCAAAAGGCCCCACCCCAAGAATACGCTTTTCATAATGTTGCAGCCCAATCTTTAAAGTTACAGATTTCCTGCGGGAATCTATTTTTCTGATAAAATAGATTGAAGTCTGGATTGACCCTGTCAAGAGTGGTTCTACATCATCCCAGGGCAGCAAACAAAGGAGGAAGGCATGAAAAGCATTCTGTTGGCAACTGATCTTGCTGGCGAAACTGATCGCGCAGTTGAAAGGGCCATCAAGCTCGCTTTATCATTTAAGACCACACTACACATTCTTCATGTGTGTCCACCAGCGGATCTGTCCAGCAAAGAAAATGTGCCAAGCTCCCCTAGTCAGGACATGAAAGAGAGACTGAATAGCTACTTAGCCAGCAACAAAGAGCTGGCAAGTGTAGAGCACACGATTACTGTGAAAGAAAACCGGGAACCGTTTGCCGAAATCATCAAACTGGCAGATGAGGTCAAGGCTGAACTTATTGTCATGGGCATGCATGGCAAAGCAAAACTTCGCGACAGGTTTGTCGGAACAACAATAGAAAAAGTTATCCGCAAGGGAAATCGGCCGGTTTTGATGGTCAAAAACAAGCCCTTGGGAGAGTATAAAAATCTCTTGGCCGGCACTGATTTTTCTGCTGGATCAGGCCAGGCACTTCAGCTTGCCCTTACCCTGGCTCCAAAAGGCACCCTGAATCTGGTTCACTTCTACGATATTCCAGACACTGCCATTGGGGACAAGATTACCCAATATGCCGGTGATGTCATTGAAACTTCTGAAAAAGCTAAATTAGAAAAGTTTGTCACCGATCACGGCGCCGAGCTGAAAAAATTGGCTGACGGACAGCCAGACCTTCATTATCGATTTGCTCAGGGAGAAGCCTATGCCGGTCTCCTGCGTGAGGCGGCGGAAGTTAAAGCTGAACTGATTGCAATCGGAGCCCACAGTCGGCCCAGCCTGATGCCTTACAAACTTGGTGGCACCGCACATGATATTCTGACCAACCCACCCTGTGACGTATTAGTAGCTAACAGCTGATGACTCTTTTTGCATGATTCACCCCTACAAGACTTCTATTTGTCCAGTTTATGAAAATCCAACGAGATCGAATTGATGCAATGGCGCTTGCCGGTTGGTGGTGGACCATCATCAAAAACATGACCCAGATGAGATTCACAACGGCTGCAGATCAACTCATTACGGATGGTAAAAAAACTACGATCTTCACGGGTAGAAACATTCTCTTCGGCGACCGGTTGATAATAGCTCGGCCAGCCGGTTCCGGAATCAAACTTGTGCTTGGAGTGGTAAAGGTCGTTGCCGCAGGCGGCACACCGGTAAACACCATGTTCTTTATTCTTGAGCAGGTCTCCGGTAAAAGCTCGTTCAGTCCCTTCTTCACGCAGGACATGATACTGCTCCGAGGTTAATAACTTTTGCCATTCAGCTTCACTTCTCATTACTTTATCAGTCAGGATGTAGTCTCCTTGTTCTGCTGAATAGACGCGAATTTTACCGGGTGTCATCATTGCGTGATCTTTCTGTTTGTTAGCTGCAAAACCATTGGATGCCATCCATAAAAATCCAGCTTGAGCAAACATCAGTTGCAAAACCTGTCTTCTATTCATCTTTTAACTCCTTTGTCGAGCCAGCATAAATTGTTTCCTCATAGGTCCCTGCTGTTTTCAGCCATTCTCCCATTTTTCCAATTGTCAGATTTTCCGGGTCATAAATGGAATGGCGTGAGTTTAAGGGCAGATGGCAGCAAATCCGGGACTGTCCCCGCATGGGGGCTGTCCCAGGCTTTTGCGGTGCGAACCACCACAGTTTCATGGCTCGTAAATTCTTGGGACAGCCCCCGATGGTGCTGGGGACAGTCCCGAATTTACTACACTAATTGCTCAACTAGCGCCATTCGGGTCATAAATGACAAACAGCTTTAACATCTGTGACCTCCTTTCATCTGATTGTCAGCATAGCAGAGGAAGATAAAGGGGAGATCACAACTGTTTAAAGATTGGGTAAAGATTGCGGATAAATTGAAAGGAATATTAATCTGGAAATCTGAGCCAGATGCGATTCAGACCATTTTTGCTATCTGCCCCAACCTGTCCACCATGGGCTTCTACCAACTGTTTGACAATTGCCAGACCGATACCCGCACCACCATGTTCACGGGAACGCGAACGGTCAGCACGAAAGAAACGCTCAAAGATAAATGGCAGATCAACGGCTGCAATCTCTTCCCCTGTATTGGAGACAGATATTTCTACCGTGGTATTTATCCGGTGGCCATCAATCGTCACCTTGCCACCTTCTGGCGTGTAACGCAGAGCATTTTCCAGCAGATTTCGCAGTGCTTGTAAAAGTTTATCAAGATCTGCAGACAGAGTTAATTCCGGGGGGTCAATTTTAACCTGCAGATCAATTCTTTTGGCCTGAAAGCGCAATTTGAATAAGGTCAGCAGTTGTTCCGTCAGAGTTGCAACATGCAATTTCTGCCGTTGCAGAAAAGCCTGAGCCGATTCGGCCTTGGTCAACTGTTGCAGATCGTCTACCAGGTGAACCAGCCGGAGTATTTCACTTTCCAGCATGCGGAAAGTTTCAACCGATGGCGGAACGACCGCGTCGCTCAGCGCTTCGAGATAGCCGCGCAGATTGGTGAGTGGCGTCCTCAGTTCATGAGCAACATCAGTCACCATATTCTTGCGTAACAGTTCAAGTTGCTCAAGACTATCAGCCATCCGGTTAAAGGCTTCTCCTAGTTGACCAACTTCATCTTCCGACACCACTTCAACCCGATTGGTGAAATTTCCTGCAGCCAGTTCTCGAGATATTCGCGTCATCTGTGAAAGCGGCCTCAGCACGCGTTTGGTCATCAGGTAGCTGAGTAATAACGCGATGATCAGCGCAGCTAATGCTGCCCACAACAGGTAACGGTGGACCGCTTCAATAAACATGCGATGGCTGTCATGGGGTTGAATGGAATAGTGCTCCATCAAGCTCATAAAGTAGGTTGCCGCGAGCTTATCGATGGCTAGCCAGACCACCAGAATAGTGATGGCGATCACCGGGACAACATTCAGCAGCAATTTCCACAGCAGGTGTTTTTTCACTGATTTGACCCATTTTCTGCAAAGCGGTAACCGAACCCACGCACCGTCTCGATAAAAGTCGGATGCCCTGAATCGGGTTCGATTTTCTGCCGTAACTTATTGATATGGACATCAATGACCCGTTCGATAACCGCCTCTTCTTGATCGTAAAAATGTCGCAGCAACTCTGTCCGACCAAAAACCCGGCCCGGAGAAGCCATCAATACATGCAACAATTTATATTCTGATGTCGTCAGATTGATAATTTTACCGTCCAGACTGACCTTGTATTTTTCTGGATCAAGTTGTAGCTGGCCACATTTCAGAAGCTGTGTCCCCAGTTTTGCCGGGGTCTGGGTGCGCCGCAGAATCGCCTTGACCCGTTCTACCAGTTCCCGTGGACTGAACGGTTTTACGACGTAATCGTCTGCACCCAGTGAAAACCCGAGCACTCGGTCGATCTCCTCTTCGCGTGCGGTCAACATCAAAATGGGGACATTTGATTCACTACGCAACTGCCGGCAGATTTCCAGGCCATCGATATTCGGCAGCATCAGGTCAAGGATCACCAGGCTGGGGAGCTCCATCCGGGCCGTCTGAAGACCTTGTTTACCGTCATTTTCGATCAGAACGACAAACCCTTCCTTCTGCAAATAGGTAGCTACCAGGCCGGCAGTATTTTTGTCATCTTCAACTATGAGAATTTTACGTGGGCTTTCTGTCATCTCCAGCTCCTGTGTCGATCAACCATCATCATAGCAGGATTATGGAAAGTTTTTTCTGAGCAGCAACAAATTAGAATCGCTGACAGCAGAATGTTTTTTTGCTACTCTCTGCAGGGTGTTGTCAATAATTCAAACAAGGAGCTGATCATGCTAAACAAATGGAAAGTTTTGCCACTACTCGTCCTGTTTCTCTTGCTCTCTTCAACCTCTTTTGCCGATGAACTCTTGTCGCTGAAAGGGGGCTATCAACTGCTCAGCCCGGAGGGTTCAATTGCTGGAACTGGGGGTGGGGTAGAACGGACAATTGACGTAGAGAGAGACCTGGATCTGGATGATAGCGAAAATGTAACTGCAGAAATTGCTTTAAAGTGGGGCAAATCCCAATTTTCATTCAATTATCTGCCAATCAGTTTTTCTGGAACAGGAGCCCTGACAGTTAGTGGTGAATTTAATGGCCAAACATTCAGTGCGACCGATACGGTAAAAACTAATCTGGATATAGACCTTTACGATATCGGCTACACTTACTATCTGATCAACCTTGATGATCTACCAACCCGGTTTCAGTTGGGACTGGAACTAGCTGTAAAGGTTGCCGATGTTGATCTTACTTTTAATACCTTTAATGCCCTGGACGCAGCTCCCATCATTGCCGAATCTGAATCGGTCACGGCACCAATCCCGACAGTCGGTCTCCGCAGCCGGATTGCACTGGCTGACTTCATTGGCGTGACAGGACGAATCGGCTACATGGAATTTAACGACAATCACTTTCTGGATGCTGAAGCGCAGGTGGAATTTTCACCATTACCGATGGTCGGCCTTTACGCCGGAGTGCGGTATTTTGATTTAAAAATCGATGAAGATGACGTCTTCGTTGAAACTAAATTTTCTGGTCCCTTCGGTGGCCTGATGGTGCGTTTCTGATATTTTCGACTCACCAGCATCTAACCTCTGAGACAACGATAGGCACCTATCTTCCGCAAGACCAGGTCCCCCTTTAATAAAGGGGGATTCAGGGGGATTTGTCTTTGATTGTCGCCTGCTAAATCCCCCCTAGCCCCCCTTTGCAAAGGGGGGGAATCCACTGGAGGAAGATCAGTGCTAATCAGATTGAAACATGTCCCGATGGCTCTTTATGTTGATGCATTTCGGATGAGAAAAGACCCCTTTCCAACAGAAACAAGTCAGCGAATAACTTCCGGTCGATATTCTTCCTCCTCCAGGCGCATCAGTATTTCTTGAATATGTTCTGTTCCACGGGTTTCCAGATCAAGAAGAACCTCTGCTTCACCCAGAGGCATGGAGGATTTCTGCCGGTTATGACTGACCTTGGAGATATTGACCTTAAGCTCACTGAGAATATGCGTCAAATGGGCCAGAGCCCCCGGCATATCGACCATTTCCAGCTGCAATTTAAGATAATGTCCTTCTGCCAGCAGCCCTTTTTCAACCACTCGAGCCATATTTTGCACATCCAGATTCCCGCCAGACAGCAGGCAAAGGGTGTTTCCCTTATGGAGTGTCTTTAAACCATAGAGCAGTGCCGCCAGGCCAATGGCTCCAGCGCCTTCAACAATCAGTTTGCCTTTTTCCATTAAGCTGACAATTGCTCTGGCAATAGCATCCTCTTCAACTGTCACAATTTCATCAACATATTTTTCAATAATCGGAAAAGTCAGGTCCCCAACTTGCTTGACAGCGACCTCTTCGGCAAATGTATGACTGCGGGTAGACAGGCGCTTGGGATGACCATTGCGCCGTGCCAAAGTGGCACTGGCAATACCAGCAGCCTCAACGCCAATAATTCTCACCCCCGGTTTTTCAGACTTAATTGCCGTGGCAATTCCGGCAATCAACCCGCCGCCGCCAATCGGAACGAGCAGGGTATCCAGCTCCGGCAAATCTTGCAGGATTTCCAGACCGATGGTTCCCTGACCGGCCATAATCAATTCATGATCAAAAGAAGACACATAAAGTAATTGCTCCTTTTCGGCCAACTCCCTTGCATAGCTTTCTGTTTCTACACAATTATTGCCATACAACTCAACTTCGGCCCCATATTCCAGCGTTGCTAATTCTTTAGCCAGCGGAGTGCCATTGGGCATAACGATCCGACAGGGACAATTAAGCAGGGCTGCGGCACTGGCTAATCCCAGCGCATGATTACCTGTCGAAGCGGTCACAACGCCTGCAGCTAATCGTTCCGCCGGTTGTCGGGAAAGGAAATTGTAAGCACCACGGATTTTGAACGCTCCGGTATGTTGGAGATTTTCACATTTAAAATAGAGTGGTGTCCCCAGTATTTTCGAGTAATAAAGTGAATGTATCATTTCAGTATGCCGAATGATTCCTTGCAGGTTTTCAGCCGCTTCGTCGATCTGTTGTCGTGTCAGCATCATTCGCTCCCATCGTCCAAGTTTAATTCCCTCGCAAAAAGGAATAAGATGGTTCCATCAAGTTTGAATCTTAGAAAGTTTAGCATAGATATTGAATTCCGCTGCTTCACACCGCACAGATCTGATAATATGGGTGCGATTTACTATTTGGAGGAGACTTTTCGATGACAACTGAACCAATTCAGGAAGAACTTTTGCTGTGTAAAGGTTTGTGGGGTCTTTTAATCGGGCTGCTCAGTGCAACAGTATCAGCCGTGCTTTTGCAACTGCCACTATGAATCTGATTTTGCTGCATGAGAATGATTTTATCGGCCAAGAGCGGGTAAAATTGCTTGGGCGGCGGAGAGAGCATATCCTCAGCATCCAACGGGCCGCTGTCGGAGACACCTTGCGGGTTGGAAAACTCGATGGATTGATCGGAACCGGAAAGATCGTGAGTCTGGACGATCAAGAACTGGAAATGGAGGTTCAGCTTGAGCAACAGCCACCCGGCCCCCTACCGCTCACTTTATTGCTAGCTTTGCCACGGCCGAAAATGTTGAAACGGATTCTACAGAGTGTCAGCTCTCTGGGGGTGAAACAGATTTACTTGATTAACAGCTATCGGGTCGATAAAAGTTTCTGGGGCAGTCCATTACTGCAGCCTGAAAAGCTGAATGAACAGCTGTTCCTGGGGTTGGAACAGGCCCGCGATACAGTTCTTCCTCACATCCATCTGCGTCCGCGCTTCAAGCCCTTTATCGAAGATGAGTTGCCAGAGATAGCCAAAGACACCGTCGCCTATGTTGCCCATCCGGGGGCTGAAACCGCCTGCCCGCAGGGCATCAGCCAAGCGGTAACATTGGCAATTGGGCCGGAAGGGGGCTTTATTCCCTACGAAGTAGAAAAACTGAAAAGCTGCGATTTTATTCCAATCAGTCTGGGTGAACGAATTTTACGCGTAGAAACGGTGGTTCCTGTGCTACTCTCGCGACTTACTCCTCTAACTGAAAAAAGTACTGAATGAAAAACAAATCCCCCTTGATTTACCTGTTGTTGATCTTACCCCCATTGTTCTGGGCTGGAAATTCAGTCCTGGCTCGGGGCATAGCTGACCTGATTCCACCGGTTGCGATGTCTTTCTGGCGTTGGGTGATTGCCCTGGCCATCTTGCTCCCCTTTACCTGGAGACAAACCAGGAAAGATTGGCCGAAAATCAAAGAGTCCTGGAAAATCATATTTCTCCTCGGGCTGTTCGGAATTGCTTCGTTCAACACTCTGCTTTATACCGCCGCACATAGCACCACCGCCCTCAATATTGCCCTGACTCAATCGGTAATGCCGGTGATTATTGTCGTGATCAGTTTTGTGTTGTTCCGTGACCGCATCTCCCGCCTCCAAATATTTGCTATCACCCTCTGTATGCTGGGTGCGGGTTACATTGTCATTCATGGAGATTGGCAACGCTTGCTGCAACTTAAATTTGTTATTGGTGATCTGATAATGTTGCTGGCAGTGAGTCTCTACGCCCTTTACTCTGTTTTGCTTCGGAAGCGACCAGACATCCACCCGCTGAGTTTTTTAACCACAACCTTTGCTGTCGGTGTGGTGTTGCTACTGCCGCTGTATTTTTGGGAAGCACAAAAAACTCCACCACTGGTATTATCTCAACCGGTCATTCTCAGCCTGCTCTATGTCGCTTTATGCCCAGCAATTTTAGCTTACCTTTGCTGGAATAAAGGCATCCATGAGATTGGTGCTAATAGGGCCGGGTTATACATCAACCTGATTCCTTTATTTGCTTCTATCCTTGCCGTACTGTTCCTGGGCGAAAGAGTTGAGGGCTATCATCTGATCGGGATAATCCTTATTGCCAGTGGACTGTTGCTATTTAACCTGCCGTTTGTCGTTCAGAAGGGTAGGTTCAGAAAATGACCCTGGAAGACTGGGGCTGGTCCCCGTTTTTTACTGAGAAATTTACACCCTGGGAACAATCTGGATACCTGCCCGCCAGGGTGATTCGCGGAGAAAAAAATTACTTCAAGGTCTGGTCTCTGCAGGGGGAATTGACTGTCCGCTTCACTGGAAAAGTCCGCCATCAAGCGGGTGGTCGTGCCGACCTTCCGGTGGTTGGAGATTGGGTTGTTATCGAACTTCAGCCCAACCAGCGCGGCATTATTCATGCCCTGCTGGAACGTAAAAGCTCCTTTTCTCGCAACCTCCCGGGGACCCGCAAAGGAAAAGAACGCATTGAACAACAGGTAATTGCCGCCAACGTTGATCTGGTATTTATCGTCAGTGGTTTGGATCGCGATTTCAATCTGCGCCGAATTGAACGTTATCTGACTTTGGTTAGCAGTAGCGGTGCCAATGCAGTGATTCTGCTCAATAAAACTGACTTATGCGAAAGGCCTGCAGAGTGCAAAGCTCAGGTCGAAGCGATTGCTGGCAACAGTCCCGTGCACCTCTGTATGGCCCGCAGTGCTGACCAGCTCGATATCCTGTTCAGTTACATGCAACCGGGTGAAACAATTGCGCTGCTCGGATCCTCAGGTGTCGGAAAATCAACCATCCTTAACGGACTGCTTGGCGAAGAACGGCAGAAAATTGGTGCCGTCAGTTTGTCGGATGGAAAAGGGCGTCATACCACCACCCATCGGGAACTGGTTTTGTTCCCCTCTGGTGGAATTCTGATGGATAACCCCGGCATGCGTGAACTGCACCTTTGGGGGGAAGCAGAGGATCTTGCAGAATCATTTTCAGATATAGAAAGTTTAGCTGCAAACTGCAAATTCAGGAATTGCCGGCACAAAACTGAACCCGGCTGCGCCGTAATCAAGGCAATTGAGGCTGGTGACTTGAATTCAGAACGTCTTGACAGTTATCATAAGCTGAAGGACGAATTATCAAATCTACAACAGAGAAGATGATTTATTATTTGAAACTTTTTATTTGCTATTCAGCTATCTGAGGGACTTACGTTGCGTTGTTTTCTCATCATCATTCTCGGGCTTTTTATTCTGTTGCCCTTGCAATCTGGAGCAGCGGAAGTTCGAGTCGGTATTGACAATAATCCACCGTTGACCTTCGTCACTGCCGATGACCAAACCACTGGCTTGCTCCCTGACCTCCTGACTCAAATCGCCAAACAAGAAAAATGGTCTCTTGAATTCGTTTCCTGCCAATGGCAAGGATGTCTGGAACAGCTGGAAGCTGGTAATATCGACATTCTCCCAGCAATTGCGTTTACGGAAGAACGGGCTAAAAAATTCCGCTTTGCCCGAGAAACGGTTATGACCAACTGGGGGCAAGTCTACCAACAACCAGGCTCAAAACTGGAATCTGTTCTTCAGCTTGAAAATCTGGCTCTCGCTGTTCTCAAAGAGGATATCCACTATGTCGGCGAATATGGCATCGTCAAAATGGCAAGGCAATTCGACATCAGAATCAATTTTGTTGAAGTCGATAGCTACCGAGAGGCATTTACCCTGCTGCACGAAAAAAAAGTTGCTGCTGCCTTAGTTAATCGCTTGTTCGGACTGAAAAACCAGAGAATTTTCGACCTGCGGCCTACCCCGATTCTCCTGAATCCAATTCAGGTACGTCCCGCTTTTTCAACTTTAAGCAACCCATTGCTGGTGGAACAATTTGATCGGCAGGTGAAAATCTGGAAAGAGAACCCAGACTCTATTTACTATCAGCTATTGAATAAATGGCTGACAAATGGAGTCTCTTCCAAGAGTCCTGGTTGGTTAATTCCATTTATCTCTGTGTTGGGAGCTTTACTTGTTCTATCAGTTCTGACAACCCTCTGGATTCGCCGCCAGGTTTCTTTGAAAACATTGTTACTCAAAGAAAAAAACTTCCAACTTGCAGCTGAGCTGATAACCCGGCAGGAAATTGAACAGGAGTTATTAGAGCGCCAGCTGCAGTACCAGGGGTTTTTTGAAGAATCACAATCAATAATGCTCTTAGTCGATCCTGAAACAGCTACGGTTGTTGACGCAAACCCAGCGGCCTGCAAGTTTTATCAATACAGTCGTGATCAACTACAAAAAATGAAAATGTGGCAGATCAATCAGCTGGAAGAAGATGAGGTCAGAAAAAGGCTCACTGCTGCAAAAAATCAATATCAGCAGCAATTTGAGCGTATCCATACCTTGGCGGACGGACAGAAAATTCCGGTAGACGTTTATAGAAGTCCGATTCAAGCTAAGGGTCAAACTTTACTCTATTCCATCATCCACGACATCAGTAAGCGTAAAAAAGCTGAGCAAGCCCTTGAAGACCGCAATCATTTTCTCCAATCGGTGATTGACGGTGTCTCCGATCCGCTGATGGTGATTGGGCTCGACTACCAAGTCATACAGATGAATCAAGCAGCCAGCGGCCAGCTCAGCAGCAGTGCAGATACATTAATGGGCATATCCTGTTACCAGCTTTCTCACGCATCTCTTGTTCCATGTGATGGAAGTGATCACCCCTGTCCCTTATTGGAAATCAAAAAAACCGGTCTGCCTATGACTATGATTCATCAACACACAACTGATCAAGGCAAACGGTTTTTTGAACTTTGTGCTTCACCACTTTTTGATACAAAAGGTGAAGTCTACGCCATCATTGAAGTGGCACGCGATATTACTGAACGTTTACAGGTAGAAGAATTGCTCAATGAAAATGAAAAACGCCTGCACCATATGGCACATCATGATGCTCTCACTAACTTGCCGAACCGGCTGCTGTTTGAAGATCGCCTAAAACAGGCTCTGCGCAAAGTTAGCCGCAACCGCAGGCAGGTTGCGCTATTCTTTCTTGATATTGATCACCTTAAAGCCGTTAACGACAACCTTGGTCACGATTATGGCGACCTACTGCTGATTGATGTTGCCAAGCGTTTGCGTCAATGTGTGCGAGAGGGTGATACGGTGGCCCGGATGGGTGGGGATGAGTTCCTGGTTCTGTTGGAAGATATCGAATCGATCGAAATGATCGAAGCCATGGCTGAGCGTATCTGCGCCGCTCTGTCTCATGAATTAAGCAAAGGTGATTTTAGCCAAAAAATCAGCGCAAGTATCGGCATCAGCATTTATCCTGAAGATGCCAAAGATGGCCAGGAAATGATGAAAAATGCCGATCTGGCCATGTATCGAGTGAAAAAATCCGGCAAAGCCAACTATCAGTTTTACTCTGCACCCCAGGGCCGTTTTCTGTTTGATTGAACTACTTTGCCAGCTTTTCTTCTACGCTCTTCAGCTTATCGACCATTGTCTGTTCACGATCAACCCGGCTACCCAGCTTGATTGTCGTGCTGATGCGTGGTGCCCCTGCTGCGTGGATCTGTTCATGACAACGGCGGATCGCTGCAAACACCTGATCATATTCTCCCTCAATATTGGTTCCGTAAGCATGTAAACGGATTTTCAAGCCAGCATTTTCTAAAATTTGCTGACAAAGGGCAACATACTTTGAAACCGATACCCCAACGCCCAGAGGGACAACACAAAGATCAACGATTACTTTCATGGTCTGCTCCTTTGATCGATTATTTACAAAAACTGAGTATATCCTGCGGGATAGCATCTGCCAATCGGATAATCGATGAACCCCTTTCTCATTCGGACCGAAAAGGATAGCCGTTGACCGAGAAAGTCTGTTATGTTTAACTATTCTTAGCAAAAACTGAGGTAAAGTCAAAGTTCAAAAACCATTAAAAACAGAAAGAGGTACTGATGCAAGATTGGGGACAAGGCCCATCCGGGGCAGACTTGGAAAAAAAAGTCATTGAAATCGCTAATCAGGTCAAAAAGAAACTGCAGTTCGACCCGAAAAAAGGGATCCTTCCACTACTGGTTGTTATCGCTATCATTGCAGCCATCATTGGTGGCTCAAGCAGTATGTACAAAGTAGATACCGAAGAAACCGGGGTTGTTTTACGGTTTGGAAAGTTCTCCAAATTTGCGAACCCTGGCCTACACTTCAAAATCCCATTTGGTGTCGAACAAGTCTATCTGGTGCCGACCGGACGGGTATTAAAGGAAGAATTTGGCTATCGAACTGTCACGCCTGGCATAAAAACGGTCTACAACAAAGCGGGTTTGGAAGAAGAATCACTGACCCTGACCGGAGACTTAAACGTCAGTGACGTGGAATGGATTGTTCAATTTCAGGTGGCCGATCCGTTCAAGTACATTTTCAAAATTCAGGATCCCGTCGGCACGATCCGCGACATTGCTGAAGCGATGGTGCGTAAGGCCATCGGCAATGCGGATGTCACCCAGGTTCTTACCACTGACCGGGCAGCTTTAGCCGATCAGATTCAACAATCCTTGCAAGAAACTCTGCAACAATACGATATCGGGGTGCGGATCGTGACGGTCAAGTTTCAGGATGTTAACCCCCCTGAAGCGGTCAAAGACGCCTTCAACGAAGTCAACGAAGCAGAACAGCAAAAAGAGAGTTTGATCTTCCAGGCTCGCGAACAATACAACCGCGAAGTGCCTAAAGCACGGGGTGAAGCAAAGCGTGCGCTGCAGGAAGCACAAGGCTATGCTGTCGAACGGATCAATAAAGCACGCGGTGAAACTAACCGCTTTGTCGCTTTGTTGGTCGAGTATAAAAAGGCTCCGATAGTGACGCGCAGACGGATCCATATTGAAACAATGGAAGAAGTTCTGCCATCCCTGGATGAAGTCTACATCATGGATGAGAAAAACAGTGGGTTATTGCCGCTGCTCCCCTTGCGGAAAACCATGGAAGGAGCAGTTAAATGAAAAATGGATTAATCATTATCGCAATCGTTGCCACTATCCTGATTGCTCAGGGTGGTTTCTATATCGTCAATGAAGCTGAGCAAGCTATCGTGACGCAGTTTGGTAAACCGGTTGGTGCAGTTTCATATCCTGGCCTCCACTTTAAAATGCCATTTATTCAGGATGTAACCCGCTTTGAAAAGCGGATCCTCAAGTGGGATGGTGACCCGAATCAGATTCCAACCAAAGACAAAAAGTTTATCTGGGTCGATACGACAGCTCGCTGGAAGATTACCGATCCACTTCTCTTCCTTAAAACTGTTGCCACCCAACGGGGTGCACAAAGCCGCCTTGATGATATTATTGATTCGGTCGTTCGTGATGCTGTTTCAGGTCACCTGTTGGTCGAATTGGTGCGTGGCGGCGACTACAAGGCTCGGGTAGATGAGCGTTTTGAAGTCGATGGTGTCAGAATTCTTCCTGAAGACATGGTTGGGCGCGAAGTAATTCTCAGCGGCATCCTTGCCGAGGCCAGTTCAAGTACTCCAGAATATGGGATTGAATTGATTGACGTACAATTCAAGCGTCTCAACTACGTCGAACAGGTTCGGGTTCGCGTTTATGAGCGGATGATCAATGAGCGGAAGAAGGTTGCTGCCCAGTACCGTTCTGAAGGTGAAGGGGAAAAGCTGGAAATCCTTGGTGCCATGCAGCGTGAGCTGAAAGAAATCAGTTCTGAAGCCTATCGGAAAACATTAGAAATTCGTGGTGCTGCCGATGCGGAAGCTGCGGCTATTTATGCTGATGCCTACAATCAGGACAAGGACTTCTATACTTTCTTACGCACCATGGAATCGTACAAAAAAACTGTCAACAACAAAGGGAAACTGATTATTTCCACCGATTCCGAGTACTTCAAGTATTTGAAATCAGCTAAGTAAACCTTCAACTTAGATCAGTAAAAAGGGTTCTCTGGCAACGGAGAACCCTTTTTTTATCTATCTGGCGCTAGTGAAAAAGAAAAAGCCGACGGCCTGTTAGTGTCAAATCCGAAACAGGGTAAGCGGTGCGGGGCAGAACCTGTCGATGTCGGCCAGGTCTGTGGCGGAACAGTAGCCTTTGGAGAGGTATCCCTGCTCCAGCCCTTGTGCGGTGATGATCTGTAAGTGGGTGTGATAAAACCAGTTGCCGTTTTCGTGAAAATCGCCAATACGGGCAAAAGCTTTTCCGGCACGATACGTGGCTCCCGGCGCGGGGAGGCTTTCCCGGCCTAAATGGCCATACAAACTATAGAAGGTTTCGAACTCTGGACTTTCGTGTTGCAAGAGAACGTAACCGCCGTAATTTCCCTCTCCAGCCTCATAACCACTCTCTTTAACCGTTGCCGCCAGGGGGGCGTGTAATGGCGTTCCAAGAGGAACGATAATATCCAGTCCCAGATGATAAAACCGCTGTTCCTTTACCATCTGGGGACAGTCCGAAAGGATCCGTTCCCGGCGTTCCAGATAGGATGACACTCCCCAGGAAAACTTACCGGCCATCAACCGATCAAGGCGATGCTGACATTCCTGTTGGTCTCTAACATCCATCTTGTCGAAAATAGATCCTTGATCCGACATATCGACGATCAGAGGTGCTCCCTGTAAGTCCTTGAAAATCGGTACGATTGCAACTTTATCGCAATATTGAATGTAAGGGTATCGCATTACGAAACCCTGAAATTGTTTGTTTTTACACTCTTATGTGTCATGTTTGAACGAGGTACTGAGACCGTAATCGACTTCGCCAAAATCGGTGTGGATAATATATCCAGGAATTTCCCGGCCGCTACCTTCCCTCCTAATTCAGACCTTTATCAACCGGCAATCAGCTGGATTCAGCTTGATAAAAACCTCATCATTGCGTTCGAGTGGTATGCGCCGCACAAAACTTATGATATGCAGTGTCGACATGTCTTCAAGTTCGACATAATAACTGACTTCACCCCCCATATAGCTTCTGTCTTTCACTTTACCGAACAGGTAGTTCATCCCCTCATCTTCATGAAACTCAGCCCTGGGAGCCATTTTCAACTTCTGCGCTCTGACCACGATCTCAGCCTTTTCACCACGCTTGAATTGCGTAGACGGTGTCGCCAGGAAAGTTTTTCCGTTTTCAAGCTGAACCACCATATGATCATCTTGCTCCTCACCCACAATAACCGGCAAGAAATTGGGATGACCAAGGAAATCGGCAACAAAGTGGTTGGCAGAATGGTTGTATACTTCTGCGGGGGTTCCCTCCTGCTGCTTGATCCCGTCCTTCAAGACGATCACCTTGTCGGACATGGAGAGGGCCTCGCGTTGATCGTGGGTGACGAAGATTGTGGTCACACCGATTTCCTGCTGGAGATTGTTGAGTTCACGTCGCATCGCCTCGCGCAAGTTTTCATCGAGAGCTGACAGCGGTTCATCCATGAGGAGAACATCCGGTTCTATGACAATTGCCCGGGCAAGCGCGATTCGCTGCTGTTGGCCGCCGGAGAGTTGTGATGGCTTGCGGTTTTCCACTCCGGGCAGACGAACCAGCTCCAGAGCCTTATAGACCCTTTCCTGCATCTCTTCCTTGCTAACACCACGGTATTTCAACCCGAATGCAACATTGTCAAAGATGGTTTTATGTGGGAACAGGGCATAGTTCTGGAAGATCATCCCCAGATTTCTCTTGTGGATAGGAACATCATTGATCCGCTTGCCATTGATAAAGATATCCCCCTCTGTCGGGGTTTCAAGCCCTGCGAGCATCCGCAAGAGAGTAGTCTTGCCACAACCCGAAGGTCCGAGCAGGGAAACTAGAGAACCCTCCGGGATATCAATATCGACATCATCGACCGCAATCACATTGCCGAAACGTTTTACAATTCTCCGGTATTTTACAAATGCAGGGTCTTTTTCTTTAGTCAAAATAGCCTCCCTTGTGGCTTGAAATTCAACGGTTAAACAGGGGGGGGCGACGGATTCAGTCCCAGCCGTCTCTACAGTTTCGATTTTAAAAGGTTTTCCGGAACAACTCTGAGTTGTTCCGGAAAACCTCCCCTACAAGGTGAATCGGATTAACGAGCCTATGAACCGGCCATGATCCGATCCCATTTTTCGCCCCATTCAAGCTGCTTGCTGTTCCAATAAGCAGGATCGGCAAACAGATAGCCCTTAAGGGTGCCGGTAGGGTCGTAGGCCGGTAACTTTTTGATTTCATCAGGCATGGCGATCTTGGTCGGATCCAGACTTGGTGGATAGTTCTGCCCCTTGGAGACGGCAATCGCAGCATCAGGCTCAAGCATGAAGTTGAGCAGTTTCTGAGCAACGTTCATATCGCTGCCCTTGATGACATACATGTACTCCATCCAGGAATAAGTATTGTTCGGCGCCAGATAACCAATATTGTGCCCCTGCTTCTGTAGGGCGGCAACTCGACCTGACCAGGCTACGGTGGCATCGATCTCGCCGTTGGCGAGCAGACTCATCAGTTCGGAGCCGGAGGCCCAGTATTTCTTCATCAGGCCGCGTTGTTCTTTTAGCGCGTCCCAGACATCGTTAATGCGGGTGATATTGTTTGGACTCTGACCGGTATGCAAGGCTGCGTACCACATATTAGTTCTGTAATCCCCGCCCCAGGTTCCCAAACGACCATTGAGGTCTTTGTCCCAGAGCAGTGATGCTCCCAGTTTTTCCGCTTTTTCTTTGGAAATATTATCCAGGTTGTAGGCAATTCCGGTCTGCCCGACATCGTAAGGCACCGCAGACAGGTTACCATCGGTGATGTTTCTTAAAGTGTTGATCATAACCGGCATGACATTTTTCAGGTTGGGAATTTTGCTTTCGTCAAGAACCGAATTATATCCCAGGTCTTTGTAGCGCAGGTAATCATAAACAGCGCTTAAGTGAGCAATATTAAATTCACCACCTGGTGGGAACGAAGCTTTTACCTGAGTTAAAAATGCATCCATCCCGGTAAAGGTTGCATCTACGACGTTTATCCCGGTCGCTTTGGTGAAAGGATCGAAAGCGAACTGTTTTAATGCCTTAGAGGTTGATCCACCCCAGGAGTGAACGGTAATCGAGTTCTTGGCGAAGGCGTTTCCGGCCATGCCGAAGGGACCGCCCATAATTCCGGCGGCGGCACCGGCAATCCCCACATATTTGACAAAATCACGGCGTGACAACTGACCCGCTTTGTAACTTTCATACATTTGATCCAGCTTTTTATCCAGCTTGTCTTTCATTTCAAACCTCCTTGAAAATAGTGAAAAGATCCCTGCTCTGTTACTAACCTTCAGCAATTTGAGAGCATCACTTAGCTCTCTCGGGCAAATTTTCTGATAAAATATCCCGCCGTCAGGGGCAGGGATATCGTAAGGATAATCATAATGGTGCCGAGGGCATTGATTTCCGGGCTGATTGAGTTTCTCAGCATGCCGAATATCTTGACCGGTACCGTCTGCTGCGACGCTGTCGCCCAGAAGAGGGTCGCTGTGACATCATCGAAAGAAATTGTAAATGAAAAAAGCATTCCGGCAAAAATTGCCGGGGAAAGGAGGGGGAAGGTGACCGACCGGAATGTTTGGAACGGACTTGCCCCCAGTGATAGAGCTGCCTCTTCGTACTCCTTTTTGATCCCGACCATGCGTGCCTGAACCACCAGCATGACATAGGGCAACGTCAGGACAATATGGCCGAGCAACAGCAGCATGAAGCTTTTGGGCTGCTGGAGCCAGCGTAGAAAGAGGAGCAAAGCAACCCCCAGAACCACCTCTGGAATCATGATTGGTGCAATCAGCAAGGTGTTGAGAAAGTCCTTGCCGCGAAATTCGTATCTGACAAATGCGAGGGCTGCCGGCACTGCAATTGAGGTTGCCAGAATCGCCGTCAATGAACCGAGGATAAGGGAGTTCTTAAATGCCCCGAGAATAGAGGGGTTATGCAACAGTTCGCCATACCACCTGAAGCTAAATCCTTTCATCGGGAAAGAACCAAACTGTTGTGGATTGAACGAAAGGAGGACGACCGCAACAATGGGGGCGAACATCCAGATATAGACAAGCAGGGTATAGCTTTTTATCAGCGACCAGCCAGAGATTAGTTTTTTCATCAGTATCCCCCTATCCGCCCAACGATTTGAAGACCTGATTGATCCCCATATATTTGTTATAGGTAAAGACTATCAGCCCAACAAGGGCTAGCAGTATGGTGCTGATGGCGCAACCGAACGGCCAGTCGAGGGTCGTAATAATTCGCTTGAAAACCAGATTGGCAATCATGTCATTGCCCGGCCCACCCAGAATCATCGGTGGTAGATAGGTGCCGCAGGTAAGGACAAAAACCAGCAGACATCCAGCGCTGACACCGGGCAGACTCAGCGGCAGGGTGATCTCTTTGAATGCCTGCCATTCGGTACAACCGAGATTTTTAGCCGCTTCGATCAGGCTTTTATCGATACCGTCGAGACTGACATAGATATTGAGAATCATGAACGGCAGCAGGTACTGGAGCAACCCCATCAGCACGGCACCTTCGTTATAGAGCATGGAGAGGGGCGAATCGATCAGTCCGATCGATAGGAGAACATGGTTAATCAAGCCGGAATCGCCAAGGATGTTGATCCAGCTCAATGTTCTGATGATGAAACTGATCCAGAAGGGGAGCATGACCAGGATCATCAGAATCGGCTTAAACCTGGATTCAGTTTTATAGAAAAAATAAGCAGGAATGTAACCCATCACCAGGCAGAGCAGAACCGTTTCCAACGCCACCCTTATAGTCCTGATCAATAGAGATGGATAAAAGAAGTCGGCAAAGAATTTCCCGTAGTTACCGAACTGGAAGGCAGGTATATCCTGTCCAATCGGCGAGCGGAGCCAGAAGCTGTAAACCACCACAAAACAAACCGGCACCACCAGTATCAACAGCACAGCGGTCAGTGACGGGGACAATAACAACCAGGGTCTAAGGGTTTTCTGTTTCATACATCAGGATCCTGTTTTTTAATTCACTATTTATGTTTTGCAGGTCATCGATAATGTTACGGGTATCAAGTTAAAAACCTTGACGGTGCAGACCTGCCGGATATGCACCGTCTTACATAAGAAACCCCTTCTTTAACGGATCGTTTTCTGCGACGATATAGTGATGTACCCCGGTTAAATAGGCCATTCCCTTTATTTGAACGATGTATCCGTCCAGCGGGCCGATTTTTTCTTTCCCGACCAGTTTTGCCGCAAAAAATGTTTGCAATGGTCCGTAGTTGATATAGATCTGATCCATTGCAATTTTTCCGTAATGATGCAAAAGAGTCAGCTTGGCTGCGGTTCCCGTGCCGCACGGAGAGCGATCAACATGAGCTTCGCCGTAAACGACAATGCCCTGCCCAAAAGCTTTGCCCTGCTCATATTTTGAGTTGTAAAATTCTGCGACATCAATGGTTTTAACGTCTGCTCTGAGTGGATGGGAGACACTCATCTGCTCATTGGCTGCCGTGATAACTCTCATCCCTAAATCCGCCAGAACATCCTTGTTTGCAAGAACCGGGTCAGTCTGAATACTGTTTGCATCGATCATCGCAAAAAAACCGCCGGCACAAACCAGATCTATACTTATTTGACCGAACCCTTCCACCGCAATTTTCAGATCGGTGGCATAAACAAAAGAGGGCACCATATCGATCATCACAGCATCAAGCTGATCGCCGGTCATCACCAGTTTGGCACGCATCAGACCCGAAGGGGTATCTACTGGAACAGAGTTCTCTCCCTGTTTAAGCTCAAGAAATCCGGTTTTTGCCAGAGTGACCAGGGCGCCAATTGTTGCGTGGCCACACAGGTAAGGATAGCGCCTGGCATCCATGTACAACAACCCGAACTTTGCTTCCGCTGTCACGTTGTCAGTCACAACCGCCACCACAGTGTCCCTTGAACCCCTGGGTTCCTTTGTCAGCAGGCAGCGAATATGATCATAATCGGATTTAAAGCTGTCCAGCTTCTCCATCATGGTCTGCCCTTTGGGCTCCTTCAGACCATTAACGACCAGACGAGTTGTTTCTCCTTCGGTATGGGAATCGATGGTTGTCACGCAATTCTCAAATCCTGCAGAAAAACGTGAAAACTTATCAAAAAAATTCATCTGCATGTCTCTTGAAAAGCAATAATTTCAACTAGGAGCCTGTCGGACTATCCATGAGCCGACTGCAAATCCGACTGTTTGCCCCATATTTCGACTCCTTTTTGCCCCGCATAGTCCGACAGACTCCCAGCTAGACACTGTTCGATAATCTGTAGGAAAATCTGTGAAGCCGGAGTAATCACTTCATCGGGAAAATCATAGTGATTGTTATGCAACTCCGGTATCCCGACACCAGAGCCGATACCGAAAAGGGCTCCTTCAGCAATGGCAGTAAAGCAACCGAAGTCTTCTGACCAGCGGAACGGACGTTCAAGCTCAAGCATGGAGTTCTTTTTGCTACTCCGGCGGACAATGTCACTGGCACGCGACGAATTGATGGTTGCAGAAAAAATATCAGTATATTCAATCAAAACGGCCAGATTGAAAAAATCTGCGAAATCATTAACAATCTTTTCGGCATAGGTGACAATTTGCTCCATGGCGGCATCTGTTTCTGTC
This sequence comes from Desulfuromusa sp., assembly GCA_027858895.1. Classification (GTDB taxonomy): domain Bacteria; phylum Desulfobacterota; class Desulfuromonadia; order Desulfuromonadales; family Geopsychrobacteraceae; genus Desulfuromusa. Next base: position 2,443 of record JAQIBX010000100.1, on the reverse strand, counting down.
CGCAGGGTTGCCCATATTTCAGCTTCTCCGGGAGCCGTGCCAAAAGCTTTTTCACCGAGTTTTGCCCCAACGACGGTGGCGAAAGCAATCTCCTCCACAGGGGCTATATCCAGGGGGACGTTAGACAATCTCTCGATAATTTGCGCCATGGCGATAGCGGGACTGAGACCTGTTTCCGGTTGTGCTGCATGAGCCGAAGCACCAAAAAGTTTGACCGTCATCCCGCGTGAGGCCGAGGTGAATGATCCGGAACGTATGATGGTTTGGCCTGCCGGAAAACCGGGTAGATTATGCAGCGCAAAGACAAAATCGGGAGCGATTTCGGTAAATCGGGGATCACAAATGACTGCTGCAGCTCCTGCACCGGTCTCTTCTGCCGGTTGAAACAGAAGGACAACCCGCCCCCTGTCTGGACGGTTGGCAGAAAGTTCCAGACCGACGGCAGCAAGAATAGCCATGTGACCGTCATGTCCGCATTTATGTGCGATACCCGGGTGGAGCGAGCCGTAAGGCAGCTGATTTATTTCTTGAATAGGGAGAGCATCCAGCTCGGCACGTAACAGGACGGTTGATCCTGGTGCTGTTCCAGAAAAAACAACAGCAACACCGTTGCCGCCAAGATTTTTTAAAATCATATCCGGGCGCAACGGTTCAAAAAAACGGGCGATTCTCTCTGCAGTTTGTACTTCGACCCCGGAAAGTTCCGGATTTCGATGCAGTTCATGACGCAGTTCAATAACACAATCCATCATATTCCCACAGCCCAAACCAACGCTAATCACTATAATAGTAACTCAGTTATCGTAAAGCCATGGAAAGTCTACAGCGGCGTTCTGTTGCCGTCAAGCAATTAAAGGAATGTTTCTTTGTGCGGGAAAAAGCGGGTAAAATTTCAGCTGGTTATAGTGTCAAAAAAATCAAATGACGTTTTATGGGTTTTATTTGGAATGTTATGGAGACGATCCGCCTTTATTACCCTGTGCACCCTAAATATTGCACCGGTTGGTTATTTTACGCTTTTATCACTTCCGCAGTATTGCTTTGATGCGAAACCGATGCTCTGTTAACCCGCAAAATCATGGTGCAATTTTGTAGCATTCTATGGATTGCAGAGCACCAAACATGAGCATAAGTTAATTTTCAGCTCCCATCATATTCTCCCATAATTTTTCGTAGGGCAGCAGGAGAAAATCGATACTCAGTCGTTCTCGGCTCTCTTCCAAGCGAAACCCTTGTTCCAACACTGCTTTCTCAATCCCTTTCATGTGCAGAGCGCCCCAAGGAATGACTAAGATATCATATCTGCTCATCGCTTTCGGCAGGTAACTGAGGACGGATCGGTTTCGTTTATGGATCAGATCATCCATGATGATTTTATTGGTGTCGGGGGTGATATGTTCCTGAGCCCAGCGATTGAATTCAAAGTAGCCATCAGTCAAAGATTTTGCATTTAAAACATATTTTGCCAGCGCGTTAAGAACCTCCAGTGTGTGTGGATCAAACTGTTTCAGGTCGATATCGGCGCGCAGAATATCCGTGACGTCTTGCTTGACTGGCTCTAACGCCTCAATCTCTGTTGCTTCGATCATCCGCCCCTGAAAGTGAATATTTTCCTGTGACGTGAGCCCTAGTAGCTCGGCAATTTTCCCGTAACCGAACCGTTCTGTCAGCAATCTACTCTCATCGCTCACCCCTTCTGCCAGAATAAGGGTTCGAGTGCCAGGGATCGAAGCTGTCAGATCATCGTAATACTCTTTTTGCCCAAGATGGATCATCCCTGCCAGCCGGATCTGTTTTTCCCCCTGCCGATAAATCCGCTCTGTCATGTACAATCCGTTTGGTTTCAACTGTACGAATCCAGCGGTATTTGTCTCGATGAGATTGTCAACAAAAGCATAGCTGATCAGAATCAGTGCAAGCGGAAGCATAGGGATATTGATCAGGCAGAAACGAAACAGATTCCGACCGCTAAACGCCGGCCCGACAAACTGACTTCGAGTCAGTAGCAGACTTTTATGGTTAATCCGTTGATTAAATTTCAGTATCACAATAGCGAGAAGGAGTTGCCCGCATGCGGCGTACAGTGAGAAATATCCTCCAACAAAATTTTCCAGCGGCCAGTAGTCCAGCAAAGCCCAGAACAACCAGAGGAATAATGGCAGCAGGATGATTTTCGGCAGGTGTCGATTAAAGCCAAGGCCAAGATAGACAATGACAGCGCAGAAGATGCAGACAATCCAAGCGAATTGCTGTAAGCCTGACAAGAATGGCGTGCTTAAAAACTGGCGTACAAGTGCATCAGCAATAGTGAATATTGCGGAGACGACAAAAAGAATCAGAAATAGATTGGCAAGTTTTCTCATCGGCTATGTACGAGTCCGTTTTTCCAAAGCATCCAGAACTTCTGACATGATTTGGTTGATCCGGGAAAACCGCTGTGGGT
>JAQIBX010000057.1 GCA_027858895.1 Desulfuromusa sp. | reverse complement strand
ACACCTGCCATCCTCACCGGTTCTGCATCAAGAAGTTGAGAGACCTTATCTAAAAGAGCTTGTGACTCAAATGGTTTTGTCAACCAGCCATCAGCACAGACTTCACCTGCCTTTGTTTCATCAAAGTGGTCAAAAGCCCCCGGCAACAATAACACCGAGGTATTTGATAGACTCGGTTCACTTTTGATAGCGCGACAGAGCTCAAAACCATCCTTCCCAGGCATTGAAATGTCGGCAATAACCAAATCCGGAATGTCTTCTAGTGCCTTTTTAAAAGCGCTATCTCCGTCATCCGTCATTTCAAGCTGATATTCTTCCGTCGAGAAGATAATACCGACGACTTTCTGAATAGTAATACTATCATCGGCCAACAGCAGTTTTTTCATCATTGATGCCTCCTCGCACCACCAGTATCAGGCTTGTTTTGCCAAAAACCCTGGGTCATTTCTATGGCTAAAAAATTGATGTCCAGAATATTATATTCTTCACCTTGATAATCAAACTTGCCAATGGTGCCACAATCTTTTTCTTTCACCGTAATTGTTGACAGCGTCCCTTTTTGCTCAGCAACAATCCGACCCGTCAAGTCAGCCAGAAATGCAACCGTGCCATATTCCGACTCGACAAGCACCTGATAACCCTGTTTTGGTTGTTCCCAGTGAGAATTCTCACCCAGGATCTGTCCCAAATCAAGCAAAGGAACCAACTGTCCATCGTCGACCAGAACAGCAGCAACCGCTCCGGGGAGACGCGGCAAAACGTAATATTTTGAACCCTGCAGGATCTTTTGAATCTGCAACAGTGGAATTGCAAAACCCAACTTTCCAATTCTAAAAAGACCAAAACGCCTCATGCCGACACAGCGTTAGAACCATAGTAACATTCTGGATCAAAAACAATCATGGGCTCATTGTGTAACAGTTTAATCTGCGAGTAAAAACCCATTGCTGCAACTTTTAAAAGAAAAGGGACTTCACAGGGTTTAAAATTTTCCACTGCTGATAACTCTTCTACCTGATCCACCAGCAACGCCCAATTCCCCTCAGAACCGTGCAAAATAATTGCTGCTTTATCCTTCAACTTGACTGCCGAAAAAACATCCAGCTTTAATGCAGGATCAACAACGGGAACCCAGGTTTGCCGAAATTGTAGTGCTGAGACAATCCCTTGACCAATGTCACTGCGACCAGGATCAAGAGCTTCTGTTATCTGACTAACAACCTCAACAACATCTGCTAACTCCAGCAGAAACCCAATCCCTCCTAAGCGAAAAATAAGATTTCGGTTGCCGGCCACGGTCATAAATCCTCTAAAGTTGCCCGAACTCCTTGATTTTTCAAGGAAAGCGCTACAAAAGCTAACACAGAGATTAGAGACTGTCAAGTTTTTATAATAAGCTCCAATAAGTTATTACACATCAAATACTTTTCCACGGCTGCGGGAAAAAACATTCCCGATAGAGGGACAGCGCAAAGCGATCTGTCATTCCGGCAATAAAATCCGCGACTGAAACTTCCAAACTATCGCCCGGAAATCGTCGCCCTCCATACTGCAAAAAGATATCTTCTTTGTCACAAAAGTAAAGAAACAGGTCACGCAGCAGATGAGAGGCTTTATCAAATTCAGTTTGAACAGATTCCGCTTGGTAAACATGCTCAAAAAGCCAGCTTCTCAATGCACGGATAGCTTCATCCATCTCAACTGAAAGCCGGATCTGACAACAGTCAACCGCCATAGATTCGCTGATTAGATCTCGTATCATTCGATCTATCCTGCAGGAATGGCGTAAACCAACGACATCAGATATGTCTTTTGGTACATCTGCCCCCTTGATGACGTGTCCACGAGTAGCATCATCAAGATCATGACTGACATAAGCAATAATATCCGCCAGACGAACAACCTGACCTTCCAGAGTTTGGGCACAGGAAGCTGCATCGGGAGTCAATAGTCCCCCCTGCCCTTTTGAGTGCTTTAAAATCCCATCACGAACTTCATAAGTCAGGTTCAGGCCCTTACCATCTTTTTCTAATTTATCAACAACTCGCAAACTTTGCCGAACATGATGAAAACCGCCGGGAACCAGTTCATTCAATACCCGTTCACCAACATGACCAAAAGGGGTATGTCCCAGATCGTGTCCTAAAGAAATCGCCTCGGTAAGATCTTCATTGAGTCGCAATGCTCTTGAGATAGTACGAGCAACCTGAGAAACTTCAAGGGTATGAGTCAAACGAGTTCGATAATGATCACCCTCAGGAGAAAGAAAAACCTGGGTCTTATCCTTAAGTCGCCTGAAAGACTTACTGTGTAAAATACGATCTCGATCGTGCTGAAAAACTGTACGTATAGTACATAATTTAGATGGGAATTTTCGACCTTGACTTTTTGAACTTAAGCAGGCTTTAGCTGAAAAGGCTTGCGGTTCAAACTCTTCCAAAGACTGTCTAATATTCATTTGGTGGCCTATTTTATAAATTTGATTTAAATTCTTATAAACTATTGTCTAGATAAACCACTGTAATAATAAAATCTCTATTTTTAGAAATACATAGAAAAGATTAAGTGGAAAATCTATTTTACTCTTGCTTTGATTATCAATATGTTCTTAATATATTTCACATACATACTGAGAGGAGCTCACTGACATGGCAAATATTATGGAAATGGCAGCAGATATTATTGCAGCACACGCATCAACAACCCCTATGTCCAAAGAAGAACTGATTGCTGAACTGAAGGAAGTTCATTCTGCACTGTCTGCCCTGGAAAAGGGGGAATCTGTAGAGACTGACGAAGTGACTGAAGAAGCTCCCGCAGTCAGCAGAAAAAAAGCCTTTGGTAAAGATAAAATCTACTGCATGATTTGCGGCAAAGGGTTCAAAACTCTCTCACGGCACCTGAAAACAACTCATGAAATATCTGCGGCAGAATATCGTAAACAGTTTGATATCCCCCGCAGCCAGTCACTTGCATCAAAAAACTATTCGGAAAGTCGCCGAAAAATGGCTATTGATCGTGACCTGGCTGGAAACCTGGCCAAGGCGCGAGCAGCGCGGGCAACAAAGTAATTTTATCCCAATGAATATTCAAAAAGGCGACCCTTGCAGGTCGCCTTTTTGAATATTATCAGCTATTCAAGCCAGAATGGAATTGTTGCAATCTCGTTCTGCTCTGCATCCAAGACGACAACCACCCACTTACCAGCCCACTGTGGCAAAAACCGTTTAGACGAATAGGTTCGCCAATTCGAAGATCTGACCGGCAACGTGACTCTAGCCAATTCGCTATCCTGATAATACCAGACATGGGTAACCACTGTATCCTCTTGCGCGCCAACAATCTGAGTAAAACAGTACAATTTACCAAAATCAGCACGATAAGATTCAATTCTATCGACCGGCATCTGGTTTTCAATTGCAGAAGTAATCGTCCCATCGGCAACGCTCAAATCTGCCGCCTGCACAAAAGAAATACTCACAATAGCAATAACCATCAACGCAAATAGCTTTTTCAACATCACGACCCCTTTATCTCAGTTTAAAGTCACAGTTCAGAAAGAAAACTTTGTCCCGCTGGCAAAGAAATCTGAAAATTATCCGCAACAGTTGCTCCGACATCAGCAAAAGACTGCCGGGTACCCAAGTTGACCGGGACGGAAATAGACTGGGAAGAAAGCAACAATGGTACATATTCGCGGCTATGATCCGTCCCCGGAGTTGTCGGATCGCAACCATGATCCGCAGTAATAATCAATAAATCGTCAGGTAACATCTTTCTCAACAACTCTGGTAACCAACGATCAAACTCCTGTAATGCTACGGCAAAACCAGCACTATCCAAGCGGTGTCCATACAGCATATCAAAATCTACCAAGTTGGTCATGATCAAACCCCGATTTATTTTATCCAACGCCTGCAGGGTTTTATGCATACCACCAAGGTTACTGGTCGTTGGCAATGAATCGGAAAGCCCCTCTCCAGCAAAAAGATCAGCTATTTTACCAATACCGCAAGTAGACAGACCCTGTTGCTGCAACAGACCCAGCACTGTTTTACTGAGCGGCTTAAGAGGGAAATCATGGCGCCCGGAAGTTCGATAAAAATCGGTCGCACATGTTCCCTTAAATGGACGTGCGATTACCCGGCAAACATTAAACGGTAAAAGAACTTTTTCTGCTTGGCGACAGATAACATAGAGCTTTTCGGGAGAAATAATATCTTCGTGAGCAGCAATCTGGAAAACCGAATCACTGCTGGTATAAATAATCGGACGACCCGTTTGCAGATGTTTTTCGCCTAGATCACGGAGAATATCAGTCCCGCTGGCGGCAATATTGCCTAGAGGGTTGAGCCCGGTTTCAGCAACGAAGGCAGTAATAATTGCTTCGGGAAATCCATGGGGAAATGTCGCAAAAGGATGATCCAGAACAACTCCGGCCAGTTCCCAATGACCAGTAATAGAATCCTTTCCCGGACTTTTTTCTGCCATTTTTCCCCAACAACCAACCGGCGATAAGACTTTTTCAATTCCTTGAACCGGCACGATATGCCCTAGCCCTAGCCGTTCCAGCTGTGGCAGACACAAACCACCGGAAACCTGCGCAACGTGCTGTAGCGTTGCCGCCCCCCGATCTCCATATTCACCGGCATCCGGCAAAGCGCCAATACCGACACCATCCAAGACAATCAGAATAATTCGCTTAAACATGATCAATATGGTCTGCAGAATTTTTCATCGATGAGATGAATCAGGTTCGATAATCAGCATTGATTTTGATGTATTCGTAGTTGAGGTCAGAGGTATAATAACTGGATTCAGCCTCACCCTGATGCAGATCAATAGTCACAGTAAATTCGTCCAATTGCAGCACCTTGGTCGCCTCGGCTTCCTTATCTGCCCCAACAGCCAAACCGTTTCCGGCCACAGGGACCTGATTGAAACTGATATCAATTCGATTTGGGTCAACATCCACTCCGGAATAACCGACCGCAGCAATAATCCTACCCCAATTCGCATCCTCACCAAAAAATGCGGTCTTCACCAGAGAGGATGTCGCAACTGAACATGCTACCAACCGTGCAGAGCCCTCATTTTCAGCTCCAACAACCCTGATTTGAACCAGCTTTGTCGCACCTTCCCCATCACGGACAATCATTTTAGCAAGATCAAGGAGAACACACTCAAGATGCTGACAAAACTTTTCTGCTTCGTAAGAGTCAGGTTCAATCACGGCAGAGTTGGCTGCCCCGTTAGCAAGCAGGAGGACCATATCATTGGTAGAAGTATCACCATCCACGGTAATTGAATTGAAGCTTTTCTCAACGGCCCGATACAGCGCATAATTGAGTAATTCAGTATTCACCTGCGCATCAGTGAGAACAAACCCAAGCATAGTTGCCATATTGGGATGAATCATCCCGGCACCCTTTGCCAGACCAAGAATTCTATAGTTTTGATTTCCCTTTTCCGTCGCAACAGCAATCTTTGAAAAAGCATCTGTTGTCATCATAGCTTCAGCAACGGTGTGAACCTGATCAGGAGATAAATTATTCACAAGTTGAGGAATCCCACTGATAAAAGGCGCAAGCGGCAACAATTGACCAATCACTCCGGTTGAAGCAACTGACACCAGGTCGCCTGCTATCTGTAATTCGCTGGCAAGTAATTCAAGTGTTGCTTCAGCAACCTGCAAACCTTCGGAACCGGTACAAGCATTTGCGTTGCCACTGTTGACTAAAATAGCTTGGCACTTTCCCTGAGCCACCCTCGGCTTGGTCAGCAGTAATGGTGCAGCAATCACCTTATTGCGGGTAAAAACGCCTGCGCAATTAGCTGGAGAATCAGAAACGATTAATCCAAGATCCAGCATTCCTGTTTCTTTAATCCCGCTCGCCATTCCTGAAAAACGGAACCCAACTGGGAAATCAGAACTATTCATATTCAACTCTCAACATATTGTAGGTTCGTTCAGTCGGCAGCATTAAACCAAAACAGGTTCCCTCTTCTGCCAGTTCCTCCAGAAAAATATCCCCCTTCATCCGATCAATAACCACTTTGACCAGTGCCAGTCCAATCCCGACCCCATGGGGTTTTTCTGTATCGATATCCCCAAGTTGGGTATAGGAATCAAAAATAGTTTCATGGGATCCCGGGGGAACTGTCTGCCCTTGGTTGAAAACTTGTAAGTAAATATATTCCAGATCTTCAAAAATTCGGACTTCTGCTTTGATTCGAACCAGCCCACCATCCCGATTAAATTTGACGGCATTATCGATCAGAGAGTTAAAAGCCATCCCAAACTTTTCCTGATCGCCATATATTTCCGGCAAATCATCCTGGATGTCGATTTCAGTCAGCAGCTTCCGCTCGCTCATTTTTAAGTTATAGTACTGAAAAGAATCAGCAATCGACCAGGGGACACCAAAAGATTTCCAACGCCAAACCTCTCGTTCCGATTCGATGGAGAACAGTCTCAGCATACCGGTAATCAACTTTTCCAGACGCTTACCCTCACCATGAACCTGGATCAAATTATCCTTTAGCTCATCTGCGGATAGTTTGTTGAAAAATGAGAGCGACAAATCAACGTATCCCATGATTGAGGTTAACGGGGTTTTCAATTCATGGGACAGGTTACAAACCAACCGAGTACGAGCCCGATTCACCCGCACCAGATCTTCATTGGTATGTTCAAGAACCAGAGCTTGCTGGCGCATATTATTGATTAATTTAAAGTTTTCCATAGCCAGAGACACTTGATTGGCAATCGCCATCATTAAATTTTGATCTTCAAGGTCAAAAGGCTGCCCAGATTTTTTATTGTTGACGTTGATAACTCCAACCATCTCATCACGGACATAAATCGGCACCGAGAGTAAGGACTGGTTTTTATAGCGCTGCCCGCCATCCAGACTTTTAAAGCGGCCGTCCTGATCTATATTCGGAACCAGAACTGGTTCACCGGTGGCCAAAACATGACCGGAAATTCCCTCTCCTGCAGCAACCCGCACAGAGTTGGAAATTTTTCTGGATAAACCATGGGCAGCGGCAATGTGCAATAAACCATCATCCTCGAGTAGCATCAGGGAGGCAACTTCAACCCCGGCAGAATGAACAATTGAATCAAGAATTTGATCAAACAACTCTTGCAGATCATTTCCCGAGCTGGCGGTTTCACCAACTTTTTTGAGCAGAATCAGATCCGCCATTCGGCGCTGCGCTTCAAGTCGTGCCTGATTCTGGTGAACAGCATGGTAATAAGAGCTGATTCCCAGTCTGGCGGCTTGTAGAACTTCTTCGTGAGAAAATGGTTTAACCAGGTAATCCATCGCCCGTTCACGTAGCACCTGACGAGCAACATTGAAATCCTGCTGCCCGGAGATCATGATCACCTGAATCTCCGGGGTATGCTGCTTGATCATCTGCAACACATTAACCCCATTGATATCTGGCAGAGACACATCACAAAAAACAACTGCCACATTCTCCTGATCAAGGATATGAGTGATACCAAGCCCAGACTCAGAACGGATAACCGGACAATCCAGACTTTCCAGAATATCTTCCAGAAGATCTAAAATCAGCGGAACATCATCGATCAGTAAAAGCGCCGGATTTAAGTGTTGTTTCTCTGCCATAGTGCTTCCATAGTGCTCATATTAAATTCTATTTTCCACAACATTTTTTATACTTTTTCCCACTACCACAGGGACAAGGGTCATTTCGACCAACCTTGTCTTCTTCCCGAGTGGTCGGTTTCTTTGCTTGTTCCTCTCCGTCTATCCGGTTCATGGATATTTTCTGCTGGCGCTGCCGTGCTTCCATTTGCGTCACATCTTCTTCCCGCGCTAACTGGATACGGAAAATCTTTTGCAGAACCTCCTCGCGCACACGCCCCATCATCTCCATAAACAAACTATAAGCTTCTCGCTTGTATTCTTCTTTTGGATTTTTCTGCCCGTAACCGCGCAAACCGATCCCCTCTTTGAGATGATCCACTGAAAGCAGGTGATCTTTCCACTGGGAATCGATGGTTTGCAGCAACAATATACGCATCAAGTGTTCCATGATCGGCGGCGTAAATTCTTCCTCCTTCTCCTGCAGACGAGCATTTGCTTGATTTTTCAGCAAAACCTCCAATTCGTCACGCTTGGCCACGGCAACATCCATAGAGCTTAGGTCTGGGGGGAAGTTAAACTGGTTCAAAAAATCGTCGCCCAAACGAGACCAACCCCAATCAGCCGACGAACTTTTATCGGGACAAAACACCTCAACCATATCCGCAACTGTATCGTCGATAATTCCCCGGAAAGTTTCCTGAAGCTGTTCCCCACCCAAAACTTCACGACGTTGAGTATAAATAACATCGCGCTGCCGGTTCATGACATCGTCATACTCGATGAGATGCTTACGGATATCGAAGTTGTGCGCTTCAACTTTTTTCTGAGCATTTTCTATGGCTCGACTGATCATCCCGTGTTCGATCGGTTCACCATCAGGAATTTTCAGCTTATCCATCACAAAGGTAACACGCTGCGAACCAAAAATACGCAGCAGATCGTCTTCAAGACTGAGATAAAAATGACTTTTCCCCGGATCTCCCTGGCGGCCGGAACGGCCGCGTAACTGGTTATCGATGCGCCGCGATTCATGCCGTTCGGTGCCCAGAATATAGAGACCTCCGGCCTCCAGAACGTCCTGCCGCCCAGCTTTACAACGCTCCTCATAGCCGAGGAGCAGTTCGCTGAGCCGGGCTTCTGGATCCTCTGCAGAAGCGGCTTCCGCTCGTGCCATCATCTCGGGATTACCCCCAAGGACAATATCAGTTCCACGCCCCGCCATGTTGGTCGCAATTGTCACCGCGCCCTTGCTCCCAGCCTGAGCGACGACATAAGCCTCACGCTCATGTTGTTTGGCATTAAGAACGTTGTGGGGAACACCCCGTTTTTTAAGTAAGCTTGAAAGCACCTCAGACTTATCGATAGTGATCGTTCCCACGAGAACTGGCTGACCTATTTTGTAACATTCAACGATATCCTCGATCACGGCGAGAAATTTCTCTTTTTCCGTCTTATAAATGACATCGGACATATCCTTGCGAACCATTGGCCGGTTGGTCGGGATAACAACCACACCCAGCTTGTATATTTCGTAAAACTCAACGGCTTCAGTTGCTGCGGTACCAGTCATCCCCGCCAGCTTTTCATACATGCGGAAATAGTTCTGGAAAGTAATCGTCGCCAGGGTTTGGTTCTCGTTGGCAATTTTCACCCGTTCTTTGGCCTCAATTGCTTGGTGCAAGCCATCACTCCAGCGCCGGCCAGGCATCAATCGTCCAGTGAACTCATCGACGATTTGCACTTCTCCATCCTGAACAACATAATCGACGTCTCGCGTGAATAAAGCATGAGCCTTGAGCGCTTGATTAACATGATGCAATAATTCAATATTGTTTGATTCGTAGAGGTTTTCTACATTCAGCAATTTCTCTACCTTTGTTACCCCCTCCTCGGTCAAAGCTGCCGATTTTGCCTTTTCATCTACCGTAAATTCTCCGGTGTGTTTTTTCGTCGACTGGCCTATTTTCCCATCCCGTTCTTCAATGACCTCACCTTTAATTAATCTGGGGATAATCTGATCGACCTTATAATAAAGATCACTGGAAGATTCACTTGGACCCGAGATAATCAAGGGAGTTCTGGCTTCATCGATCAGGATGGAATCGACCTCATCTACAATCGCATAATGAAGGTCGCGTTGAACATAATCCTCAAGATCAAACTTCATATTGTCGCGCAAGTAATCAAAGCCGAACTCATTATTCGTTCCGTAAGTAATATCCGCAGCATAGGCGGCCTTACGCTGGACATCACTTAACCCGTGGACGACACAGTCAACTGTCAATCCGAGAAACCGATAGAGTCGTCCCATCCATGCAGCATCACGTTTAGCCAGATAGTCATTCACTGTCACAACATGGACACCTTTACCACTCAAAGCATTGAGATAAATCGGCAGAGTTGCCATCAGGGTTTTCCCCTCACCGGTCTTCATCTCCGCAATTTTTCCAGAATTGAGAACCATTCCGCCGATCAACTGAACATCAAAGGGGCGCAAGCCAAGAGCCCGCTTACTCGCCTCTCGAATTGTGGCAAAAGCTTCAGGCAACAATTGTTCAAGGTTTTCTTCGACGACTAAACGCTGCCGAAATTCATTGGTTTTAGCCTGTAATTGCTCATCATTCAGTGCTGCAAAATCAGGCTCTAGAGAATTAATTTGATCAACGAGTGGCTGTAGCTTTTTAAGATCACGTTCATTTTGGCTGCCGACAACTTTTTTTATTAAATTACGAATCATTGCTGAATAGTACTCCAAAAATCCCCGTTTAGAATGGCTACACGGATAAATATTAAAAAACAAAAAGAAGAAAAAACCAATAATTAAATGGTGTCAATGGCCGGCATAGTAGCACAGGGAAAGAAACACTCACAAGTATTTAAGAAATGGCAAAACGTTGAAATTATCAGAAGTTGAAGCACTGTAGAAAGGAAAGTCTGGACAAACCAAAGCCCCCGTTTAAGGGAGCGCGGCAAAACAAAAAAGGAAAAGTCAGAGGGTTTTTCGCGGGTCGATGGGGACCCCGTTCAGACGCAGTTCATAGTGCAAGTGTGACCCCGTCGATTTGCCGGTATTACCAACCTTGGCAACGATATCGCCCCGTTTGACGCGCTGACCCGCCGTGACAAGCGTGGTTGAATTATGGGCGAAAATGGTACGGTAACCATAACCATGATCAACAATCACCATCTTACCGTAATCAGAAGAATGTTTAACTCGAGCCACAATTCCGTCAGCCGTTGCGACAACCGGCGTTCCAACCCTTGCCGCGATATCCAGTCCCTCGTGCATAACCCGCCTGCCGGTAAAGGGCGATTTACGCATACCAAAATAGGAGGTCAACCAACCTTTGGTCGGCCAGCCCTGGGGAGTGGCTCTACTGAGTGAAACTTGGTCATTAAGAAGGTTTCGCACCCCCTCCTGACTCTGACGGCGCAGCTCAATTTCAACTTGAAGCTTATTGATCTGTCGTTGTATTTCATCAACTGTTTCAGTAGACCCAGTCTCTGAAATGCCACCGATCGCGACCGGGATACCCTGTGGAACAGCTTCCAGGTTGGCCAGCTGCCGGACCCGCGCCTCTGTTTCGGCAAGAGCATTCATCTGCTGATGAACCTCTTCTAAATCGACAACCAAACTTTTTAGAGTCTGCCGCTGTTGACTGGTCGCAAAACGGAGCCGCTGCAACTCATCGCGGTCAACTGTGAAATTAAAATAACTGTAAGCAAAAAAAGCAAACAGTCCGGCAACAATCAAGCAGCAGCAGAGTGCCGATTTTACAACCCCGCTCCGAATGCGTACGCGCCGCACATGACCATTGTCTTCCGGGACAAATATGACTGAAAAACGTCTCGCCAAATCAACTCCAAAAAAATCGCTTGATTGCAGATCCTCAATATCACCCTTTGAGTGACCAACTGAAATTCTTAGTTTCAATCAGTCGCCATGACACACCAATAATTATTATAATATATCAATAACACAACTCTAAAATTATTCCAACAAATTTATGGCCAGTGCAAATTCATCACAATCGGGGAACTTGACACAATTAATGCAAACTCCCCAAACCTTCTGCGGCAACTCCGCTTTTTCAATATCAGAAAAACCAAGAATTTTAAAAAATTCAGGTTGATAGGTCAAAGCAAAGACCCTTTTCAGACCGAGTTCAACGGCTTCTTTGAGGCAACTCTCGACGATTTTACGCCCGATTCCCTTTCCCTGCTGACCTGCGACAACTGCCAGAGAGCGGACTTCGGCTAAATCTTCCCAGCAAATAGCTAAAGCGCCAATCCCAAGAATTTCACCATCCTCCTCATAAACATAAAAATCACGGAGAGAATCATATATATCTGCTAGTGAACGACCGAGCAACTGACCATCCGCAGCATACTCAAGCAACAGTTTGTGAATTGCCCGAGCATCTTGAATATGAGCATGGCGAATCATATCATCTCCATAAAAATACAATTGGGTTCAATTATTTTGCGACAAGCTCCCTGGAATTTGCAATCAATTCACGAGCATGTTCCAACGTTTGCCGACCAACCTGGGAGCCACCAAGCATTCGTGCCATTTCGACAATCCGAGCTTCGGTATCTAATAGATTCAATTGAGTCGTAGTTCGCCCGTTATTCTCTTCCTTTACCACTCGGTAATGATGGTCAGAAAATGCTGCAACCTGTGGTAAATGGGTCACACAAAGCACCTGCAGATCTTTTCCTAAACGACTGATTTTTTCGCCAACAGCCGTTGCCGCTTCACCACCAATTCCAGCATCAACTTCATCAAAAATCAAAGTCCTGATGCCATCTCCTTCCGGGACGCTGCGCTTTAAAGCCAGCATGATCCGTGACAACTCCCCACCCGAGGCAATTTTAGCCAAAGGCTGCGCTTCCTCCCCAGGATTGGCGGAAAGATAGAATTCTCCACTCTCTAGTCCATCAACCGAGGGCTCTGGTAAAGGAATGAGTCGAATGGCGAAATCAGCTTTAGCCATTGCCAGATCGGCAAGTTCGCGCTTCACGATATTAGCAAGTTCAACGGCCGCTTTTTCACGTTGGTGGCTCAGATGTTTTCCCGACTCAAAAAGCAGTCCATTTTGTATCTGTAATTGCTGCCGTAGTTGTTCCCGTCGCCCTTCAACATCGCTCAAATCATTAAGTTCGGCGGTAATCTGTTCTAAATATTCCAGTAGATCAGCAATCGTCGGAGCATATTTTCTCTTCAAGCCGACCAGCAGTGCAAGTCGATCTTCTACCTGCTGCTGTCGTTGTGGTTCAAAATCGAGATTTTCTGAATAATCACGCAATTCTGAAGCAATATCCTCCAGACTATAAAGGTTAGTCTGCAGCGATTTTGCCAAAGAACCGAGGTGCGGATCAATCTGCTGCAAAGCTTCGAGTTGAGCGGCCACAATGGAAATTTTTTCACAAGCAGCCTGTTGTCCGGCATAAAGACTTTCATAACCACCCACCGTTGCTGCAGTTAATTTTTCCGCATGTTGCAGAATGGAACGCTCCCTTTCCAAATCTTCGGCTTCGCCTGTTTTCAAGTGCGCATTAAGTATTTCCTGTTGCTGAAAACCAAGCATATCCTGCCGCTGCTGACGCTCACGCTCGGCAAGATCCAAATTATTCAGTTCTTTTTGCAACCGTTGATACGCGGCAAAAGAAGACCGGTAACCCGCCAGAGGTTCCTGCAGTCCGGCAAAACAATCCAACAATTCCAGGTGGGTTTCGGGGCGTTGCAGGTTCTGATGTTCATGCTGGCCATAAATATTGACCAGCCCGCTTATCAATTCACGTAATTGAGTCAAGGGCACCGGCGATCCGTTAACAAAGATCCGGTTTTTCCCCGAGCGAGCCACTATCCGACGTACCAGCAACGCGCCATCATCGTCCAGTCCGGCAGCGATTAGCTTCTGTCCAAACAACGATTTTTCACTGAGCTCAAAAACTGCTTCGACCGAAGCCTCATTCTCTCCGGTCCGGATGATCTCACCACGGGCCCGACCTCCGAGCAGAAGATTGACCGCATCAATTATGATTGATTTGCCGGCACCAGTTTCTCCGGTCAGCACATTAAAACCCGACCTGAAAGTGACGTGCAGATTTTCTATAATGGCAAAATTTTTGATGATTAGATCTGTCAGCATAGCTTTCTGATCACCAGTCAATTAATAAAGAGATTATTACTGATCTTCCGCTCAACCCTTCTCCCTCAGGGAGAGGGAAACATTCTAAGAGTAGAGCAGAAAATTGATACTAAATAAGCATCAATAAAGAGATGGCTTGCCATCAACGTTGGCCCCAGTTCAATTTTGTTCTCAAAATTTCAAAATAATCTTTACTTGGGCTGGTCACCAAACGGGTACGCGATTTAGAGCGGCGCACTTCGACCCGGTCACCCGGGAGCAGCTTGCGACCAACCTGACCATCTGCAGTAAAAAAGACGACATCATTTTCAAACTTGACATCAATCTCTATCACTGAACGACTCCAGACCATGATCGGGCGATTGGTCAACATATGTGGGCAAATCGGGGAAATTAGCAAACTATTGATATCAGGGTAAATAATGGGGCCACCAGCTGCTAAATTGTACCCTGTCGATCCGGTTGGAGTAGAAACAATCAGACCGTCGGCCTTATAGCAGGTCAGGTAGCGACCATCGACATAGGTTTCCATGTCAATAATCCGTGCCAATGCTCCTTTATTAATAACGATATCGTTGAGCACGGTGAATGTCCCAACCACCTGACCGTTTCTATGGATCAAGGCATCAATCATCATCCGATCAGAAACCTGATAGTCATCTGCAAGCAACCGTGCCAACATCTCCGACAGTTCGTCACAGGTAATCTCGGTCAAAAAACCAAGCTGTCCCAGATTGACACCAACAATTGGAATATTCCGTTCACCAATCAAACGGGCGACAGAAATCAGCGTACCGTCACCACCGAGGACGATGATCAGATCAACTAACTCAGGAATTTCCTCACCAGCATAGCCGCTCACCTGCCCGACCTGCTCAGCCAGACTGTCTTCAAGCAAAACCTCAACCTGCGCCAATTTAAAGCGTTCACAGATGTCAGAAGCGATCTGTTCAACATCAGGGTGATTTTTTTTTGCGTAAATACCAACTTTTTTCAGCATCGTCCCACCGTGGAAGTGTTTAAAAGCAGTAATATTCAATTCGCTGCAACTGTAAATAATAA
The DNA here is from genome assembly GCA_027858895.1 of Desulfuromusa sp. GTDB lineage: Bacteria > Desulfobacterota > Desulfuromonadia > Desulfuromonadales > Geopsychrobacteraceae > Desulfuromusa. The sequence continues at coordinate 3,081 of JAQIBX010000057.1, read as the reverse complement.
AAAGATGGCTGACTAATTAGCACAAAATGCCAGCGAAAGTCCATCGCATAGACAGTTGTTGTCGGGACAAACTGCGTGCTACATTGACCGCTATTATCATATTTGGAGCATGCATGGATCTCTTTGAACAAACCGCACAAAACAGCGGGAATACCCCGTTAGCTGAACGGATGCGACCTCAAATTCTTGACGAAGTCGTGGGTCAACAACATCTACTTGGACAAGGCAAACTGCTGCGCCAACTGATTGAAAGCGATCAGCTCGCATCAATTATTTTCTGGGGCCCGCCCGGCACTGGAAAAACCACCCTTGGCCGAGTCATTGCCAACTGTACGAAAAGTCGTTTTGTGTTCTTTTCAGCAGTTCTTGGCAGCATCAAGGAAGTCAGAGAAATAGTTGCCGAAGCGAAACAGCAACGCGCCTATCATGCTCGAAAAACCCTCTTGTTTGTCGATGAAATTCACCGTTTCAACAAAGCTCAGCAGGATGCGTTTCTCCCCGCAGTCGAAAAAGGAGAGATCACTCTGATCGGTGCAACAACAGAAAATCCCAGCTTTGAGGTCAACTCAGCTTTACTGTCGCGGTCGCGGGTTTTCGTTCTGGAGCCCTTGGCTCCGCCAGATCTGAAAATATTATTGCAGCGAGCAATACCCGCTCAGCAAGGACTGAACAAACCAAATCTCCAGATTGAAGAGGCCGCGCTCAACTTCTTTGCCGATCAAGCCGGTGGCGATGCCCGGATCGCTCTTGGAGCATTAGAGGTTGCGGCCTCAGCAGCTCAGGACGATTCTATTTCACTGGAAACAGCCCAGGAAGCAATGCAGAAGAAAGCACTCCTTTACGATAAGGGTGCCGAAGAACACTATAACGTGATCTCCGCATTCATAAAAAGCATGCGCGGTTCCGATCCTGACGCGGCCCTGTACTGGCTGGCTAGAATGCTCGAAGCAGGGGAAGCCCCGTTGTTCATCGTCCGGAGGATGGTCATTTTCGCCTCAGAAGATATCGGCAATGCCGATCCGCGAGCGCTACAGATTGTGTTAGCAGTGCAGCAAGCAGTCCACTTTGTCGGCCTGCCCGAAGCCAGAATCAACTTGGCTCAGGGTGTCACCTATCTGGCCACTGCACCCAAAAGCAACGCCAGTTACCTCGGCATAGATGAAGCTCTAGCCGAAGTTCGGAAATCGGGGGCATTGCCCGTTCCAAAGCATATCCGCAATGCTCCAACTACATTAATGAAACAGCTTGATTACGGCACAGGGTATAAATATGCCCATAATTACCAGGATGGTTTTGCTGCACAGATGCATCTACCTGAGCAGATCAGTGGAAGAGTTTTTTATCGCTCTTCCAACCACGGCTATGAGAAAATAATCACTGAGAGGATGGATCGACTGCGCAACAGATCAGTAAAGGAAACATCTAAATGAAGGCCATTTGCGGGATAGCTGCTCTGCTGTTCTGTTTAACAACAACACACGCAATCGCTGAAGATTGGGGCCCATGGGAGAGCAACAAAACAACCCGAAAACAGCAATCTGCAAACACCTCGGTTTTACAAACCGCGGTCCTTCTATTTCAAAAATACATTTCCCCGGTGGACGGTCAGCGTTGTGCCATGTACCCAACCTGCTCTTCATACTCATTGCAAGTATTACGCAAACACGGGCCACTCATTGGCGTTTTTCTAACAGTCGACCGTCTCTACCATGAAGGTGATCCAATCGAGCAACAGCATCCCATCAATAAATGGGGATACATCCGCTTTTATGACCCGCTGGAAAATAATGACTTCTGGTTGAAAAACTGATTATCGACCATGCTGACCTGCAGCCAGACGACACCAAGCGACGCAGCTCTTTCATTCGCCAACCCGACTCCCACTACCAGCAATCATAACGAACCAGCTCTTTCAGAGGTTTGCGGCTCTTCTCGCGTCCAGCTTCGTTCGGATAGCCCACCGGCAGCATGGCGATCGGATGAATTCCTTCGGGAAGCCCCATTGCATCGGTCACCCTGGCAGGATCAAAGGCGCCGATCCAGCAGGTTCCCAAACCAATATCAGCGGCGGCAAGGGTCATGTGATCAATGGCAATAGCGGCATCGACCTCGCAATAGTTTTTGCCGTCGTAGCGATCACGCGTCCAACCTTCGGCGGGTTCAGTGCAAATGACAATGGCAACCGGTGCCTGGCGAAAAAACGGAGCAGGATAGGCTACGGCCAGCTCATCAAGCTTGGCCGGGTCACGCACGACAATGAAGTGGAAAGGTTGAAGATTCTTGGCAGTCGGGGCAAGGTTGCCCGCCTGCAGGATTTCGTTCAATTGCTCTTCGGGTACGGGATCTGGCTTATAGCCGCGAATACTGCGACGCTTTTCGGCTAATTCAATGAACTTCATGCAACTCTCCCTGTGGATAAAAAACTCACGTCAACGGTTCAAATTTACCTTAAAATCGGGAGACAGATTAAATTTTTCACTGAATCAAGGGGACTGTTTTTTTTTCGAGGTTCTTTTCGAACATCATCCTGTCCCCGACACTGAAACGACGAAAAATAAAATCAGTCCCCTCCCCGTGGTGCTTAATTATATGGAGCTAGTCAATTGAAACCCCGAATAAAGGTCGCGAATTCACCATAAACTAATCTGCCGACGAATCAACTCGCTCCCGGTGTTTTTGCTCACCCACTGGAGCAAATCCTGCGCACGCAGTGAATTCATGTTTTTCAACACAACCACAGCATTTTTGCGCAATTGGGTCACACCGGCATAGGCGGTGGCATTGCCTTTGATGGTACGGCGGATTTCGGACGCAGGAGCCTTGAGCAACCATTCGAGGTCAACCGGAATGCGCGTATCGGTCTCGACTCGCGGCGGACAAACCATGGTGCAGTCATCACAGCCAAACAGCCAATTTCCAATCGACTCGCCTTCCTCGTGGGACAGAGTTCCGCTCTTTTCGATGGTTAAATAGCTGATGCACTTGCGCGCGTCGATCGGCTGGCCGGATTGGATCGCTCCGGTCGGACAATTCTTCACGCAAGCGTGGCAGGTAGCGCAAGCAAACGGCATCTGAGCCTCG
>JAQIBX010000004.1 GCA_027858895.1 Desulfuromusa sp. | reverse complement strand
TGAAGCGGCAAGGCGGCTGCAAGAAGCGAGACGCCGACTCTTTCAATCTATCGATGAACGTTTACTTGCCGGTTGATTCAGACCCACCCTTCAGACTCATCTTCGGATTGGAATAGACTCCTTCCTGAATTTTTAAATACTCCTTCACTCTCGCACAGTCCTGACTAATTGCCAAGCGTGAAGGGTAATCGTAGCGGTCGGACGAAATAACAGCAATAGATATCGTCATCAGCGGAAAAGTCCGTTTTACCCCATAACGATCCTCACCAGCAAAAGAGCCAGCTATCCGATCTTCTGTAGTATAAAAAGATGGAACCAATTCGGTAAAGGCAGCGATAATTTTCTGCGCCAAAAGTTCTCCCGAATCAAGACTGCTAAGAACCACGTAATCGTCACCACCAATATGCCCGACCAGGTCTTGCGAAGAACCATACTCACCAATAACCTGTTTTAGTAATTCACCCACCTTGGCCAGGACATCGCTTCCGGCATTATACCCATAGCGATCGCTATAAACTTTAAAGTTATCCAGATCAATATAGAGATGCGAAAAAGGCTCTCGATTGCCGATCCGCATTTCAATTTCCCGATCAATCGCAAGATTGCCAGGCAACAGCGTCAGCGGATTTGCGTCAAGGCGCAACTGTTCAAGTTCACTAAGTTTCTGCCCCATTTGCTCGAAATCACTAGCCAATTGCGCAAACTCGTCGCTGCCGGAAAAATCGGGAGAATGATCAAATCTCCCTGCAGATATTCGCTGAGTTGCCTTTTTTAATTCTTTAACAGATCGATGGATACTTAAGATAACCGCTATAGAAACCGGTGCCGAAAGACAAATACCAAGCAGGCTCAACAAAACGGTCATTTGAAAAGCTTCACCGGTATGTTGCGATAGCTGAGCAAGACCTGTATTAATTTCCTGTTGTTGCTGCTGTCTGAATTCTGCCAGATAATTCAATAATTGAACCCGTAAAGGAACTGTCATTTCGTTCGATAGCTGTTGGGCCTGCGTCCAGTTTTCCCAGAACAGAGCCTCCGTCAGCTGATTATCAGCTTGGCGATAGCTTTCGACAAATTTGATTAAGTTCTTGAGTTCTGTTGTCAGCGGGGGACGATTTAAAGCCAGGGCATAGCGGGTAAATTCATTGTTTCGGTTAAGCCGTAACTCACTTAGCGCTGGGTCGCGAAGAATCAGCAGTTGTTTCTCTATATTTTCCTGAGCCAGCAGATTCTGTTGCAGATCACGCACCAGTTCAAAAGTACGAAACTCGACATTGACCAGATTCTCAGTATCGCGGGTCTGCTGGTGAAGCATTGAAAGGGCGTAGCCAACGGACAATAGACTAAAAATCACAATCACCAGATAACCGATGATCACTTTCTTAGTTACGGTTGAAAATAGGTTACGCATCAAACTTCCGTTTTAAGTAAATGGAAAGTGTTAAGAAATAATACTATATAATTCCCCTCGCATGCAAAGTTCAGTCAAATTTCTGCTGAATTACGTAAACAAATAAGCACCCATAAAGGGCGCCTAAATTCAGGGTTCAGAACCATTAGATTCCTAAATAAGCTTTTCGCACATCATCATTTGCCAGCAACTTATCGGCAGAATCAACGAGGGTAATGCGACCATTTTCCATGACGTACCCACGATCAGCCAACTTCAGAGCCTGATTGGCATTCTGTTCTACCAGAAAAATCGTTGTGTTACTTTCCTTGTTGATCTTACGGATGATTTCAAAAATTTGCTTGATAATCAACGGAGCTAATCCCAGAGAAGGCTCATCAAGCAGCAAAACACGGGGCCTGGCCATAAGCGCTCGGGAGATTGCCAGCATCTGCTGCTCCCCTCCTGACAAGGTTCCACCAAGCTGGGTGCGACGCTTTTCTAGTATTGGGAACAAGGTCATGACATAGTTTAAATCTTGTTGAATCAAGCGCTTATTTTTACGCAGGAAAGCCCCCATTTCCAGATTTTCCTGAACCGTTAAATCGGGGAAAATACGTCGACCTTCGGGAACCTGAACAATCCCCTTTTGTACAATTTTGTCGGCGGCTACCCCTTTTATTGAATCCCCATCCAAAAGAATGTCACCTGAACGCGGTGGAGAAATTCCACAGATCGACATCAGAGTCGTTGTTTTGCCAGCCCCATTCGCTCCGATCAAAGCAACAATTTCACCTTCTTCTATCTCAATAGAAACATCTTTCAGCGCTTGGATATTTCCGTAAAAAGTCTGAATATTCTGTATTTTAAGCATCAGTTTCTTCTCCCAGGTAGGCTTCGATAACCTTCGGGTTGTCCTTTATTTCCCGGGGACTCCCTTCTGCGATCTTCTTGCCATATTCCATGACATAGATGGGATTGGAGATATTCATCACCAACTTCATGTCATGTTCAATCAACAGAATGGCAATTTTATCCTCTGAACTGATTTTACAGATTAGCTGATCTAACTCAGACGTTTCATAGGGGTTCATTCCTGCTGCCGGTTCATCTAACAACAGCAGGAAGGGATCCGTTGCCATTGCTCGAGCAATTTCCAAGCGTCGTTGGGCACCATAAGGGAGGTTCCTGGAAAACTCATTAGCAAAACGAGCCAGGCCAACTTTTTCAAGAAGCTGATAACTGGATTCAATGATTTGCTGCTCTTCATCACGAACCATTTTATCTCGGATGATCGCTCTAAAAATTCCAGCTTTGGTGCGACAATGACGCCCGATCATGACATTTTCTAACACTGTCATATCGGGAAACAGGCGAATATTTTGAAAGGTCCGCGCCAGCCCCATCTCTGTAACTTTATTCGGCTTCAGCCCATTTAAGCGACGGGTTTCCAATCCTTTAGGGTGCAGCAGGATATCACCCTTAGTTGGTTTGTAAATTCCGGTGACACAGTTGAAAAATGTGGTTTTCCCGGCGCCGTTGGGACCGATCAATGCAGCAATTTCACCTTCATGGACTTCCAGCGTAACGCTGTCGACAGCCCGCAGGCCGCCAAAATCCATCGTCAACCCTTTAACTTCTAGTAGCTTATGCTTTTTTTCAGCCATTGTTGGTCTTATCCTTCAAACCTTTATATTGGTAAGTCTGCCGGAGGTTACTGATGATCCCCTGTGGACGGAAAATCATCATCAGCACCATCGCTGCCCCAAACGTCATCATTCGATATTCAGAGAATGCGCGCATATATTCGGGAAGTAATATCAGGAAAAATGCTCCGATAATAACCCCTAAAATCGAACCCATACCACCAAGAACCACAATCGAAAGGATGATTGCAGATTCCATAAAGGTAAAACTGGCGGGATTAATAAATGTTGTTTTGGAGGCAAAAAGAACCCCTACCATCCCCGCCCAGAAAGCACCAAGCGCATAGGCAGACAGTTTGGTACGGGCTATATCGATCCCCATGGCTACGCACGCAGTCTCATCCTCCCGCATGGCAATCCAGGCACGGCCAACCCGGCTATTTTTTAAACGGTTCGTCACCAGAATAGTAAAGATCACCATCGCAATCATAATGTAATAGATATAAACAGTGGAATCCGCCAGATTCAAATCCATACCAAAGAAACTTGGTTTATCAATATTCGCAATTCCACTTGGCCCAAATGACAAGCTATCCCAGTTTTCCATAACAACCTTGAATATCATGCCGAAGCCAAGAGTTACGATAGCTAAATAATCACCACGCAAGCGCAGAATCGGGAAACCAAGGACAATCCCAAAGAGACAACCAATAATGCCACCAATTGGTAGTGAGATCCAGAATCCAAGGTCAAAATGATGGTTCAGAAGCGCATAAGAATAAGCACCAACTCCAAAGAACGCGACATAACCAAGGTCAAGCAATCCAGCCAGACCGACACTGATATTTAATCCAAGCCCTAATACCACGTAGATCAACGCCGAAATCATAATTGTACTTTGGTAGGTGTCAAAAACCTGTGGAAAAATGAGAGCAGCCACCAGTATTACACCCATCGCCTTATAGCGAAAGGACATATCCTCCAGCAACAATTGTAACTTGCTGCGGGTCTCACCACCCTCATCGGCAACTTTTTTTCTCACTTTCTGTCGTGCAAACATATAGCGCCAGCCATAAGACAGGACAAAGCTGGCAATTGCCACCCAGAGCATATTCATCCAGCGCCAAATGACAACTTGATCCATGGTGTTGACACGAACAACCATCAACGGAAAGGTCAGAAAGACAAACCAGAGGGAAATCAAAAGTGATTGTTTTAAATTCTGTAGCATACCCATAACCTTTAAACTTTCTGCTTACGTGCCTTACCGAGAATTCCAGCAGGACGTAGGGTCAGGATAAGAACCAGCAGACCAAAGGTAAAAACATCCTCATAGGCACTGGAGATATAACCAGCAGCAAAGCTTTCTGCCCATCCAAGAACCAAACCACCTATCACAGCTCCAGGAATGGAACCGATACCACCTAAAACTGCAGCGGTAAAAGCTTTTACACCAGCCAGAAAACCAATATAAAAATTAACCTGCCCGATGTAAGATGCCACCAGAACACCACCGATGGCAGCCAAACCCGAGCCAATTATAAATGTCATTGAAATAATTCGATCGACATTGACCCCAACCAGGCGAGCCATATTCATATCCTGCTGAGTTGCCCGCATCGCCTTCCCAACTCTGGTCTTTTTGATCAACAGGGTCAGAAGAATCATTGTCACCACAGTTGTCACCAGAATCACTAACTCTGGTGAACCGATGATATGGGCAACAGGTTCCATAAAAGCAAAGTCGGGAATCAACCGGGGGAAAGGCAGAAAGTCTGACGTTTGAGCCAGCAGAACATAATTCTGCAGGAAGATTGACATTCCGATAGCACTGATCAAAGGAGCCAGTCTCGGAGCCCCTCGCAACGGACGATAAGCAACTTTTTCCAGGGTATAACCATAAGCGCAAGCGTAGATGACCGCAATAACTCCAGCCAGGATCAGGATAGAAACGCCACTTAATCCATAGATAGTGCAGACGCCGGCAACAATCAGAGCAACAAATGCTCCGATCATATAAATCTCCCCATGGGCGAAGTTGATTAACTGAATGATGCCATAGACCATGGTATAGCCCAGAGCAATCAGGGCATAAATACTTCCCCGAGTTAAACCGCTAAAGAAGAGTTGAAGAAAATATTCCATAAATAACAACCGACTGCTGTGGAAGATGTCGATATACAATCATATCGACTGTTTTCACAGTGACCTGCAGCATACAAATAGCTAGAAAGCTGCTGCAATTTTAAATATCAAACAAAACTTCAGGGGGCTGGTAAAAATACCAACCCCCTGAAAAGACTTCATCAAACAACGCAACAAAGATCAGCGCTGTTTGTTTTAAGTCATCTACTTGATTTCAGTGAAAGCGCCATTCTCGACCTTGTAAACCGAGAAACCAACACCTTCAGCATCGCCTTTGCTATCAAACTTGATCTTACCGACTGGTGTTTCAACATATTCGCTACGCAGCACCTTTGTGACCGCAGCATAATCGGTAGAACCAGCTTTTTCTATTGCATTCAGCAGAGCAAGCGCAGCTGAATAACCTTCTTGAAAGAAAGCACCAGGCTCAGCACCATACTCAGCTTTGAACTCAGCTACTGCTGCTGCATTGAGGGGGATACTGGAAAGATCACGAGGACCTGTAACATAAGCACCGTTTGCAGCATCACCGGCAACTTTGAGGAAGCTGTCGTCTTTAACACCATCGTCAGAGATAAAGATGGCCTTGAGACGTTTACGGCGCATTTGAGAAACCAGTTTGGAAGCCTCTGGATGATAGCCACCAAAAATTAAAGCTTCAGCTCCATTCTTACGAACTTTTTGAACGATGGAAGAGTAATCCATTGCACCTGGGGT
>JAQIBX010000125.1 GCA_027858895.1 Desulfuromusa sp. | reverse complement strand
GAAAGAGTGCGTTTAGAATTGTCCGCATTCTTCCCTTCAGAAAGGATGCTTTCAAGATTTGAGATGGTGCCGTTCCATTTCTCCCAAACCGCATCAATCACCTTGCGTTCATTGGCCTTATAGAAATCAGCATCCGACCCCGTATCTTTTAAGCCAAAAGCGAAGTGAAGACGCGCCCGACGTTCGCGGGTGGAGCCGTTCAAAAACGGTTCCCAAGTTAAAGCGTCAGAGACGGAAGAAAAATCGAGAACAATCAATTTTCTTCCAGCAGCTTTGCACGCTTGATGCATGATATGAATGGCGTGTTTGTCCCCTTTGGGATCGACAAAGATCGTGCAATGATTTTTTCTTATCGATTGATCGAGCTGGACGCCGATCAGAACGCCCTTGCCCGTCTGGGTCGGGCCGATAATCTTTTGGTTGTGCACCTTCCATATTTCTTCTGCAATATAGATGGGCTTTTTACCTTCATCGAGCCCATAGCAAAACTGCTCATTTTTATAGAAATTTGCTGGCAAGAAAGTCTGCGGTTCCAACCGACTTTTTTCTTTGCGTATATCGCTCAGAGAATCCGCCGATTGTTTGAAGCGTAATTGACGCCAAAATCTTGAACGTAGCGGCATATAATAACGCTTCCAGCCAATGCGCAAAAAGAGACCGGCTAACAGTCCTGCAGCTGGAGCTGTCCATAGATGTTTTAAAGAGTCGACAACCGAGAAGAAGAAACTATTAAAAAGCTCGTACCAGTCAGAACGTAAAACCACGGCCGAAAGAAGAGCAACAATCAACGGGATCAACAAATAGAGAGTGGCGAGAATCGCCAACAACAAACGCCTGATCTTAATCAAAGCAAGCTCTGGCGTCGAGCTTTCAACTTCATCCTTTATCGGACTGATGCCGATGACACAAAGAATAAATAAAATGATTCCGGTTGTGATCCATAACCACGGATCTAACCAAGATGACAGGAATTCAAACAGCTTCAAAATAGTGTTCATCAAGACCCCTCCAACAATAATTTATTATATAAAAGACTATATAGCATATTATTATTTACTACACAAAAAAAAACATAATGTGCTACATAATAAAAACCATAAAAAAATTTTCCGCTGCGCGTAGAGACGTTGTTTTCCTGGGTCTGGACGACCGAATCGGAAAACATGCTTGGCTGCTAGCCAAGAACCATAAAAAAGGAACGCTTTTTCATGGCTTTATGCACTATCTGGCTTGCTGAACGCCGCTTGATAGTGCAGGGCTTTGCCCTCTTGATCTTGCGTTTGTTGCTGGACGCCACGCACTTCAGAGCAATTCACCTGCGCCACCGTCCGAAACGCTTCTACGAAGCCGGACCAACCGCCTTTGGCGGCTGCGAGAACTTGCTTCACGATGTTCAGCCTGTTCCCTTGCCCTTCGGGTGGCTGGACGCCACACGCAAACGCGGTTGGTCCGGCTTCGTCGCTGGACGCTCCTTGCGGACGGTGGCGCACAAGACCGCCACTTTCCCGGTGGGCCGGGACGTGTCTTTTCACGGCAAGGGCCGTTCAATTTTGTCCAGGTCGCGCTCAAGGGCGCGATCCTGCATTGCCCCTGGACGGGACCCTGTAGGACAGGACCGCAACACAGCAAACTGGGGTTTGCCTTAGCTGCTCATGTGCTTGGTCGCACCTGCCCTGCCAGCCGTTCGCAGGGCTCACTCAGGCCCTGGACGGGCCTGCATAATTTGCTTCTGGACGCAGCAAAAAGATAACCTGTCCCGGCGTTCCTTCGGTTCAGGTGAGGGCAGGCACCCGGCGCATACGCTAGGGCACACGGCCCCATGAAAGACCGCAAGCACCCGGCGCTTTGTCGCTAGGGCACATTGCTTCATCGCCAACTATTGTGGCTCGGTTTTCCTTCTTATCGAAGCAAAAAGATAACCACTCCGGGGATGCTCCGGAAGCGTGTAGAGGGTCGGCACCCGGCGCGTACGCTAGGGCACACGACCCCATGAAGAAACGCAAGCACCCGACGCCTTTGGCTTGGGCACATTGCATTTCAATCTTTAAAAAGGAGCTTTTCAGTGTCTGAAAAAAGGAAAAAATCACCTCGGATCGGCATCGATGACACCCACGTAAGGGGACGAGAAAAACAAGAAAAAGTTCTTCTCTGGCTGTCTGAATACCACTATTCGACCATATCCATTTTGTCGAGAGCTCTAGGGGTTAATTCGGTCGGGCAGTGGGCGTTTTTCAAGCGCCTTATAGACGCTGGACTGTTACGGAAAATTGACGTGCCGACGGTTAAGGAAAAGCTTTTTCTGATGACCCGCGATGGCCGGGAATTGGCCTGTGAGCTGACAGAAAAAGCCCTTGATTACGTGACTGAACCAAGTAAGGTCTCTGTGCCGATTGTGCGGCATAATCTCTGTGTCCAGCTAGCGGTTCTGGAGAGATTGAAGCCGGGGATTGCCCATACTTTTGAAAAACATTTGTGCTTTACCGATAAAGACAAGTTGCCGGATGCTCTGCTTGAGAGCGAGGGGAGGGCGACTGCGCTCGAAATAGAACTTTCCCATAAGCGCACAAACCGGGTCTATCGTGCTTTTTTTGATCACATCAGAGGCATGAAAGATAAGCATTATTTTGACGTTGAATATGTCTTCTCAAGTGCGAGTTTAAGAAACAATTACCAGGCCAAATTTGACGCGATTGAGTGGCCGGTTATCGAAAGAAGAGACGGCAGATTGAGGCAGTCGGAGAAGACATTCAAGCCAGATTCTGTGGCGGGTTTGCGGGAAAGATTTTCATTTGTGGTGCAAGATTTTAATGCCAAGAAGTAGGGGATTATGAAAGATATCAATGCAGATGTTTGGGGGTTGGTTGACTTCTATTTGACCCCGATTAAAGAGTTTCTAGGGATGGATGGCGTCAGTGAGATTTGCGTCAATCGATATGATGAAATCTTCATTGAGCAATACGGAGAAATGCAGCGCGTAGACACAAAATTTGCCGATGAACAGTCAGTGCAAACCCTGATCCGGCAGATTGCAAACGCATTAGGGCAGGTCGCAGACCCTGATACCCATCCTATCCTTGATGCACGATTGAGTGATGGTTCTCGGGTGTGTGCGGTTCTTTATCCGACCGCTCCGCGTGGCTCAAATATAACGATTCGAGCTTTCCCGAAGGTCCGCCTTAATGCTGAAAAACTGGTTGAATCTGGCAGTATGACACAGAGCATGATGGACTATTTAAAACTTGCAGTTTTGAGCCGATCGAACATGCTTGTCAGTGGCGGAACCGGGTCAGGAAAGACAACACTTTTGAACGTGTTGTCTTCGTTTATTCCCGCTGGAGATCGAGTAATAACGGTTGAGGATACGCAGGAGCTGCAAGTTTCAGCAGAGAACCTGGTCATGCTCGAAGCGCCTAGGAGAAGGCAGGGGAGGGGGGATGAGCAGAAAGTCGATATGGCCTTTCTGATCCGCACGACCTTGAGGCAGAAACCCGATAGAATTCTCGTCGGTGAAATACGGGATATGGCAGCAGCAACAGCATTTTTACATGCCATAAATACCGGCCATTCCGGAACCTGCTCAACTATCCATTCCAACAGTTGCGATGACGCTTTAATTCGGATGCAAACCCTCATTGCCGGTGGTGGTTCTTTGCCTTGGGATGTTCTGGATGTACAGGTCAAAGGCAACCTGAATGTGCTTATTCATGCTGAAAACACGCCGCATCATGGGCGGCGGGTTGTGCAGATTTCTGAGCTTCAAAATGGTTATCCGCGCACCTTGTGGAGTTTCAATTATGTGTCTGGTCAACATGAAATTTACTCAGAAACCTTTGGCCAGTCAGGGGTTTTAACGACCGCTCGGAAGTATGGAATTGACGTGCCAGAGTCGTGGTCCTGATTAACATCAATAGCAAATTGACTCGCTCAAAAATCCTAAGGACATATGCGAATCCTTTAGAGACGACATTTGACGATACGTATCTGGTCATATCTGTTACTGCGGCTGGAGATTGCAAGGAGCATTTATTTTTAGTGGTTGTTGGGTTGTTTCAAATGGATCGATCGGAGAGCTTAATAGCGGAGTCGGATAAAGAATCTTGAGTGGATTTTCCGATGGACAGATTATAAGCCTGAACTATTAGTTGAAGTGTAACTAGCCATGTCCCTTCCGCTAACCCAAACTTTCTATTGCTTTATTTGGTCATAAGATTCTGCAAAGAAGATGTTAAACAAACGAAACTTTGAGCAGGCACAAGTCGTTGAAGTATTTCCATAATAAATACTAAAAAGCACAAGATTTTGTATTTTTGATAAAAAACATACTACATATAGTGTCTACTGTAAGGCTAAGCTGCTGATTTATAGTCATTTTTACTAAATATACCTTTTGACAATTTTATATTATTTGGTATACTTCTATCAAAAGGAGGAAACCATGGACCTACAGATGCTTTCACAGAACATAAAAAGGCTAAGAGCAGGTAGGCGCTTCAGTCAAAAAGCCCTTGCTGAGTCTTCTGGGGTGTCTCTCCCTGCTATTAAAAATCTCGAAGGCGGAAAGGTAACCCCCAGAGTAAACACCTTGCAGGCTATTTCTGGAGCCCTAGATGTCCGCCTGCAAGATCTTTTTACTCCTGTTCGTGAACTAAAAACTGTCCGTTTTCGTTCAAATAAGCGCATGAGAAATCGAGAAAATATTCTTGCAGAGGTATCTAAATGGCTTGATGATTTTAATTTTCTTGAAGAAACCTTGGGTGAGCGCAAGCCCTTTGAGCTTAAAGCCGTAGGGGACAATATACCAAAAGATAATATCGTAGCTGTTGCAGAAGCGTGCAGAAAAGCACTCAAACTTAAAAACACTGAACCAATTCACGATATTTGCGGATTACTGGAGAGTGCCGGTGTCAAACTCAAGCCAATATCAATGGCTTCTGAGGGATTTTTCGGTCTATCTGTGGGAGAAAAAGATAAAGGACCAGCCATTGTTGTCAATGTCTGGAACAAAATACCAACTGAAAGGTGTATTTTTAGCTCTGCGCACGAGCTTGGCCACTTAGTACTGCACCCACAGGCTTATGATATTGACCAAGCTGATGAGAATGGAGATGAGGAGCGCCAAGCAGACACCTTTGCTTCACACTTCTTGATGCCTGACGCGGGATTCAGAAAAGAATGGAATGAGGCGGCAGGTTTGGCTTTTGTCGACAGAGTATTTAAGGTTAAGAGAATCTTTCGGGTCAGCTACAAAACTATTCTTATGCGCTTGGTAGAATGTGGTGCCGTTGATAAAAATATATGGAAAAAATTTCACTGGGCCCATTACCAAAAATACAAAATAAAACTCACCAATAAAAAAGAGCCAATGGGAGTCAACAACGAGCCATTCAGAATAAATCGTTATGATTTCTTTGAGGACAGGCTGAGCCTGTTGACCCGTAGGGCAGTAGAAGATGACAATATTTCACTTAGCCGGGGAGCCGAAATTCTCAGGATCAGTATCGAGGAGATGCAAGACCTTCTAGAAAATTGGGAGGTTGTTCTGTGACCAAGCAGGCGCCCAAATTAATGATTATGGATGCCTGTGTATTGATTGATTTTGTCAAAACAGAACGATCCGTACTGAAGCTCATAACAGAGCATATAGGCCCAGCGTATGTTGTTAATACTGTCCTTGAAGAAGTAAAAGACATTGACGATCAGGGCGACCTTGTGGATCTCGGTTTGATTGTTCTTGAGCCTGAACTGGAGGATTTGTTTGCGGCTGCAAATAGCATTGGACCTACATCATTTCAAGATCAACTATGCCTGTTTTCAGCAAAACGTCATGATTTAGCTTGTGTAACAAATGATAAAAATCTTAGAAAATTATGTGAACGAGAAGGAGTAGAAACTTATTGGGGGCTGCAGCTTCTTGCAGAATTGCATAAAGCAAATGGGATTACATATAAGGACGCAAAAGAAATTGCACTAGCAATCCATGAAACAAATTCCAAACATATAACTGCAAAAATTATTGATAAATTTATTGTGATAATTACCCGCCAAGAAAACTAACAAAGCGCTACCCAAGAAGCAGACACAACGAACAAGGGATTAGCTAAATGAAGCTAACCCCTTGTTATTATGGCGGAGAGGCGGGGATTCGAACCCAGGGTGACTTGCCCCACAAACAGATTTTGAGCCAGTTATTTAAGTTAACCCATTTGATTTTCGCATCGGTAAAATCAAGATGGGGCTGATTCTCAACATCAGCCAGCAGTTTTTTTCATGGTCGACATTCGTCTATAAACAGTCGATACTGAGACATTGAATTTTTCAGCCAGCTCCTCATGGCTTAAAACCTTTTCCCT